>JAHQYN010000128.1 GCA_024421085.1 Acidimicrobiia bacterium
CCGCTGCGGACCCTTCGTACGTTGGCGCTTCGAGAAAATCTGGATTGTTGCAGCATTTCGCTTGACAACTGGTGTCAGATATTCTATCATTGATGTCATGGTACAAGACATCGACACAGGAGGCATCGCGCCGCCACAGCCGCGGGTCGATGACACGGTCGACATCCGCGAGTTCACCGAGAGCGACTTTGAGGATAACGTCAGCACGCTCCTAGCGAGCGTCGGCGATGCCTCAAGCAGCCCTAGCGCGGGGGTGCCCAGCCTTGTCGCGGTATGGGTGATCAGTCAGGTCGAGAAAGCTTGCGGGGCAGGGCCGCTAATCGACACCAAGACCCTCACCAGAGACGACTTCGCTACCCCGACGGCGCTGAGTCGAATGCTGCACCGGCGGATTCGCGAGAAAAACGCGCCATTCGTCGAGTCATGAGCGAACTACTGCCAGCCACCAAGACTCTCAGCGAGGCGTGGCTTCAGGCACTGACGCACACAGCGGATCAGCGCCGCGGTCGCTGTGTGCACTTGGTTATGACCGTCGAGAACCCTGGCTCCGAGGACGAAGCCATTCGCGATGCCCTCGACGGAGTGCTCAATGAAGCTGGAGACCAGAGCGTGGGGACAGTCGCGGGAACCATTTTCCCGAACTCGCTGTACCAGAGTCCCGGATTCTCGTGGTCGCCCAATCTTGTTGAACGGGCTGTCGAAGAATTAGATGCTGCAGCGCACAATCTCTATCAACGGTATCTGAACGCGCTACCCGTGCTGCGTGTCGTGTGGCGGGGTTCGGCTGGTAAGCGAGCCCGATCGCTTGGAAGCTCGAAGTTGCATGTGTCTGCCTCGCGCGAGAGTGGCTGGGCGGTGGCGATCGCTGTGGCCTGCACAGGGTGGGATCAAGAGATCTTGAAGTGTCAGCTAAAGGAGAGGACCGATAATGAGCACTGATGAGCCCGATTCCGGGACAAGCGAAGAAATGGCGCTCGCGCGGCGGCTGAGGGAGGCGCGCGAGTACATTGGCCTGCTGCAAGAGGATGTTGCGGTTGCGCTCAACATCCCTAGGGCAAGCGTGTCGGCGATAGAGTCCGGCAAGCGTCGTGTCTCGTCGCTTGAGCTGAGGCGTCTTGGCCGCTTGTATCGCCGGCCCGTGGCGTGGCTGCTCGGCGAGGAAGGTGCTGAAGTGGACATGGATGCGCCCCTGTACCGGGCTACCGCTACGCTGTCGGCACAAGACAAGGAACAAGTCTTGCGCTTTGCCGAGTTCCTCGCCGGGGCGGGACGACCCGGGACCGCCCACGATGAGCGAGCGAAATAGCACATGGTTTCCGATTACTCCCGACGCCTCAGGGCCGCAAGCTCCGCGAGCCGCCTCTTGGTGGGTGTTTCAACGGTTCTGCCTGGGAGTTGGCTCCGACCGAAACACGTACAGGCGCAACCACCACACCGATCCTCCGGTTTCTCGGCTGAAGTCAGCACCGACTCTGGGAGATCCCTCGCGTTCAACCGCGGACCCTCGACACCCACACCCCGACCTAGAACGCGAAGCGCCACATATAGTATGTCGTTAGACCGACGTTGAACTACACAAAGAAGGGCGATTGCGGATGGCGATGGTCACAACTCTGTTGGATCACCTCTACGAGGGGAATGTGCTTGACACCGTTGATCTGGCGCGGATCACAAAGACCGATCCTCGAAGTGTGTCTAGGTGGCGGTCTGAGACGGCAACTCCTAGGCGGGCCGCGGAGGAGGTTCTGCTTGAACTGCGCGCCGTCGTTGATCTGGCCCGTACAGTGATGAACGATGATGCAGCGAGGTTCTGGCTGCGCTCGCCCAACCGCGACCTCCGATACAGGAAGCCACTGGAACTCATAGCGGAAGGCGAGTACCGGCGGGTTGTCGACCTCCTGCTGGCACTGGCGGAGGGCGTCATTACATAAGATGTTCGATATTGAAGCAAACGCGGTGGGGAGCGCAGCCGCGCGTCCATTGTCAGTTGTTGGGTTCCGGAACCAGGCGATGGGTTTCAGCAATCCCCTGAGCGGTGAGGGCGCAAGGCGGTTTGGTGGGCGCTTCAACCCACCGCAGAGCTATCCCGTCGTCTACCTCTGCACAACAGTGGAGTGCTCGGCTGCTGAACTCCTGCGTCATGCGAAGAGACAAAACCTTGCGCTGGAGGCGCTTCTGCCCCGCGAACTTTGGCGGATCGAAGGCGAATTGAGCAGAGTTCTCGACCTGCTAGACAAGTCAACGCTTGAGATGCTCGGTGTCGCTCGCGATGACCTGATTCGAGATGACCTGACGCTTACCCGCCAGATCGGCGAATCCGCGTATGAGCATCAGTTCCAAGCTGTCTTGTCCCCCTCAGCAACAGAGGTCGATCAAGTGATAGCCGTCTTCATTGAGAATCTGGCTGGAGCGGTTCTCGAGCCAGCACTGATCGGAGAATGGAAAGAGCCGCAACGACTTCCGGCATGAAGCGTACCGGCTCATCTGCGATCTGTGCCGCATTGGGACCGAGCCCGCTGCGGACGCGTGAGGTTGGGGTGATGTAAGGGTTCGCCCGCTTTGCCGATGTCCGCCAGCGAGTCGAGCCAGGATGTGAACTCAATGTGGAGGTCATCGGGGAAGTGACGGCGGTAGTCGCGGACACTGGCGAAGTAGTCTTGGCCTTCCCAGTCACGGAACTCCTCCGGGATCGGGATCGCGGTGGCTCCGTAATATGCGAAGGACTTTGAAACTAGGACGCTCGGGACTCTCGTGTCTCGGTTCATGTGGTAGTGATTCGGGCTGCAGTCCGAATTACTATGGAGGCTCACCTTCTGGACCCATTCGCCGCGAGGTGTCTGGTGGTAGATGTTGTCGCCGCAGCGCTGCTCGCGACTGCCGGCAAGGTTTGGTATCTTCTCCGCGAATCTCGGATCGCTCCAGTACTCGTCGAACGACAGTTTCTCCTCGACTAGCATCGCGTATACGAGGCGGCCCTCAAGCTGATTCTGGGTTGATCCGATTCCCGCCACCCAGTCGCCCGGCTCAGCACTCTTGCGGATTCCCGATTTGCAGGTGGCCAGCGTGCAGATTCCGAAGTACGGGTTGGGAGCGAACCCGGTGTCCCAGCGAAGCACGTATGTGAACAGTCCAGCCGACATGATCTCTACACGCTCAGTCGCTCGAGGATTCTACGATGGCGTTCCATCGACTCTGCGAGGCGTTGCTGGAATGTGTCGTCGGCTCGACGGCTGTCGATATGGCGCTCAGTAGCATCCCGCACCGCCTCGGACATGCTTGTGCCATCGACTTCAGCGGCCATCTCCAAGGGCGTCAGCCTGCTCCGCTGAGTTCCTTAGCGTCATTGCTTTGTGTGTGTCCGGCATTGGGGTCCTCCCTGTGCTGCCCTTCAACGCTACACATCTGGCGGTATGAACATAGTAAACAATCTTGGTATCAATCTACCAATCATCGCCAAGCGATGACGTATCGTGCTTAGAGTCGATAAGCGGCGCACCGAACTCGGGGAGATTCCCTGGGGGAATTCGGCTAGTGGTCGTCCGGGAGATCGAGTCTGGCTTCCAACTGGCCTTGTGGGCCGGATGGTGTGTACTCGTAGACGCCCCAGAATCGGAGCGAACCGTCCCAGGTAAACGGCCGTTCTGGGTCAAAAGCGCATCTCTCACCCTTAACCACCCATGTGAGGGCCAAGCCGTTCTCGTTAAGGTAGTCGGCGAAGTCCGACTCCCGGCTGATCAGCGCAGGTGAGCCAGCATCTACGGCTGAAGGGTCCGACACCACGAATTCGCCTGCGATGTTCTCGAAATCGGCTCCTTTACCTGTCCACTTCAGGCGCATCGACTCAGCCGTTTGCCAATCTGGTCGATAGAAGGTCACTGGCTCCGAGAGGGAGCAGTCATATCCTGCGCCCTCGAATGAGTACTCCATTGCCGCCGGTCGAAGTGTCGGAACGCTTCGATACCGACTCATATTGTCAAACGTGCGTTCGTGTTCTACCTGGGACATCAGGTCATTGAAGGCCGGACTCCATCCGACCTCACCAAAGAACACGCGCCAGGTGATCGCGGGCTCGTGCACCCATTGGCCGGATAGGTCCATGCTGCGCAACGTGTCGATGGTTGCGGCCGAGGTTTCCCGGTCAAGCAAGTATCCAGTGATGTTGACCCACACTCTTCGCCCCGTGGTTTCCAAGTGGTCATGGGTCGGCTGAATTGGTTGCTCCCATGTCAACGTTCCATGAAGCATGAGCCATGCGTTGCCATCTTCGTCCCAGGTGAATTGCAGCAATTGACGGATATCAGGGAGTTCGTCCTCGCGGCTGAGCCAGTCGTGCGCGTCGTCTCCGTCTCCCCAGTCGACGGCATCTGAGTCTGCCAACAAGTTGTTCGGTACATCGTTTCTCAGCGGCTGCTCCCGTGCAGCCGGTTGAAGCAAGGACGGGTCAATGTCTCGTTCGTACGACTGCCAAGGTCCGTGATACTCGGAGACTGGTTGTGTACTCCTGTAACCGTCCCGTAACTGATAGTGATCCGACACGAGAGCAAGGATTTCGTGTAACGCGATCCACTGGTATTTTTTTCCGACACGTTCCGCTTTCCGCGTCACATGACTCAGGTCGCGACCAATAGACTGGTCAAAGTCACTAAAGCGCTCGCGCGTCCAACCGAGATCTAATACCCGCCTCAGCACGTAACGCTGAATGACCTCAAGAGCCAAGCGAGGTTCTCCGTAGTCTCGCAGCGCCTCAAGCTCGTGGTATCGTCCCTTCTGCTTGTCTGTGAGCTTTTGTACTTCGACTTGCTCCAAGGCGACGAGTCCAGGCGAGACGGTGAAAGCGAAACTCCGGTCGTCGCTCTCTGCTTGATTGTTCCAGCCGCTACCTAGGGCGCCATATGTTGTCAGTGGGTCTTTGCCTTTTATCTGGGTGAGCAGTTGGAAAGGTGTCAGCATTTCGTCGTCAAGTGAGTTCAGAAAGTCATCTAGTTGTTCATCGAATGATTGCCATAGCGGACTCTCTGGTGAAACAGATAGCCACAGGTCGGACACGGCTCCGAAATTGTTGCCGATGATGTAACGCGCAAAATCCGAGTGCATTACTGAACCCCAAATCCATCTCAAATCACGTTCCGCGTCGGACGTTGGTTCAGGGGGGTCGGTATCACTCGGGTCTATCTCTTCGAGTTCGGTGTCGTCGGGAATGTGCGGCCAATCGCTCCGGTAGGGCGGTTCGATCTTTGAACGGTCGACATCAATCTCGGCACCTAGGTAGAGGGCTCGTTCGATTACACCGCGCGCGTAGTCGCGCAGGAGGTAGTGCACGGGCGGGTGACCTTCGGCGAACACCTCTTCGTAGACGGCTTCGGCCAGCGGAGCCATTCCACGGGCATCCGTGCTGCGCATCGCAATGCCATACGCTGCAGCCATGAGCCGTTCGCAAACGTATGGGTCGTCGACGTTGTGGAAACGCCTCACGAGACGGGTAGCCGTCTTGAAGTTTCCGTCCAACAGCGCCACGAGACCCTTCGTTGCTCGATCCCTTACGAACCGATTAGAGGTTGTGAGGAACCATGTAAGCACCACGGCACAAGCCCAGACGGATTCAGGGTCGGTTGTCGAGTCCGTGGTGTGGAGACCTTCTGCCCAGTCCAATACACGGTCCACAGGTCCGTCTTGGTTGTAGGCGTGGTGCAGGTATGTCGACCAAACGGCATCGCGATCCGGCATGGGAATCTGCCGTAAGCGGTTGTCGAGCGACTCCGCGCCGAAGGGATGACCGGGGACCGTTGCGCATGTCACCAGGGCATCAAGTAGCTGTCGCGACTCGTGCCGTTCGAACCTCTCGAAGGCATCGTTGACCAGATCGTGACACCTCACCCCGATTGACTCAGGGGTTCGCCACGGAAGAGTCTTGAGGAACGACCGACTGACATACCAGGAGTGTGCGGGTTCACGAAGCACATCAGGCAATTCAACGCGGTGGCGTTCGGGCAACAGGATCGCTAATGCATCAAGCAGTCCCGGTGTCAGCAACCTTCGGGTATCGAACCCGTCCGTGTCGCGGCGGTTCAGTTCGAGAGTCAGGCCCTCGATGTCGCCAAACGAGTCGATGAGATGAGCAGCGATGAGGTGATCAGCAAACCATTCGAAGCCGAACTGAACAGCCGGTTCACAGTTGTGGCCTCCGGGGAGCAACTCCATGAGTAGGCCGTTGTTAACGAGTGCCCAGTAGAGGGAATTCTTGTAACCGCTTGTAGGCGTGTGTTCGTTGATCAGAGTTTGTGCTACGTCGAGCGATAGCCAACGTGTCCCGCGTTCAACAAGCGCGGCGGCGAAGCCGTCGAGTGCTCTTCTGACTGTCGCTGTCTGCGGATCAAGGTCCAATAATTTTGCAACCTCCAAATTCACGCCTTTGAGGTACTTGTCGAAAACCTGCGTGATGCCCTCGGCACCCACTGGGAAGCGACTTTGCCCATTGGAACGCAGACCCTCGCAAAGCGTCCTGAGGAAAAGCGGATTGTCGAATTCGGGACGCAATAACGGCGTCGTCGGAAATTCCAGGTTGAATTGCTCGCAGTACCGCATTACGGCTTCGTAAGTGGTTTCCCCGAAACCCAGGTGCTCGACTCTCTGCGCGCTATCAAGAACTTCTGGGATGACTACCCGTTCCAAGTAGGGTGTCCTCACAGAAAGTACGACCCCGATCCACGGACAACGTTGCAGTCTTGCAAGAAACGGTGCTAAGTGGGCTGGCCAGATGGCATCACCTGCGCCCTCGTTGATGGCATCAATGATTACTAGCGCGCGGTTGTCGGCAGCTTGCGCGGCTGCTTCCAAGGCACCGACGAATACATCCGTTGAAATGTTGCTGAGATCAAGCTGGTCCAACACTTGCTTCCACGGGTCCTCTTTGGACAGGAACCGCTGACCCATCAAGATCACGGTTGGCAGGCCCTCCTTGATTCGATTGTCGGCTACGTCGCAGAGCAGATGTGTCTTGCCGGTACCGGCTTCCCCGGTGACTATTAGCACGTCAGAATTGATGAAGGACTCGCGCCAGCTTAGGTCATCCAGAGTCGTCCAGAGTTGACCTTCGAGACGGCGAAGAGCGTACCTTGCTTCGCGAAAGGGATCCGTCGTTCGCGCAGGTTCGGGCTCTTTACCCTGTATCGCCTTGTCGCGCAGCCGTTCCGCTTCCGCGAGCGCTTCGTCGCTGTTGTCAACCGATTTGAGGATCTCCTTTATCGTCTGGCAAATCTCTGAGACTTGCCACTGTTGATCAGGAGGGCAATTGAGGTGAGACATCGTGTGGATGACCTCGTCACACGTGTCCGCCAGAGACTTGAGTGACGGTAAGTCGTCCGATGGATCGTCGGTTGCGAGTCGACGGATTTCGTAGGAACAGGCTCGGCGGATGTCCTTGGCGTGTTGCTGCACCGAAACCTTTGCGCTATTTGTGCGACCGAAGAGTTCGAAATTCTGCACAATTGACAGGTCGACGTGAAGTCTGGGCGAGTAGCGCGATCCTGCCGATTCTATTGCCTCACCCAGGCGCTCATTGAACCAGCTATCGGTGAACAGCTCCGGACTGCCGAACCAGAACGCAAGTCGACCCGCATGCTCTAGCTGCGAGAGTCGATCCACCAACTCCGAATTACCCCACCAGGCAAAGTCGACGTTCATGCCGCGTTCGCTCGCTAAGTCGCTCCACTTCACTACGTGCTCGTCCCACTTCTGCATCTCGGTCGTGATCCCTGTCCGTCGCCCGTCAGCACGGTCGCGCGGCATGCAAACGAAGTAGCGGACGAGTCTTGGGTGGGCATGAAGAGCGGATTTGAGGCTCTTCGCGTTTCAGGGTGGAGTGAGGGTGTCGAGTAGCTTCCAGTTGGGTTTGCCGGCATAGAGGAGTGCTCGGATGCGGTAGTTGTTGAAGTTGGTGAACCCGAAGGCGACGCGTTTGAGTCGTTTGGCAAGATTGTTGGCGGCTTCGGTGGCTGCGTTGGTGACTTTGGCTTTGTGCCAGTTCG
>JAHQYN010000129.1 GCA_024421085.1 Acidimicrobiia bacterium
GCACCGTGGTGTATGTCGCCGACATCAAGTACAAGCTGACCTCCGATGCGAGAGCCCGCACGAGCGACTACTACCAACTCCTCGCCTACACGACTGCTCTCGACCTGCCCGAAGGCCTCCTGATCTATTGCCTCGCCGACGGCGGACTTCCCGAACGCACGGTCACTGTCCGCCACGCCGACAAGATTCTGCACACGCTGGCCATCGACCTCTCAGGTCCACCTGACAGTGTCGACAGTGCCATCAACGAGACGGCCGGTTGGATCGCAGACCGAGCACGCCGCGTGTCGGGATGACCAGCCTCACGCGAAGTTCAGGCAGTGACGGCGATCGGACCTGCGTTGCGGTTGACGTGGCACATGAGGCTCTGCTGGCGTAGCCAATTCATGTAGTGTCATACCCTGTGGTTAGGTTGTGGTCATGTTCGATTCGTTGATCCAGCAGGCTCGGGGGGTGGCGGTTTCTGGGCTTTGCCGTGCCGAGTTCGAGGGTCTGGTCGCGGGTGCTGGGCGGGTGGTGGCGGCGATGAACGCTTTGCAGACACGGTGCGCGACTGAGATCGAGACTCTCGATGATGGTGGGGTGAGTTCCAAGGTGGTGTTGCGTGAAGCGGGGCGCATGTCGACCCGTGCGGCGAACAAGGTCGCCAAGACTGCTGCTGGGCTCGTTGAGATGCCTAAGCTCGCGGAGTCGTTGGCCAACGGCGCTATCACCGCTGAGCACGCCGAGGTGGCGGTGGGGGCCGCGGCGAAGACTTCGCCTCAACAAGTCGAGGATCAACTGTCGGGTCTTGCTGAGGATTCTTCTGTTGATGCGTTCGCTGAGCAGTCGCGGCGGTGGGTGAACCGCAACCAGCCCGACGACGGCGCTGAACGGTATGAACAGCAGCGCCGCAACCGGTCATTCAAGCATTGGATCAACGACGAGGGCATGGGAGTGCTGCTCGCTGAGTTGGACCCGGTCAGCTATCAGCAGGTGCGCAAAGCCATCGACAAGATGTGCCTCGCCTGCCCGCTGTGCCACCACAACATCCACGACCGCGGCCACATCGTCATCAAGACCAACACCGGCTACCAAATCATCAACCCCAACAACCCACCAAGAGGCCCCTGACCACGGGGAGGCCGAGGCCCGCCGGACGCGCCTGTTGGCGGCTGGCAAGTGGTCCGCGCACGCAGCCGACGGGATCTTCTCAGACCGGGAAACGCACGTTGGTGAGGTTCTCGGAGGCGGCCCACAGCTTCTGCTGGGTCTGGGCGTTATGGGAGCGGTCGCTGGAGGAGACCAGTACCGGGTGCCCCCTCGTCTCTCGAAACCCGTCGGGGCCGTAGTACTGCCCGCCGTGGGCCTCGGGGTCGGTAGCTGCCCGCAACGTCGGAAGGGCACCCATAGCTGCGCTCTGGGCCATGACCTTCACCATCGGCTCAAAGAACCGGCCCGCGGGGATATGGCGCCCGAGTTCGGTGTCTGATCCTCCCGGATGAGCGGCGAGCGCAGCGGTCTCGGCACCCGCCGCGCGGAGTCGGCGATCCAACTCGTAGGTGAACAGCAGATTCGCCAGCTTCGAGCGGCCGTAGGCGGCGACCCGGCTGTAACGCTGCTCGGTTCCAAGATCGTCGAAGTCGATCTTCGAGAGAATGCGGTGACCGATGCTGCTGACCGTGACGACCCGCGACCTGGCAACGCCCAACAGCCGTTCCAAGACGAGACCGCTGAACGCGAAGTGGCCCAGATGATTCGTGCCGAACTGCATCTCGAAACCGTCGGAAGTCTTGAGCCGGGGCGTGTACATGACCCCGGCGTTGTTGATGAGGAGGTCGATTCGCTCGAACCGTCTGCCGATCTCCGCAGCAGCACTGCGGATCGAGTCCAGAGACGCCAGATCAAGTTCTTGGAGCTCAAGGTTGGCATCGCCGTGGTCGGCTCGGATGGCTTCGACTGCCGCTCGTCCCTTGTCAAGATCACGCACGGCCAGCACAACCGACGCGCCGCTGGCGGCCAAGCCTCGTGCCGTCTCAAGGCCGAGACCGGTGTTGGCTCCCGTGACGATCGCCACCCGGCCCGACTGGTCCGTGATGTCGTCAACAGTCCATTTCGTGTCGCTCATTGAGGTCACCTCTCCGTTGGTCTGATGTGTCAGTCGATTGACCGTACCGGAATTGGTGCCGCAACGGTCAGCGCCGGCTGAGGTAGTGGACGCTCAGGAACGAGCCGATCATGCCCCCGAAGGTTGACAGGGTCAGGTCGGCGACGGTGTCGCCATAGGTCAACGAGAGTCCGCCCCCGGCACCGGTCTCGGCCACGATCCACTCGGCGATCTCCCAGCCGACGATCGCCAGCGCGCCGATTCCCGCTCCCAACAACCAGGCGTCTGCCGCAGACACGGTGCTTGCCCTAGACACGGTGCTTGCCCTAGACACGGTGCTTGCAGAAGACACGGTGCTTGCAGAATCGATGCGGCGGAATCGCCAAGCATGGAAGGCCGACACCAACAGCACCCAGTTCACGGTGTGCAACACATCGTCGGTTCGGGCGAAGGAATCGTAGAAACCCAATACGTTGCCGAGCGTGTCCAGCAGGAACGGCAGCACGATCAGCACATCTGCGGTCGCCGGATACGGAGAGAAACGCCGCCGCCAGGCGATCGGAACCACCACAGCCGAGAGCATGAACAACGGGAACCGAAACCCCATGCCCTTGCCTTCGAGATGGTCCAACGGAACCGTCAAGGCAACAACGAAGGCGAGCGCCAACGCGACCTTGACCCCGACAGCCACACGAACCCCCCAGGCCCCGCTGTCGAGGCGAGCTGCTCCGCTACTCACTGACGAATCCCTGCTGATCGCGGATCGCTAGGCGAGTTTGGCGGCGATGTCGCGGGCTGACCGCAGAGCCGCGCCGTCGCTGGTCGTGTTCCACGATCCGGGATGCACGGGTCGGCTCTGCGCCTCGGCGAGCAGATCAGTGAGCAGCCTCACCCGGTCGACTCCGATCGCTGACCACAGGTACAACCCGAAGGCACCGGGGATCGGATTGATCTCGTTCAACAGGACCTTGCCCGAGCCGTCCCACAGGAAGTCCACCCGTGGTGCGCCGCTGAGCTGCAGTGCCCCGGCGAGGGTCTCAGCGGCGTCCTCGATGACCGCTTTGATCCCCGAAGGCAGATCGGCGGGCAGTTCACGGGGGGCGGACTCCATCCCCTCGGAACCTGAGAGGTACTTGGTGGCGTAGTCGTAGACACCGTCGGCCAAAGGCCGTTCGATGGCCGACACCTGTCGTTCGGGGTAGTTGCGCACCGCGATGTTCAAGTCGACCCAGCCCTCCAGGTACGGCTGCACCACCAGCCCTGAACGAGCCGAGGCGACCTGCGAGAGCGTCTTGATCGTCGCAACATCGCCGACCCCGACCTCGACGCCGATCGAGGAGCCGCCGAAGCGCGGCTTGACCGCCCAAGGTGGACCGAACGGGGCAGCGAACTCGGCCCCCTGCTCGAATGCGACACTCGGGATCGTGTCGATACCCACGGCATCGGCGACGGCGGTGGTTGCCAGCTTGTCCATCGACAGGGCACAGGATCTGGCGTTGGGTCCGGTAACCCGCATCCCGGCGAGACGGAGCAGTGAATCCAAGCCGCCGTCCTCGCCCGGACCGCCGTGGCAGCAGTTCAACACAACGTCGATGTCGAGCGGTCGGCTCCGTCGGCGTCCCCGTTCGGCGAATCCACCCGGGATCGTGAAATCGACAGCAGTGAAACCCGCCCGGTCCGGCCCGGCGAAGTCATTGGCCTCAGCATCGGCGGGGACGCTCTCGAACCTCGCTTGTTTCGTCCAGTAGATGAGGCTCGCGTCCGTGCCGGCATCGCGCAGCAGGCGCGCCGCCTGCAGGCCGGTCAGGATGCTGATGTCGTGCTCTGGTGAAAGCCCCCCGAACACAACTGCGATTCTCAACTCGGCCTCCTAGGTTCTGCATTCACGGGTGTTTCAGGCGTAGTGGTCAGCAAGATCGTTCTCCCAGAGAACCCCGTCACCTGCGCTGAGATTGAGGCGAACCCACTCCGTCGCAGCGTCACGGCTCGACACCTCGATCACGATACCGCCAACCGCGGATGCGCCACGGCGCAGGGCTGTGCGGTTGGTCCGGCCGACGACGACGAGTTCGCAGCCTGACTCGGCCACCAGCCTTGCGAACTCGGCGTTCTCGGAGTCCTGACGCGACCCCAGTTCGATCATCCCCGGTGTGACGACCACAGATCGGCCCTCGTCGCTGTGCTCCAACAGCGTGGCCAGCGCCTCTCGGGCACCAGCGGGATTCGAGTTGAAGGTGTTGTCGATGACCGTGACACCCGAACCGGCAACCGCGACGCTCGCCCGGTGCTCACCGGTCTCGAGGTCCTCAATCAGCGCCGCCAGCCGATCCGAGGGCAGGCCGGCCTCCACCGCCAGGGCCGCGGCCACCGCGACGTTGGATCTCTGCACCGACGGGTGGAGCGACCCGAGCGGATAAGCCTCGGCGAAGTAGTCGAGGCGCAGTCCCTCGCCGTTCTTGTCAGCCGCAACGCGAACATCGGCGGCGGAGTCGCGCTTGCCCGAGCAGCGGATCACCCGATGAGTGTCTGCGATCCGCTCTGCCTGCTCGGCCAACTCCGGCGAGTCGACGTTGAGCACCACGGTCTGTGCATGCCCGACTATCTCCATCTTGGCGGAGACGATTCTGTCGACAGAGCCCATGCGTTCGAGGTGGACCGGTCCGATAGCGGTGATCGCCACGACCTCAGGCTTTATCCAGCCGCAGAGCCGCCGGATCTCGCCCTCGCCGTATGTGCCCATCTCAGCGATGAAGACTTCGGTGGAGGGAGTCAGATGTTCGTTGATCGCCCGCGACAGTCCCGCCTGGTTGTTCCACGACGCGGGCGAGGCGACGGTGGGGCGGATCGGGCCGAGAAGTGCCGCCAGATGCTCCTTGGTCGACGTCTTTCCGCAGGAGCCGGTGATGGCGACGACCAGTGGACGCACCTTGCCCAGCCGTTCCTCGGCGCTGCGCTGGAAACGCCTTGCGAGCAGCGCTTCGACTGGAACGGCGACCGCCAGGGCAGCGTCGAGCGCGACGAACCCGAACAGCGAGCAGATCGCCGCGGCTGACCAGGGGTTCGCAAAGACGCTGAGGAGCCACAACGCGGCGCCCCAAATGAGCAACGCCAGGGCGGCGGTGGTCTTCATTCGCCGGGTGAAACGCAGCTTGGAAGTCCTGCCGCGCAGGGGGAGACCCACTGGAGTCACCGCAGCGATCACCGCAACACAAGCAGTAGGCCAGATCCGCCCCGAGCCCGTTGCGGGGATCGTCACGGCCACGCCGGCTAGGCCGCCCAGCGCCAGGCCCCCGTTGGGCACAGGTGTGGTTTCCAGCCAGCGGAACAGCGTCGTGTTGACCGATCCCGGCAGGTAGTGCTCGCGTTGGGCGACGCGCCACCACTTCGGCATCCATACCAGCGCAGAGGCCACGGCAAAAAGGACCGCAATCACCGGTGCGTGAACCGATCGATCGCCTCGACAAAGAGTTCGGGGTGTTCGAGATGGACGTCGTGGCCGCAGTCCCGCTCTTCGAGGATCGACCCGTTGACGATCCGCTGTGCCCGCCTCGCTTGTTCGATCGGCGCGGCGGTGTCGGCTCGACCCCACACGAATGCCGTCGGGCAGCGAATCTCGGCCAGTTCGTTCTCGTACGACTCGTTCACAACCTTGACGAATATCTCGCGCATCACCCCAGCAGCAGCCAGGTAGTCCGCAGAACCGTGCCTCCTGCGGGCGGACTGCAGCCGGGTGTCGCTTGCGAGTCCCAGCCTGTTGAGCCCTCTGACGGCGCGATACAGCAGTGGCGGCCTGGTGCTCGTCTGGTTCCGGAAGAGGGGCGTGCCGGCGATGATCAAGCCGCAGACGGAATCCGGCGCGGCCGCGGCGGCTTTCAGGGCGACCCGACCTCCGAAGGAGTGGCCGACGAGGAGCACCCGCCGCGGGCCGGTCCAGGCGGCGACCGCGTCGAGGACCGCTGTGGCGTAACCGCTCGAACCCATGGCCTCGGGCGGCTGCAGCGACGAACCGAAACCGGGAAGGTCGAGCGACATTCCAGGCCTGCGGCTCGCAACAGACGCGAAGTCGCTTCGTGTGCGACCCCAACCGTGCAGGTAGACGATCGGAACCACCGGTAAGGCAGCGGGCACCTCAGCGATGAGCCCCAGGGTCCCGAATGTTGCTACAGGCATCCAGTGGTCGCTCCCGTCACCCTGTGATCCTAGCTTTGCAGGTGAGCAGGGTCGTGCCACGGCCGATGCTCGACACTTCGCGTGCGCTTGTTCCGGCATCCCGAGACCTCCGCTAACAGTTTGGAATCAAAGCGAGTCGGGACTCAATGATCTCGCGGAGTTCAACGACGGGCTCCTCGCCGGTCCAGTACTGGGAATCGCCGATCGCGAAGACGCGGTGGGCTGGGCCGTCCTCAAAGGACCGGGCGGTCCCGGCCACGATGCCGTCAACGACGACGGCGAAGCTGATCGGCGCGCCCGCCGGTGCGTCGATGTGCCCGAAGACATAGCCGATCGCGCCGTCAGGTTCGGGAACCGCGGAGGGCCGTTCCTTGACCCAGCAATGTGTCGATCGTCTGGTCGTCGAGTCCCGTGCCGCAGCACCGATCAGGCTGTGGGCCCCGCCGAGACCGTAGAGGCTTCCCGACTTACCGTCGCCGAACACTGCGTGCATGTCGGCAGCGAGCCCGTCAGTAACGGTCGTGAAATCCTCGGGCACCCTCACCGAACCGCCGATCCCGTCAACTTCACGTTCCGCGGTCGGCTGCCCGTTGAACATGTCGCGCCCAGCGAAGTCCCATGGAGCATCGACCTTGAGCTGCGCGGCGATCGTGGGCACGATGTCGATCAGTTGCACGGGTCGGGATTGAACGGTCCCCGTGGTCTGGTGGGGCTCCTTGAACAGCAGCGGTATGCCTGCGATACCCCCGACGTTCATGTCGCCCAACCCTCTCGACCGCTCGCCTGCGACGAAGGAGACTCCGTGGTCGGCGGTGACGATCACCATGGCCCTGTCGAAGTCTCCGACCGCTTCAAGGCGATCCAGATACTCACCGAGGAGCTGGTCAACGAAGCCGAGCTGCAGAAGGTGGCGTTGTTGCCCGAAGGCGGCCTTGGTCTCGTCGTCGTCCCATTTCGAGAAGTATCCGGGCAGGCTGATGTCGGCATATAGCGAGCCGTCCGGTCTGAGCCGCCAAGGCACATGCGGCAACAATCCGTGCAGGTAGTGCAGGCGGGGAAGGCTGGACGGCCCGATCGCCGCAACCTCTCTTCGATAGTCCAGCACCCGGGTGTCGAGGTAGATCAGGCTGTCGAGGAACGCGGTTCGTTCCTCGGCGATGCGCGCCGGGTCTATGCGTTCGGTGTCAACGCCGGTCTCGAGCGCGGTGGTGTCAAGCAGTGTGGTCGTCGGTGCGTTTCGAGCCTGCGACGGACCGGTGGTGGTAGAAGTCGGAGTCGGCGCGGTGGTTGTGCCGGGTCTCGTGGTTGTGCCGGCTGTCGTGGTTGTGCCGGGTCTCGTGGTTGTGCTGGCTGTCGTGGTTGTGCCGATTGTCGGGGTTGTGCCGATTGTCGTGGTTGTGCTGGGACTGGTGGTTGCGGGTTCTGGGGCGGGAGTCGTGGCCGGGACGGCGGTCGTGGTCAGCTCCCCGCCGAAGTTGCCCCATCCGGCGCCTATCGACGGAAGTCCCAAGTCCGTTCCCTGCGGCGCGACGAGATGCCCGAACACGATTGCCGCATCCTCGAACAGCAGGGCCAACGACCCCTTGCTGCTTGGGTCTGCCCCGTTGCTGCTCGGCGCGGCACCGTCTGCGGGCCCGTGAATTCGAGCACGCCTCGTGTTGCTTGGGTCTGTCCCGTCGTTGCTCGGCGCGGTGCCGTTTGCGGGCCCGTGAATTCGAGCACGCCTCGTGTTGCTTGGGTCTGTCCCGTCGTTG
>JAHQYN010000130.1 GCA_024421085.1 Acidimicrobiia bacterium
ACACCGCCGCGCACACCGCCGCGCCAACCACCGACGCGCACACCACCGCGCCAAACACCACCGCGCCCACAACCGATCCAACCGCCGCCGCGCCAACCACCGACGCGCCCACAACCGATCCTGCCGCAACCGCGCACACCGCCGCGCCGGTCACGGGGCCGCCCGCCACCGAGATGCCGGTCACTGGTCCTGCCGCGGCCGCGCACACCGCCGGGCCGGCCGCCCACGGCACCCAACCTGGTGCAGACGCTTCAGATCGAGATCGAATCGAACCAATCTACGAACAGACCAAAGAGACAGCCGAGGGGCAACTCGCCGGTGAGCAGGCATCACAACCAGGGGTGGACGCGCCGGCCTGGGATGCGGCGCGCGACACCTACATCCAATGGGACCACGAACTTCAGGCCTGGATGGAATGGGACGAGTCTCAGCGGCGCTGGATCCCCATCAGTCAGTAACTCGCGCAACCGGCCCAGGGGCGGCTCAGAGCGGCCGACACCGATCACATCAACAGGCCGACCCGAGTCCCAACCGACCCGAGGCGGCCCGCGGCGGCCGACACCGACCACATCAACAAGTCGACCCGAGTCTCAACCGACCCAGGGCGGCTCGGGGCGGCTCAGGTCTGGTCCAGCACGGCAATGGAGCGCAGTCGGCGCTCTAGGTGGTGCTCCAGCAGAGCGGTCGCCAGCGCTTCGACTTCCGTTGACGAGCCCGACGGTGAAGTCGACTCCTCGGCGAGCACGCTGCGGAGTCCGCCGCTGAGGATCCGCCTCATCAGCTCGACAGCCTCCGCCGAGACGGGGCGCCCGCGACGGCACTGCCGACACAGCACTCCCCCCTCGTCGAGGTCGAAGGCCACGAGTTCGCTCGGCGTGCCGCACCGGTAGCAGACGTCGAGTTGCGGCTGCAGCCCCTCATGGGCGAGGAGCTTCAAGAAGAAGGCGGCGACCACCAGGCCGCTGTCGCGTGCGGCGAGGGTTCCGAGAGCCTTGACCAGCATGACATGGAGCGGCCGGTCCGGTTCGCGGTCCTGTGCGACCCCCTCAACCGCCTCGAGCAGCGCCTGGGCACGGGCGAAACGCTGCGGGTCGCCGCGCAGCGAGACGAACCGCGAGATCGTCTCCACCTGGGTGATGGTGTCGAGGTCGCTGCGTCCCCGGTAGAGCTGTATCGACACATGGCTCAACGGTTCAAGCCGAGCCCCGAACTTGGACTTTGTTCGTCGGACCCCTTTGGCGACGCCGCGGACCTTGCCGTTGTCGTAAGTGTGGAGACTGACGATCCGGTCAGCCTCGCCGAGCTTCCAGGATCGCAACACCACGGCCTGGTCCCGGTAGAGGCTCATCTCAACGGCCGCCGTGCCCGCCACCATCAACGCCGTCGCCGCCGCCACCATCAACGCCGTCGCCGCCGCCACCATCGACACCGCCGAAACGGCGGTCGCGGTCTTGGAACTCCCTGACGGCCGCAAAGAACTCTCGGCGTTGGAACTCCGGCCACGGAGTGTCGGTGAACACCAACTCGCTGTAGGCCAGTTGCCACAACAGGAAGTTGGAGATGCGGTACTCACCGGACGTGCGGATGACCAGGTCCGGGTCGGGCATCTCGGGGTCGTAGAGATTTTGGGCGATGGTCGATTCGGTGATCTTCTCGGGAGCTGTGCCCGAGGCCGCTATCCGACGCACCGCGTCGACTATCTCGGCGCGCCCGCCGTAGTTGAACGCAATCGTGAACGTGAGCTTGCGGTTCTTCTGCGTCAACTCCGACGCCTCGTCCATGCGCCGTATCAGGCGTTTGGGAACCCGCCGGTCGCGACGGCCGACGAAGCGGATGCGCACACCCTGTTCGTTGAGCTCATCGCGTCGACGCAACAGGATCTCCTCGTTGAAGTTGATCAGGAACCGCACCTCATCGCGGGGTCGCTTCCAGTTCTCGGTGCTGAAGGCATACACCGTGAGCCACTCGACCCCGATTTCGAGGCAGGCATTGACGACGTCGAACAAAGAGTGTTCGCCGGCACGGTGGCCCTCGGTACGGGGCAGACCCCGCGCCTGGGCCCAGCGGCCGTTGCCGTCCATCACACAGGCGATGTGACGGGGTATCCGATTCAGATCGAGCAGACCGGCTGGCACCCCGTAGAACCTATCGGGTCGTAGCGCCCCGCTAATCGACCGCCGAACGAACCCTGCGGCCGGTTCTGAAAGAACAGTCCGAAGGGGTGCCTATGGTAGGGGGTCTGAGATTGTTGGCGACGCACGAAAGCTCACCTGCGATGAACATCACCGAGACTGCTGTTGAACTGCTCGCCGAGGTCACCTCCGGTCTGCCCGGTGGCGGTGAGCAGCGCTCGGGACAGGTCGAGATGGCCGCTGCGGTCGCCGACGCTCTGGCGAGCGACGGCCATGTTGTCGTGCAGGCGGGCACGGGCACCGGGAAATCGCTCGCCTACCTGGTGCCCATCGTCGTGTCGGGCCAGAAGGTGGTGGTGGCCACTGCGACCAAAGCGCTGCAGGACCAACTGGCCGGCAAGGACCTGCCGTTGGTGTCGAGCCGGCTATCCGCGCCGATCGAATTCGCCGTCCTGAAAGGCCGCTCCAACTATCTCTGCCTGCAGCGCCTCTCCGAAGCGGAGTCAGACCAGACCCTCAGGGTGGGGCTCGACCACGACGGGCTCGACGAGCAGAGCCTCAAGAAACTCCGCTCGTTCGCAGACCGCAGCGCCACCGGTGACCGGTCCGAGTTGGCCGACATAGGCGACCGCGCTTGGCAACAGGTGAGTGTTGGCCGTCAGGAGTGCCCTGGCGCCGCCCGCTGCAGTGCAGGTGAAGAGTGCTTTGCGGAGAGGGCGTGGCGTCGGGCCGCCGCTGCCGACGTTCTGATCGTCAACTTGCACCTGTATGCGATCGACGTCGCGGTGGGGGGCATCCTCCCAGAGCACGACACGGTGATCATCGACGAGGCCCACCAACTTGAGGACGTCATGGCCGATGCCGCGGGCCGCTACCTGAGCCCGGCCCGTCTGGCGACCGCCGCCTCTGCGGTCAGGGCAGTGGTCGCCGACTCGGCCGCCTCCGCGAAAGTCAGCGACGCGGCAGAGGCCCTGCGGGAAGGTCTGGGCCCGTTGGTGGGCCGGCGTCTGCCCGACGGCCCCCCGGCGGACCTCGGCAGCACGCTCGATCTTGTCGCGGGGCGCCTCAGCGATCTGTTGGCAGAGCTTCGCGGGGTGCCAACCGATGCTCCCAGCGACGTGTCGAACCGGACCGTCCGGGCACGCCAGTTGGTCACCTCGCTGCTCGACGACATCGGCTTTCTCCGATGGGCGGTTGACGACGAAGTGTTGTGGGTGGACGGACCGGCCCACAATCCCAGCCTTGTGTCCACGCCACTGGCGATCAACAAGATCCTCTCTGAGAACCTGTGGTCGCAGCGTGGCGGGGTCCTGACATCCGCGACGATGCCCGCCGATGCCGCATCGCAGTTCGGGCTTCCCGACAGCACTGTGGAAGTCGATGTCGGCAGTCCCTTCGACTACGAGTCGAACGCTCTGCTTTACTGCGCTGCCGACCTCCCCGGCCCCCGCAAGCCGGGACACCGGGAGGCGCAGCATCGGGAGATCGAGTCCCTGATCAACGCGGCCGGGGGAAGGACCCTGGCGTTGTTCACGAGTTGGGCGGCGATGACCGAAGCCTCGGCGCGCATCTCGTCGCGGGTTCCGTGGCCGGTGTTGACACAGGGCGAGGGCTCCAAGGCGCAGCTTCTCAAGGAGTTCACAGAGAACGAGGAGGCCTGTCTGTTCGCCACGATGTCGTACTGGCAGGGCATAGACGCGGTCGGTTCGACCTGCAGCCTGGTGATAATCGACCGGCTCCCCTTCCCTCGACCCGACGATCCCGTGCTGTCGGCACGCCGCGAGCGGGTCGGCCCCAACGCGTTTGGGACCGTTGACCTGCCGAGGGCCGCGATCATGCTGGCCCAGGGTGCGGGGCGACTTATCCGTTCGGCCACCGACTGCGGCGTGGTGGCCGTGCTCGACCCCCGCCTGGCGCACTCACGCAACTATCGCTGGAGGCTGCTTGCGGCTCTGCCCCCGATGCGCCGGACCAAAGACCGTTCCGAGGCCGAGTCGCTGCTCCTCGCGTTGCAGGCGCAACGCTGAGGCCTCGGCGGGCGTTCTCGCACCCGTCGGTTCTGGCGGTTCCGGGTGGCGAGGGTGGAGAGGGTATATTTTGCGGGGTGAAGACGGTATATTTTGCGGGGTGAAGAGGGTATATTTTGCGGGGTGAAGAGGGTATATTTTGCGGGGTGGAGAGGGTACAATTTGCGGTATGCATTTGGGAACGACCGCTCCAGACGGCTATCTGACGAGGATCGTCGACCGACAGATGGAGCGTTGCCTCAGATCAGCGCCTGCGGTGGTGGTGGAAGGCCCGAGGGCCTGCGGGAAGACGTGGACGAGCAGGCGCTTCGCCAACAGCGTCGTCCGCTTCGACGAACTGCCGACAACCCAGATCCGACTGGAAGCCGACCCTGCCGCGTTTCTCGCCGGCGACACCCCGCGGTTGCTAGACGAATGGCACCTGGCCGATGGCCTATGGAACGCAATGCGCCACGCCTGTGACGACCGCGCGCGCAACGGCCAATTCATTCTCGCCGGGTCGATTCGCCCGACACACGCCCTCACAGACCACAGCGGAGCAGGGAGAGTGGCGAGGCTGCGGATGCGTCCGATGTCGCTGTTCGAGTCGCGCGACTCGACCGGCAGCATCTCGTTACGTGGACTGCTAGACGGGGGGCCCTGCCGAGCCGACGCACCGGAACCCGACCTGCAGCGGGTGGCCGCGTTGGTATGCCGGGGAGGGTTCCCCCGTTTTGTTGCCTTGGACCCGACCGATGCCGGCGACCGGATGGCCGACTACCTGCGGGATGTCGCAATGCTTGACATAGACGGAGTCAAAGTTACCCACGATCCGTTGAAGATGCTTGCGTTAATCTCGTCACTGGCCCGCAACGAGGGTGCCGCGGCCTCGACCCGAACACTCATCGCCGACACCGCCGGCGCAGGCGGACCGTCCGACCGCGAAACCGTCCGCAAATACCTCGACCGTCTCGCCGCGGCGTTCGTGATCGAGCCACTTCCCGCATGGTCCACACACCTGCGCAGCAGTGCCACCTTGCGTTCAACACCGAAACGCTACTTTACCGACCCTGCGCTGGCCGCGGCCGCTATGCGAGCAACACCCGAGGGGTTGTGTGCCGACCTGCCAACGCTCGGACTCCTGTTCGAATCGCTCGTGATCAGAGACCTGCGCGTCTACGCGCAAACCGAACGAGCCGAAGTCCGCTACTACCTCGACAGCAAGAACTTGGAGGCCGACGCGATAATCACCCGCGGCCCCGGCGACTGGGCGGCTGTGGAGATCAAGCTCGGCGGGTCCCGCGCCGTCACATCCGCGGCGGAGTCCCTGCGGCGAATCCGCAACAGAGTAGACACCGACCGAGCCGGCGAACCATCGCGGCTGATCGTGGTGACCGCTGTCGGGCCGGCCTTCGAGACGGTCGACGACATCGCCGTCGTGCCGATCACCTTGCTGGGTCCCTGAGCCCACCTCATCGCCAACACGTCAGCTCCGGTGTGGCGTTTGCGGGTCTTTGGGGCTCACGCCGATCAGGTCGGTCACAGTCAAGATTGACTTTCTCTGGGCCATGGCCGAGGTCAGGCAGGTCAGGCGGTTCTGGCCCATCGACAGGTTGACCAACGCGCCAAGGTCGCGGAACGCTCTTGTTGGAAAGCCCGAGAGGGAATTATTGTCCAGAGAGAGACTTTCCAAGGAGGGGAGGCCGTTGAAGGCATCCGCTGGCAGGCTGGCCAAGGAATTGTCGCTCAAATCGAGGGTTTGCAACGAGGAAAGGCCGTTGAACACGTTCAACGTGCTAGGATCGTGGACATGGTTTTCAGTGTTGAGCTGACGTTACCGCCGTGGATCGCCTGTCGGGAGGTGCCCACACCTGACGACATCGACGACCCCGCCCACATCAAGGCCGAAGGTGTCGTGGAGCTGCCCATTCACATTGACTGGTCCTACAGCGGACCTTTCGATCTCGATGACGAAGTGCAGCGCCGATGGCTCTATCAGTTGGTGTTGACCGAAGGCACAGAGGACGATGTCCGCCACTACATCCAGCTTGACATCCTGTTGGAGATGTGGCCGCGGATGTGGCTGTCCCAGCACGTTGCTGAAGCCTGGCAGACCTGGTTCGACCGCCGCGGCATCACCAGTTAGACCCGTCAGTGCTCACACCCCTGCAGGTCAAGGTGCGCCGCATCATCGGTGAACTCGGTCGCCAGCATGAATTCGCTTTGGGCGGCGGAGCCGCCCTGATCGCCTATGGAGTCTCTGCTTCGGCCGGTCCTGGAGGAGCCGGACTTCGATATCGACTTCTAATCGCCACGCTCTTTGCGGTGTCGGCCGTCGCTGTACAGGGTGGGTGACGGGTAGGATGTGTTCGATGTGCGAGTTTGTCTGATTCTCTTCCTGGGTTTGTTCGCCGTGCTCCCGACGACCGCCGGTTCATGCGCAACCGAACGGAGACGCAGACCACCAGATGTTCTTGGTGGGCCAGATGTTCTTGGTGGGGTGGTGTTTGTTTCGCTAAGGGGAGGTTTCGCTTGAACCTTGCGGGATGGTCAGGGTTCGGTAGAGGTTGGCTAGGAAAGTGGCCATCTGTTCGCGGGTGACCGGGTCTTTGGGTGAGTAGGTAGTGCTGCTGGTGCCGGTGGTGATCCCAAGCCCGAAAATACGGCCGATGTCAGCATAAGCGAACGAGGCTTCGTCAACGTCGGTAAAGGGAGTTTCCGTAACGGGGGCGGGTGTTCCGTTTATTTTCGCATACAAGCGAGCCAAGAACGAAGCCATCTGCTCACGGGTGACCGTTTCCTTCGGCGAGTAGGTGGTAGCACTGGTGCCGGTGGTGATCCCAAGCCCGAAAATACGGCCGATGTCAGCAGAAGCGAACGAGGCTTCGTCAACATCGGTGAACGGAGTTTCCGTAACCGGGGCGGGCGTTCCGCTCAATTTCGCATACAAGCGAGCCAAGAACGAAGCCATCTGCTCACGGGTAACTGTGTCCTTCGGCGAGTAGGTGGTAGCACTGGTGCCGGTGGTCACACCTAGCATGAAGATGCATGCAACGTCATTGTACGCAAAAGACGACTCAGGAACATCGGTAAACGGTTCAACCTCAATCGTCGCATCAAGTTCACACAAAGCTTCCCGAACAGGACGCACAAACACCACATCACCTGTACCCGGATCGATCCCATCATCTGGATCTGCATCGGTGTCGTCAGTGCCGGGGTCGGGGTCATCAGTGCCAGTGCCGGGGTCGGCGGGGTCAGTGTCGGGGTCGGGGTCGTCAGTGCCGGGGTCGGCGGGGTCGGTGTCGTCAGTGCCGGTGTCGGCGGGGTCAGTGTCGGGGTCGGTGTCGTCAGTGCCAGTGTCGTCGGTGCCTGGGTCGTCTGGGTCGGGGCCGGTGTCGTCGGGGCCGGTGTCGTCGGGGTCAGTGCCGTCGGGGCCTGGGTCGTCGGGGTCGGTGTCGTCGGTGTCTGGGTCGTCGGGGTCGTTGTCGGTGATTGTCAAGGTCACTGGTGTGACTGTCAGGTCTGTTGCGGTGGTAGTCAAGATGACCGTTTCTGCGTCTTCGGGGGTTTCGTCGTCGGTGATCTGTACTGTGCCTGTCGCGGTGGTCTGACCGGCTGCGATGGTGAACGCCGCTGGCAGTGTGTAATCCTCGTCGGCTGTGGCGGTGCCCGTGGCGGTCAACGTCACCGACACCGCCGACGTGGCCGCCTCATCAAGCGTCGCGGTGACCGTCACCGAACCACCATCCTCACCAACAGTGTTATCGTCCGCG
>JAHQYN010000131.1 GCA_024421085.1 Acidimicrobiia bacterium
ATCACCACAGGCTGCAACACAGACCCGTTGGAGTTCTGCCCCGACAACCCCGTCACCCGAGCCCAGATGGCCTCGTTCATCATCCGCGCCCTCAACAACTTCACCACCTGACCCCACCACCCCGACCCATCGCCAGCACCGCTTGATCTCATCCGGTTGCTTTTGAATGGTTCGAGCACTACGGTGATGCAGGCAAGTCACTTCCCCTAAAAATCAACATCCACAAGATTTGAAGGAGAACCCGAAGTGACCATCACACAGCAGCAGCGATCTGAAATTTTCAGAAGCCTCGCCGGCACAGTCGGCGAAAAGGAAGCAGAGTTCATCATGTCATCCGCGCCCCCCGGAGGATGGGAACAGTTCGCCACCAAAAGCGACCTCGCAGAGCTCCAGGCCGAGACCCAAGCCGGATTCGTCGGTCTCAACGCCAAGATAGACATCCAGTTCGCGCAACTCCGTGAACAACTCGCCGAGCAGTTCGCGGCGATCCAAAACCAGTTCGCAGCGATCCAAATCCAGTTCGCGGAGGTTGCAACACGGTTCGCGGAGGTCGAATCACGGTCCGCGGAGCGGTTCGCGGAGATCGAGACACGTTTCGCGGAGGTCGAATCACGGTCCGCGGAGCGGTTCGCGCAGATCGAGACACGGTTCGCGCAGGTTGACACACGGTTCGCGGAGATGTCGGAGAGGCGCAGCAAGGAAGTCTGGGCGTTCGCTGCGGCAATCGCGGTGATGACGATCTCCATCTGCGGCTCGATCTTCCTCGCGATCTAGCCTCAACGCGCCCCAGCTTCGACCCGGCGCGCTACAGGCCCAGGTAGCGGCCTCCGTCGACGGCGAGGGTCTGCCCGGTCATGTGGCGCGCCAGACCCGAGGCCAAGAACACGGCCACCGGTCCGATATCGGCGGTCGGGTCACCGATGCGGCCGAGCGGGGTCCGACCGACCAGGCGGGCCTCCAGCGTCGGGTTGACCTCTGTGGCTGCGTCCATCGCCGGTGTTGAGGCCACGGGTGCGATGGCGTTGACCCTCACCCCGTGGGGCCCCCACTCGCGGGCGAGGCTCTTCAGCAGTCCCCGCTGGGCGCCCTTGACAGCGCCGTAGAGAGGCAGATGCCCCGATCCCTCAATGCCGGCCGGCGAGGTGAGCACAACGAGCGTCCCGCCGTTGGCGCGAAGCTCGCCGAACGCCGCCTGGGCACAGTGGAAGGTCGCTGTGGTGCTCGTAGCGATCTGTGAGGCGATGGTCTCGTCGTCGACTTCTTGGATCGGGCGCGGCGGCCCCGGTGGCGACACCGCATTGTGGACCATCGCGTCGAGGCGCCCCCAGTGTTGCAGCGAGAAGGCCACCGCGGCGTCGATGTCGTCGCGTCGGGTCACGTCGCAACGGCAGAACAGGGCTTGGCCTCCCCGGTCGCGGATCGCCTGCGCCGCAGGCTCCCCATTGGCGGAGCGGCGAGCGGCGATGACCACGCGGGCACCGGCTTGCGCCATGGCCGCAGCGATCCCCTCGCCGACCCCCTGACCGGCGCCGGTGACGATCGCCACTTGGTCTTCAAGCAGCCTGTCCAGGCGGTTGTCGGCAGTCATCCGGGCATCCAGAGGCCGCCGTCGACCACCAGAGAAGCACCGGTCAGCGCCGCGAACGCGTCAGTGGTGAGGGCATCGACCACGGGGGAGACTTCGTCGGCCACATCGGGGACCCTCCCCAGGGGAGGGTCGTGCAGCGAGTTGGCCTCGGCCATTCCAGCAGCGTCGTCCGGTGCCAGGAAGGCGCTTGGATCCAAGGTGATGGCATGGACCCGGATACCGGCTTCACCCCAGGTCTTGGCGAGCGACTTTGCGAACACGCGCAGTCCTTCTGCTGCTCCGGCGAAGGGGGCGAAACCGTCGCCGCCGGCCGAGGCCATCAGCGGCACCACATAGACCATTGTGCCCCCTGCGGCGCGCAACGGCCCATACGCCCCACGAGCCAGGCGGATGCCCGCCTCTAGCGGTTCGTCACAAGCCGCGTGCCATTGTTTGGTTGTCAGATCGGTCAACTCCCGGCGCCAGCGGCACAGGGCCGGATAGCGGGCGTGTACCACCAGGTCTAGGTGCTCCAAGGTGGGGAAGGCCGCGGCGACCGTGTCGTCGTCGATCGGACCGTCGCCCAGCCGCAGCAGGCTCCAGCCCGCGGCCACAAGGCCGACCCCCAGCGAATCAGCGGGATCACCGCTGCCGACGACCAGCGCGGTACGGGACCCTCGAGAGGTCATTGGAACCACTCCGGCCAGTCCTGGGAGATCCTCAACGTCCAGTCGGGATCGCGTTCTTGCATGAACGACATCACGCCCTCCTTGGAATCCGCCGCGCCGCGCCAGCCCCGATCCCTCGACTGGCCCCAGTTATGATCGCCCACCTCCCGGTGAGCCGTCTCGTTCCCGCCATGCACCGACTCTACGCAGTCAACAACCGCAGTCAACAACCGCAGTCAACAATCGCAGCGAACAGCCGCGGTCAACTGCCGCGGTCAACAATCGCAGTCAACAACCGCAGTCAACAACCGCAGTCAACAACCGCGGTCAACAACCGCAGTGAACAGCCGCGGCCAACTGCCGCGGTCAACTGTCGCGGTCAACAACCGCGGTCAACAATCGATCTGCTGCTGCGGGTGCCTAGAACGCTCGCAGACAGGTGAGAGCCTGCCGTGTCGCGGCGCGTCACTTCCGCTCCTGTTCGCTGCGCTTGACTCCCGCTCTTGTTCGCTGCGCTCACGGGCCGCGAGGCCGCGGGCGGGCCGCTCGGGCCCCGGCCTCGCGCCGTCTGAGCCGCGTTGCTCCACCTGTTCGCTCGGCCCCTTGCCCAGTCATAAGGTTCCCCTGATTCGCTTGGGGGCACCCTACCCATCCCTGAGCGTTTGGTACGGTAAGATCGTTACCGTACCAAACGCAGATGTTTTGTTACGGTAACGGAGGCACCGATGGGGGAACTGGTCGCTCAACGCTGGGCCGGCAACGCCGCAGCGTTGCGTGCCCGTGACCGGCGGGCAGGACACTTCGAAGCGTACATCCCTCACCGGGTGTTTGACTGGCAGCCGTCGCTGAGCGCAGACATCGCAGCGTTCATCGCGCAATCCGAACACGAACTGCGTTCAACGGCATCTGAGTTGACCGCGCCGGGGTCGAGCGACGGTATGTTCTTCTGGGCTGAGTCGCTTGGCTCGTCTCGGATCGAGGGCGTGTCACCCGCGACCCGCAGGGTCGTCCACGCGCTGGTCCGCAGGCAGCATTTCCCAAACCGGGAGTTCCACGACTCGGTCTTTGAGGTCGTGGGCAACATCGACGCGAACAACAAAGCGCTGGCGATGCTCGCAAACCGTGCGGAACTGAAGTTGGAGTCGCTGCTCGAAGCTCATCGTGTGCTGATGGAACCGTCGCCCACTCCGCATCTCGGTGGGGTGGTCCGCACCGATCAGAACTGGATCGGAGGCAACGACTGGCACCCCCTCGAAGGCGACTTCGTGCCCTCACCACCTGCACATTGTGCCAGGCTGCTCGAGGACCTGCTGGAGTATGTCCGCAGCGACGATCACAGTCCGTTGCTGCAAGCCGCGGTAGCCCACGCCCAGTTCGAGACGATCCACCCCTTCGCCGACGGCAACGGTCGAGCCGGCAGAGGATTGCTGTACGGGATCCTCAAACAGCGTTGCGCCCCCGACGCGGCAATGCCGCCGGTGAGTCTGGCGTTGTCACGCAACAAAACCCGATACCTGGACTCGCTCGCTCAGTTCCAGCGGTTCATCGGTGAACCAGACGACCCGGAACGCACCCGTGCAATCGTTGCGTGGTTGGAAGTTCTCGCAACGTCGGTGCAGCAAAGTTGTGCCGCGGTGCGCAACTACCGCAGCGCGCTGGAAACGCTGCAGCACAAATGGGCTGCGGCAGTGGGTGGACGGCAACGGCGGTCCATTGCGCTGGCGGCGATCACCCATCTCCCGTTGCGTCCGTCGATGACCCCGGGGTACTTGTCGTCGTTGACTGGGCACTCCGAGAAGCGGTGCGACACGGCGTTGCGGAACCTCGAAACGCTCGGGATCGTCAAGAGCCGCCGAGCCGACGCGAAGCTGCGGGTCTACGACGCAGACAGGGTCTTCGACGCGTACGAGATCATGGCTTCGACAATCTGCGACCCGTCAGCGTCAGTGAAAGACTACGACGAGGTCTTGGCCCAACCGTTCATCGAGCCGCGGCACAGCGATGAACTTCGCCACGTGCCCGCTGGCTGGGTGCAGTGCCGCATGCGGGTCAAGTCGACTCAGAAGCCGTGCAGCCTGCCAAGCGGTCACCGCGGGGCGTGCCGACATCTCGCTCACCGCAAACACCCACCCCGATGACCGTGCCTGACGCGGCGCCACACCCGCAGCGCGGAGATCCGGAACGGGACTCCCCAGAGGTCATCGGAACCACTCCGGTCAGTCCCGCTTGGTTCATTGGAGCGACTCCAGAGGGCAGGTAGCGCCAAGAGAAGCCGAGAGGCAGCCGACAGTTTCTCAGGGGCCGAGGCTCGACAAGGGTACGACCGACACGCCGTCACCTCGTTGGTAGGCGTAACCGTCCGCAGCAGTGATCACTACGAGCGCGGCGGGTCTCCCCATTCGGGTCTCATCTATCTTCTTGCTGACCGCGAGCAGGGACCTGGCCGCCTTGTCGATTTGCTCGTCGTTGCCGAGCTTGACCTCCACGGCTATCCAACGCCCGTCTCGGGCATCCACGATGGCATCGGCTTCGGTGCCGGCGGTGTCGGTGAATGAGTAGACCTCGGCATCGCTCGCCTGGGCGTAGATCCGCAACTCTTTGACAACCAGCGATTCGAAGAACAGCCCGAGAGCCTCCGGGTCGGCCAGCAAGGACCGAGGTGTCGCCCTGAGGGCCGACACGGCCAGCGAGGGATCGCAGAAATAGTGTTTGGGGCTGGTGAGCAGTGGTGAGCCGGAGCGCGCTGCCATTCGTCAATGAGGCGTGGTGTTGGCCCCTCAAGCACCCTGTCGGGCACCGCTTGGGCCAACGTGAGCGCTGCTCGGTCCTGCTCCAGGAGAACTTCGCTGTGGGCGAATCGTTTGGCGAACCAGGTCTTCCCGCAGCCTTTGGGGCCTTCCACGAGCAGTGCTCGGGCGACTCCGAGAGTTCGCTCCGCCTCCGTTTCGGCGATCCGCTTCCGATAGCCGACAGGTGTGAGCGTTGTGCCGCGACTCTCCGGGTGTTCGATGTTCATGACAGCTAATCTACTGTTTTCGGTAGATTCAATCTACCAAATTTGGTAGATTGGCTATCCAGATATTGGCTCTCGAAGCAGACGGGGTCAGCACCGCCACGCGGTCGCGCAGTGTGGCTGTGAGGTCGACGAGTTCGGAGGACTCGGCCAATTCGGCGACGCTCACCTGCGATAGCCCCCGGGGTGTGGGTGCGTGCCGTTGAGGTTCATGACGGTGACCTGTTCCCGTTCGAGCAGGTCGAGGCTCGACTCGATCTCCCCGGTATGGTCTGCGGGGCAGTCGCACAGCCAGAGGATCGCCTCGCACATCGCTTCCATCGACTCGATCTGGTCCTCAGACAGGATGTGCCCGACTATCTTTTTGGCACCCTCTGACATGACCGCAGCTGCGGGTTCAACGGTGTTGAGGCGGATTCCGGTGCCGTGCAACTCAGAGGCCATCGCGGTCGTGACCCGGTTGAGCATTGCTTTGGAAGCCCCATAGTAGCCGTAGGTCCCCTTCACTCCGCTGAGGTCATAGGGCGGACCCGCAGGATGGTTCGACGATGCGCTCGAAAGGTTGATGATCCATCCCTCGCCGCGTTGTTTCATTTCCGGGATCACCGCTTGGGACAGGTCGACAGGGCAGTGGACGTTGAGCTCGACCATGAGCCGACGCCGCTTCAGCGGGTAGTCCTCCATCGGCTGATAGATCGCCCCGGCGGCGTTGTTGACCAGGATGTCGATGGGTCCACCGAGCGCGGCGGTCGCCTCCGGCACGACTCTGGCACGGTCGGATTCAGCGGCGAGGTCAGCGACGATCAACGCTGCCTCGGCGCCGAGTTGTCGGCACTTCTCCGCCGTCTCGTTGAGCGAGCCCGGCAAACTCGGGTGCTTGTCGAGAGTGCGCGCCACGAGCGCCACGTTGGCACCTTCGGCCGCAATGCGCTGCGCCGCGGCGGCCCCGATCCCTCGACTCGCCCCAGTGATGATCGCCCGCCTCCCGGCGAGCCGTCTCGTTTCTGCCATGCGCCGACTCTAGGCAAACAGCAACCGCCGTCAACAATCCATTTTGTTGCCGTGGGCATCGTGTGTACCACTGATGTGGCGTGGCGGGAGTTGCCGATCCCACCAAGTCGACAATGCACCGCGACCGCGGTCCAAGCGGTTGTGGCTACAGCGGTGTCACCGGAACTTCAGGTATTTCACCCGACATCGTTCGGTTCGATCATGGTCACTTCGAACGGCACCGGCCGGAGTGTCCGGCGGGCAACACACAATACGCTGCCGACCGCGGCATCCATTCGCGGCATCGGCGGCGGGTAACGGGTGCCTGGCTGGTTGGACTGGATCGAGAGAACGTCGAGCCTATAGCGGGCACAAGCTGGACCTCGCCGATATCCAAGTCGCTTTCTTTGATGATGACTGCTCGTGGCACGAGGTTGGTCAATGTAGGCGGGCTGCGGTCGTGTCTGTTGATGTATCCGGACAGGTCGAGTCTGCGGGCGATTCGGCGTGTGTCTCGTTCGCTCGCTCCGATCATCTGAGCGATAACCCTCGTTGTGCCCCGCTCGCCCAGCGAAACCAGCGCTGCGAGATACTCCTGCTCACTGTTGGATAGGTCGTAGAAAGCCGGGTCGCTGATGTCGCGCAACATGATGGCATCAGCCGACTCGACCGCCAACTCGACTGAGGACTCGTCGATCTCGTTGGCCGGTGCGTTCGCCGTATCCCACGCGGCGTGTCCGATCACCTGAAGTTTATAGGGCGAGCCGTCAACAGAAGACGCTGCGAGCCGTAGAGCTTCTTTCGTGATCGAACCGCCGCTTTCTTCGGTCGGGGCTTTGATGCCCCGCAGCGCGTCGGTGTAGCTCAACGGCATCAGGTCACATTGGTTGATCCTTCTCAGGAAGGTGTTTTTCTTCCCGTCGAGAAGTGTGTATTTCATCTCTGGCAGTCCAGCGCCCACGAACGCCACAGGCAACTGCCCTCTCTTGGTTATGTGTTGGAGGTCGTTCCCTAGCCGCCGCGCTTCGTCTTTGTCCGACACATGCAATTCGTCGACCGTGATCAACACGCCCGAACCCGCGTCCTGAGCGGCTTGCGCCATCAACGTGAGCCGCTCTCGCAACCCCATGTCAACACTGGGGTCGAACTGTTCGGTGTCGGCCCATTCTTGATGGTACGGTCCGAGATTGATTCCTCGTCTCCGTTCTTTCGAGCTGGGACTTGAAAGGTTGCCCAACCCAGGCGTCTGATACTTGCGTGATGCCTTTCCGATGTCGTCTGATAGGCGATGCAGCAAGCCGCTGCCGTGCCCGTCGACAGAGAGCACGATCCAGCCGTTGCTCTCAGCCCAGTGTTCAACTTCGGTGAGCATCGCTGTTTTTCCAGAACCTCGCACTCCCAACAGAAGGGTTGTGAAGCGTTTGTCTCTAGGCCCAGCAGCCAGCCCTGCGTATATGTCTGAGAACTCGTCATTTCGGCCGACTAGAGAGGCGGGTACCGCCCCGAAATCAGGAGAGAACGGGTTCACCTGGTTGTCCATGTCCACCAGGTTAGCGCACAAACCTGCCGCTTCGCGCACAAACCTGCC
>JAHQYN010000011.1 GCA_024421085.1 Acidimicrobiia bacterium
GCGCTCCCCGCAGCTTCTCAATCGAGCTCGCCGTGGCGAGTATCTCCACGGGCCAGGAGTCGTCGTAGAACGTCTTGAGCCACAACGCCCACTGCTCGGCGCGGGCGACCTCGTCGATCATCACGTAGGTCGGGCGCTCCGGCGAGGCGCCGCTCGCCGCGATCACATGTTCCATCACGGCTCTCAGGTTGTGCCGCTTGACATCCGGAACATCCATCTGAAGCCACCAGATCCGTCTCGGCTCGACCCCGTGTGCGAGGAGGCGCCGCACCGTCTGCCGGAGTACCGTGGTTTTCCCGACTCGCCGCGGCCCTTGTATCACTTGGTACCTGCGCAGCCCCTCCCCAAGGAGGCGGCGCCATAGGAGTTGCGCCAGGCGCCGCTCGACCGGCGGCACGCGATCTCGTCCGATCTCCCCAGTCTCATGCCACGGATTGAGGCCGCTGAGCGCATACCTGAATGAGTCGTCATCGATCAGCCGGGCCATCAGTGCCTTTCGTTAGCCGCATCATTAGCATATCTGATTCACTTGCGCTATACACACCTCAGATGTCACACCCACTGTTGTACTTGCCTTAGACGACGCTCAACACTGGCGGGCCGCTCCTCAGAACCGCCCGTCAACGGCCGCGGCGAGGCCGTGATGTTGAGGGTTACACGCTCCACCCGCCCACCGAAGCAGAGGCACACGCCGCGTTCGCCTCCATGAGAGACGCCATCGCTGAGGAACCTTGGTGACCGCCACAAGAGTTATCGCCAGTTGCGCCACCACCTCTGCTACCATCCGCCTATGAGCCGGAAACTCATCGTGCTCGCCAACCGTGGTCGCATTCGCGAGATCGCCGCTGCCTGCAACACTCCAGCTATCGCGCTCATCGGTTCGACTGCCAGAGGTGAGGACACCGCCGACAGCGACTGCGATTTCTTGGCTGACTACACGGAAGACACCAGTTACTTCGACGTGGCCCGCATGACAGTCCAACTCGGTGACCTTCTCGGCTGCGAAGTCGACGTCGTGTCACGCCGCGCTCTGCCGGCGCGGATGGCGCACATCACAGCCGACGCCGTACCACTATGAGCAGGTCCGACAACGATCGGATAGAAGATGTCCTCAGAGCATCCCGCCGCCTCCAAGAAATCGGCAACGCCGGCCGTGAAACCTTCCAACGCGACTGGCCGCTCCAAGATGCTGCCGTGCGCGAACTCGAGATCATCGGCGAAGCGCTCTACAACCTCAGCGACACATTTGCAGGTGAACAGCCGAACTGCCGATCGACTTGGCGCGGGGACTTCGCAACCGAGCCGCCCACCGATACTGGACAATCGACCTCGGCATCATCTGGCGAACAATCGAGAACGACATCACCCCGCTCATAGACGCACTGCGGCAATACTACGAACCGCCGGCCAGCGGGTCGGTCTTCGACGAAGACCACTCCTTTCCTGATGTCGGGCGCTCTCAGGGAACCAGCGGCTAGCTTGGACGCATGGCCGTCAGCGAGTCTCCCCCGGCGAAGAAACCCCGCTGGACATACCAGTGGAAAGAGCTCTTCGAGGAGGTGATCACCAGCGGGCTCTGCACAGGCTGCGCCGGCTGCGTGATCTCCTGCCCGCACGATGTGATCGGCTACGAACACGAACCGGGCGCATACACACCGTTCCACCTCGAAGAGGAACTGGGTCTCGACGACTGCGTCCACGGGCAGAAGGGCTGCACCTCATGCACCCGGGCATGCCCCCGATTCCGCATGTGGGAACCAGAAGCCGACATGCACCTGTTCGGCCGTGAACGCAAACCCGAAGAGGTGTCCGGGGTCTACTCCGACATCCTGTTGACCCGCGCCTCTGACGATTTCGTCTACGAGACCGGCCAGGACGGCGGCCTGGTGTCGGCGATCCTCATCTGGTGCCTCGAGAACGACGTCATCGACGGTGCCCTCACCAGCGGCGTCGAGAACCTGCCCAACGGAGAACCCGGTTGGAAGGCCTTCCCGATGGTCGCCACCAACCGTGAGGAGGTGCTGGCCGGCGCGGGCAGCCGCTACACCTACTCCGCCAACACCATGGCCTTCCCCGAAGCCTCAGAGAAGGGCCTCGAGCGGCTCGCACTCGTCGGCATGAGCTGTCAAACCTCCGTGGCGCCGGTGATGTGGCATCGCAAAGTCGGGAAGGTCTCCAGACCGATCAAGCTCAACATCGGTCTGCTCTGTTCCAAATCGTTCGACGACTCTCTCTTCGACGAGCTGTTCGAGGTCAAGTACGGCCTCGCCAAGGAGAACATCTCCAAGATGAACATCAAGGGCGTGTTTCAGATCTGGACCAAGGACGGCGGCTACCACGAGATCAACCTCAAGGAATGCCACGCCTGGACCCGCGAGGGCTGCCAGTTGTGCCCCGACTTCGCCGCCGAACACGCCGACATCTCCACGGGAGGCATCGGCGAGCTCAGCGACTGGACCCTCACCATCGTCCGCACCGAACTGGGGCGAGCCGTGATCGGCGCGATGGCAGCCGACGGCGTGATCGAAACGAGGCCGGGCGACGACGACCCCGGAGCGGTCGCCTTGATGCACAAATTGGCCCAGAAGAGCCGCGACCGGTGGCCGGACTGGGCTCAACCCGCCGCTAAGGTAACCCTCTCGACCAAACTGGCAGAGTGACCGAGCCAACAGAGTGACCGAGCCAACAGAGTGACCGAGGAAAGGGCATGACAACATGGATATTGAGTTCTGGGTGGACCCAATTTGACCGTGGTGCTGGGTGACGGCCCGTTGGGTCGTCGACGAGATCAAACCTGCCCGTGACCTCAACATCACTTGGCAACCGATCAGCCTCCTGCTCAAGAACCAGCCAGACCCGGAGTCGCCCTTCTACGAACCGACGAAGCGGACCTACCGCCTGTTGCGGGTGATGGAATCGGTGCGTGCCACAGAAGGCGAGGACGCGGTCTTCAACCTCTACTGGGAGTACGGCAGACGGATCCACCACGACGAGGAGTTCGACTTCGATCTGGCCGAAGCGCTCGAAAGCGTCGGTCTCGACGCTTCACACGGTGCCGCCTACGATGCCGAGACCTTCGACGCCGAGATCGCGCAGCGCCACGACGCAGGCCTGGCTCTCTGCGGCGACGATGTGGGAACCCCGATCATCGCCTTCGACAACCGAAACGGCGACAAGCAGGCCTACTTCGGCCCTGTCATCACCCGAGTCCCGCCGACCGAGGATTCGTTGGCCATGTGGGACGCCCTCGTCGCGATGATGAACATCGACGGATTCTGGGAACTGAAACGCACCCGCACGCAACGCCCCGAGTTCGGTGCCCGCCCCTGACCACACGCACGACGCACCAGTGGAACCCGACGCCGACCACACGCACGACGCACCAGTGGAACCCGACGCCGACCACACGGCCTCAATCATTGGGACCCCTGCCGCCTGACCCTGGCTATTGCGGTTCGCAACCCCTGAAGAGCGCGAGTACCGCCGAGTCGATGTCTTGGGGGTCGTTGCGCAGTCGTTGCTCGGCGTCCTTGAAGCCACTGAAGTCGTCGGCGTAGTGCTGCGCGAGCCCGTCGTAGGCGCATTCACAGTAGGTCGCGGCCTCCGCTACGGTCAGGTCGCCACCTTGGTTGGCCGTTTGGCAGGAGCGCATGAAGTTCTCCTCGAGAGTGCCGTCAGCCTCCGCCTCCGCCCAGTTGGCAGGATCGTTGTTGCCAGCGCAGCCCGAAGCGAACAGAACCAAGCAGGCCACCACGACGCTGACCGCGCCCGCCCGTCGAGGCACCCGAGATTTCGTTCCACAAGTCATTGCACCGCGAGGCTAGCGCTTGCTCACCGCTTATCGGTGACGCCGCCCCGACATTCAGCCCTCATGAACCTGCCCTAGGGCACGCGGTACTCAACTAGTGACGATTGACCGGTGATCGCAACAATCCGAAGCTCGCGCTCGCTGCCTTGGGAATCGACCAGGCTGAGGACGTCTTCACCCACCGCGAACGGAACGGGTTGTGTCTGACCACCGTTGACCGCGACATTCGTGGTGTACAGGTATGTTCGCGCAGCCGTATCGAGAATCGGATTGAGTCGACCTTCGATACCAGGAACGTGACCTGTTCCGTCCGCAAGAATCACCGAACCGCCATCGGCGAGTCCTTCAAGCTCCACCTCCAGCGCGCCCTGCGCGGGCACCCAATCGCGCACGAGCCCGGCACTCAGTCGCTCTCCGGCCAGAAATACAGTCATGGGAAGGTCCGTCGTGTACAGCTTCAACCGCGCGACTCCGGCAATGTCACTCCTTGCACGCTGCCACACGTTGTTCGGGAACAGTGCTAGGATGTCAACTCCGGCAACCGGGGTTCCGCCACTGGTAACCCGCACTGATTTGTCCGCATCGAACGCATCCAACAGTTCGTCAAACTGTCCTAGCGGTACTATTTCACGCGCTCCCCACTCCTCGGCAGTCGATCCACCGTAGACAACAGTCTTGGCAGCCACGTTCGGAACCACTTCAGCGACGCGGTCGAGGGAACGCGCGAAGTTCGATGCGATTGTCGCACCAGACTTGGCCTCGATGGCGTTTATCCCTCGCTCGGTCTCATAGAACAGATCACATTCGAGGCCGCGCGAGTCGCGGAAGAACGATAGCCGGGGCTCGCGGCCGCGGTTGTAGCAGTGCTTGGCCGCCTCGGCGACGACGACATTCTCAAATAGTGAACCGCGCAATGGATGGGTCGACACCTGGCCGGGGCTCTCTATCCCGAGAAGGTAGCTCGCCAGGCCGACATCGTAGAAATAGAGCTTCGGGGCCTTGACCAGCCGCTTTCGAATGTTCGCCGCAAAGGGTGGCAACAAGAACGCTACGTAGCTGCGCTCGAGCAGCGTTACCCATTGGCGGATCGCCGTGTGCGACACCCCTACATCACCGCTGAGCGATGCAAGGTTGAGCATCTGCCCGACGCGTCCGGCGCAGAGCGAAACGAACCGCCTGAACGCCGATAAATCACCGACACCTCCCATGCGGCGCACATCACGTTCGACGTACGTCTCAAAATAGTCTCCGAGCGCTTGGCGGGGTTCGAGCCGTTGATCAACAATACGCGGATAGAAACCGTTGAACGCGACATCGGCAAACGTCTCGCTCGCGCCCGCTCGCCTGGATTCTTCAAGCGAGAAAGGTAGGAGGCGCAGCAGCGCGGTACGGCCAGCGAGCGACTGGCCGACTGCGTCTGACAGCTTCAGGTTCTCGCTCCCTGTCAATACGTACAGGCTGTTGCGCCCGTCTTCGTCGGCGATTACCTGCAAGTACGACAACAGCATGGGTACATGCTGGATTTCGTCGATGATCGCTGGAGTGCCGAGTCGCTGAAGAAATCCTCGAGGGTCTTCCTCTGCAAAGGCTCGATCATCGGGGGATTCCAGACTGGTGTACGCCGCATCTCCAAATGTTGAACGACAGAGCGTAGTCTTGCCCGCTTGGCGAGGGCCGGTCACGGTAACGAACGGGTATTGGCGGAACAAATTCGTCAACTGGCCGGTGATCACCCGTTCGATCATCGTCGAAGCATACAAATTGATTGCACAATCTGCAAGTTGAACTTTCAGATTGTGCAGCTACTCGTCCGATGCCTCCAGCTCGCGGGCGCGGCTGAAAATCGCGTCCAGCATCGGTTCGGTCAAACGGCCGGTGAACGTGTTCTGTTGGCTCACATGAAAACTGCACAGCAGGGTCATGCCGTTGCCGAGGGGAACTTCTCGGCCGTGCTCGAACTTGGGACGAGGCCGCAGACCGAAGTGGCGACACACAGCGCCGTGAGCGAACCCTCCCAGGGCCACGATCACCCTCAGCGAGTTGAGCGCAGCGAACTCGGCCTCCAGAAAAGGCTGACAATTGTCGCGCTCGTCTGGAGTCGGTTTGTTGGCGACCGGAGCGCACTTCACGGGCGCGGTGATCCAGGCGCCTTCGAGCGACAACCCGTCGTCACGGCTCGTCGACGACTCCTGTGATGCGTAACCTGCGCGCCAAAGGGCCCGATACAACCAGTCGCCCGAGCGGTCACCGGTGAACATCCGACCGGTGCGATTGGCGCCGTGAGCAGCCGGCGCCAGGCCGAGCACCAAGAGACGAGCTTCGGGGTCGCCGAAACCCGGGACCGGTCTGGCCCAATACTGCTGGTCCCGGTAAGCCGCCCGTTTCTGTTGCCCGACCCGCTCACGCCACTCAACGAGCCGCGGACATGCACGACACTGCACCACGTCTTCCTCAATCTGAACGAGCAGGGCCGCGGCGCGGTTCGCAGTCTCGGCAGCAGCGGAACTCGGATCAAGTGATTGCATCACTCACAGGGTACGTTGTGCAGCAGTCATGGCTGCCGAATCAGATGCCCCCGAACCGACACTGGTGCTGTTCGTGCGCCACGGACAGACGCCCACAACCGGCGCCTCGCTCCCGGGCAGGGCACCGGGTCTGCACCTTGCCGAGGAAGGGATCGCCCAGGCCTGTGCCGCAGCGCAAAGGATAGCCGCTCTCGACTCTGTCGCGGCGGTTTACGCCTCACCATTGGAACGGACCCGAGAGACCGCCAAGCCGATCGCTCAGGCGCTGAAGCTGCGTGTGCGACAGTCCCTCGGGCTGATCGAGTGCGACTTCGGATCCTGGACCGGCCGCAAACTCGATGATCTGCGCAACAAGCCCGAATGGAAGCAGGTGCAGCGCTATCCGAGCGGATTCCGTTTCCCAAAAGGCGAGTCGTTCTCCGAAATGCAGAGCCGCGCGCTCGACACGGTCCAGCGCCTCGTTGCCACCCATCCTGGCGAGACCATCGTGGCTGTCTCCCATGCTGATGTCATCAAGGCAGTCGCGGCGTCGGCGACCGGCACCCACCTCGACCTCTTCCAACGCATCGTGGTGTCTCCCTGCTCGGTGACCGCGATCCTCTACACGCCCGGAGGACCGATCGTTCTGACCGTGAACTCCACCGACGACCTGACGGCACTGGCACCGTCATGAGCCGATCCTTCGACTTTCGAGAACTCGATTTCCTTACGGTCGGAACCCTCGGACCCAAGGGTCAACGCGAGTTCTTTCTGCAGGCCCGCAGCGAGGGTCAGCTGGTTTCGCTGAAGGTGGAGAAGCAGCAGGTAGCGGCCCTCGCGGAGTACCTGGACCGGGTACTGCGCGAGCTGCCCGATGGTGAGATCGGCGATCTCCCCTCAGACCTCGACCTGAGAGAACCGGTTGTCACGGAATGGACGGTCGCCAGCCTCGCCATCGCCTACGCCCAAGAACTCGACCGCCTAGTCGTCGTGGCCGAGTCTTTCGTCGACGACGAAGACGACGAGCCCTTCCAGGCCCGGTTCTTCCTAGAGCGTGCGGACGTGGTCGGACTCGTCAACCGTGCCCGCTCGGTGGTGGCAGCAGGCCGTCCACCATGTCAATATTGCGGCCAACCACTCGAAGCCCGCAACGGCGACTGGTGCCCGTGCCGAAACTGAGGGCGGGATGAGTGGGAACGAATCGCCGTTCCTTGATCGCGAGCCGATCGCCACCGAGCGTGCGTTGGCACTGCTCTGCGAAGGGGAACTGGAACTGGTCGGGCGGATGCCCTATTCCTCCAACGCAACCTTCCTCGTCAATCTCTGCCATGAAGGGCTGCGGGCACAGGCGATCTACAAGCCGCTAAAGGGGGAACGTCCGCTCTGGGACTTCCCCGACGGCCTCTACCGGCGCGAGGTCGCAGCCTTCCTGGTCGCCGACGACCTCGGCTGGGACGTCGTCCCTCCCACCGTCGCACGCGACGACGCGCCATTCGAGACCGGGGCGCTGCAACTGTTCGTTCCCCACCATCACGAGGAGCACTACTTCACACTGCACGAGGCCAGCGACCGCTACGACGAGTCCTTCCGCCAGATCTGTGCGCTCGACCTGGTCATCAACAACACCGATCGGAAATCAGGGCACTGCCTGCTGGGAACCGACAGCCGAATCTGGGCGATCGACCACGGCCTGGCATTTCACCACCAGTTCAAGCTCCGCACGGTGATCTGGGACTTCGCCGGCGAGCCCCTGCCCGAGCAGCTGCAAGACGACCTCCGGGCGTTTCTCGACCGGGGGATTCCCGAGCCCGTCGCGGCCCTCCTCGACCCCCTGGAACAGGACGCGATGCTCACCCGAACCAAGGCACTGGCCCTCAACAGGGCCTTCCCGCACGGCGACAGCAACCGACACCGCTGGCCCTGGCCGCTGGTGTGAGCGCAGCATCGACCCGCGGTTGTCACCGATTATTCAACAGGTGTGGATAAGTCTGTGCATCTTGCACAAAACACAAAAGCCGAGAATGGCGCAAGAACCCAGTCGTTCCGCTCTTTGTCAGCCGCTGAGAGCTTCGATCAGCTTGGGCAGAACCTTGTGGACATCGCCGACGACACCCAGATCAGCAACCGCGAAGATCGGCGCTTCGGAATCCTTGTTGATGGCGATGATGTTCTTCGATCCCTTCATGCCGACAAGGTGCTGAGTCGCTCCTGAAATCCCGCAGGCGATATAGACCGTCGGCTTGACGACCTTGCCGGTCTGACCGACCTGATAGCTGTAGGGAACCCAGCCTGCATCGACGATGGCACGACTGGCACCGGGAGCGGCGCCCACCGCTGCAGCCAAGTCCTCGATCATCGAGTACGCCTCTGCGTCGCCGAGCCCACGACCACCCGAGACGACGATGTTCGCCTCATCGAGCTTGGGGCCGACCGACTCCTCTGCGAAGGTGGCAACGACACGAGCGGCACCGGCCGCACCCACCTCGCCGACAGCAAGGTCCTCCACGTCGGCCTCGGGGCCGCCGACCGGTTCGGCCGCGAACGACTTCGGGCGAACCAGGAAGATCCCCGGGTTGTCCGAAGTGTTCTTGGTCATCACATCGGTCGCGCCGCCGAAGATCGGCTCGCTGCCCAACAGGTCGTCACCGTCCACGACGAGGTCGACGATGTTGGTGATGACCGGCGAGTCGAGCTTCACCGACAGCCTCGCGGCAACGTCGCGACCGTCCTGGGTGGTGCCGAACAGGAAAGCCTGCGGTGCGTCCACATCGCCGCTGCCGATCGCCTCAGCGACCGCAGAGGCAACCGAGACGCCCTGCATGGCCCCGTCGAGGTCACCCGTGCTGTAGACGGTCTCGGCACCGTGGTCACCCAACTCCGCGGCGTGATCGTCGCCGTCTCCAGCCATGAACACCTCGACGGTGTCGGCGATCTCGCGGGCTTTCGCCAGCATCTCCAGGGTGATCGTGGCGACGGCATCGCCGTTGGTCTCACCGAACACCCAGATCTTCTCGATTCCCATGTCGTGTCCTCTCACAGAACCTTGAGCTCATCGAGGAAGGCCACGATCCGCTCGTGGGCATCTCCCTCGTCTTCTATCACTTCGCCCGCCTCACGGGTCGGAGCGTCGGCAACGCTCACAATCTCCTGGGCACCTCCGGCCCAGCCGACAGATCCGGCATCGATCCCGAGATCGCTGATCCCGAGTTCGTCGACCGGTTTCGACTTCGCCGACATGATCCCCTTGAAAGACGGATATCGGGGCTCAACCACACCGGCGGTCACCGACACGACCGCCGGCAGGGGACACTCGACGTCGTCGTAGCCCGCCTCGGTCTGGCGCTGCACCTTGGCCGTGCCGCCCTCGACCGCGACTGCCTTGGCGAACGTGACCGACGGAAGGCCCAACAACTCAGCGACCATCTCCGGCACGGTGCCGGTGTAACCGTCGCTCGACTCGGTCGCAGCCAACACCAAGTCGGGTTCACCGCGGGCGATCGCCGCGGCGAGAACCTTGGCCGTACCGAGCGCATCGGATCCGTGGAGTGCCTCGTCGCTCACCAGCGTGGCGCTGTCGGCGCCCATGGCCAGCGCAGTGCGCAGACCGGCCACCTGACTGTCGGGCGCCATCGAGACCAGGTGTACCGAGCCGTGACCGGCCGTGTCGACGAGCTGCAGGGCCATCTCGACTCCGTAGCTGTCGGACTCGTCGAGAATGAGCTTCTGATCGCGGACGAGGGTCATGCTCTGGGGATCGAGCACGCCCGGATCGGCCGGGTCCGGGATTTGTTTGACGCAGACAACAACTTTCATAGCCCACGAGTCTGCCAGCGAGGTTGGCGAATGCCTATCTGAATTGAGCGGATAGTTTTGATGTTCTTGCGCATCTGCCTCATCGTCAATTCGGTCGCCTCGTCAGTGACCGCCCGCCGTCGAGTGATCATCCACAAGATCCTGTCGGCCGACCACGACGTGAACCTGGCCGAGACCAGCCGTCCGGGACACGCCACGCGCCTCGCCCAGTCAGCCGCCAACGACAACTACGACCTCGTGGTCGTGCTCGGCGGTGACGGCACTGTGAACGAAGCCGCCAACGGTCTCGCCGGCACCGACACCGCGTTGGCGACTCTTCCCGGAGGCTCAACCAACGTCCTCGCCCGGATCCTCGGCCTTCCCGACGATCCCGCGGATGCCTGCCTGGTGCTGCTCGACGCCATCGACCGCGGCTCGATACACCGCATCGGTCTGGGCGCCGTGGAGGGGCGCTACTTCCTGTTTCACTGCGGTGTCGGTTTCGACGCCGCGGTCGTGGAGCAGGTCGAGGCCCGGGGACCGTGGAAACGCTGGGCAGGCCATCCCCTGTTCGTGTGGGCGGCACTCGACACCTGGGTGCGCGGGGTCGACCGCCGCAACCCCCCGCTGCGAGTCATGGGCCCGGCCGGCGACGAACTCGCCAAGGGCTTCATGACCGTGGTCATGAACACCAATCCCTACACCTACTTGGGAAGCCGTCCCATCGACCTGGTTCCGGGGCTCGCCCTCACCGATCCCCTGGCGGTGGTGACACTTGAAGGGCTCCGCTCAACCAGCCTCGGCCCGGTGCTGGCAGGCGCGCTGAGGGGCAAAGACCTGAGCAAACAGCGCAATGTCGACCTCCGCACCGATATACGATCGCTGGTGATCGAGTGCGATCCCGGGGCCCCGTACCAGGTTGACGGCGACTACTTGGGCGCGAGCAGACGCCTGCGGTTCACCTGGACCCCCGAACGGCTCTCACTGTTGATGCCAGAGGTTCGCTGAGTCGTGCCGCTCAGGCGTCGATGACCCTTCTCGCCACATCGGGGACATTGGTGCAGATTCCGTCCACACCCATAGCGATGAGCTGGGCCATCCGCTGCGGGTCATCGACGGTCCAGACGTTCACCAACAGCCCGGCGGCATGGGCCCGATTGACGAAATTGACGTCGACCAGGACGTCCCAGGGGTGGATCGCCTTCATTTCGTGGGCGACGGCCCGGCCGATGGCGCTGGCCGGGTCGGTCATCTGAAACAGCAGCCAGCCGCACGGAATCGACGGGTCGACAGCGCGGATCCGATCGACAGCGTCGATGTTGAACGAAGTGATCAGTGCTCGCTGCGGGCCGAGATATGCCTGCACGAGACCCGCAACCGCGTCGGCGACCAGGTGGTCCTCGTCGTAGTCGGGGTCATTGGGAAGATTCTTGATCTCGATGTTGACGCTGGTGTCGCCACAGGCTTCGAGAGCCTCTGCGAGGTTCGGAATGTAGTCGGGCAGATCTTCACTGGAGAGTTCTGCCAGGATCCGTCCGTCGGTGAGGTGGGCGTCGTGGTGGACCACAACCACACCGTCCGCGGCGCGTCGAGCATCGAGTTCGACCCATTGTGCACCCATGGTCCGCGCCAACCGGAACGCGTCCAGGGTGTTCTCCTGAGCTGCTTTCGACGCTCCTCGGTGTGCGATCACTTGGGTCATCAGCCAGAGTCTCGCGGATTTTCAGCCCGTCCGTGCATAGCGGCTGCGGCTCGTCGGTTCAGAAAAACAGAACAAGTTTCAAAAAACCCTTGCGGGGAAGGAGAACCTGTTCCTATTATTGCCGGATCGCCGGGAGACCAGCGACACGAAGAGGCCCAGAAAATAGCGCACCAGGAGGATAATCGTGGCCCTCACAGCCGACGCTTTCGCATCCGCACTCGACTGGCGAGTTGAGGCGGCATGCCGCGACACAGACCCGGCACTGTTCTTTCCAGTCGGAACGACCGGGCCGGCGGTCGATCAGATCGCATCCGCCAAACAGGTCTGTTTCTCATGCCAATGCCAGGACGAGTGCCTGGATTTCGCCCTCACCACCAACCAGGACACCGGCGTCTGGGGCGGAACCTCCGAAGAAGAACGCCGAGTCATCCGTCGGCGCCTGCGGGTCGCCGCAGCCCTCGCCACAACACACTCCTGAACCCCGCTGAGAACAGTGCAAACCGACCCGGCGCCGGCCTGACGGCCCCGCCGCGCGGGCCACGGCCCCGCGCCATCCACGGTGCTGCACTAACCGAGGGGCAACGCAGGACCGGGGCGCGGAACCCGCACATCGACGGCAGTGCCCGCCGAACCTCCGCGACCGGGGCCGTCGGCTGTGGCGTCTGACCGGGCAAACGTGATCCGTCCACCAAGATCCGACACCACGAAAGTGCGAACGATCGTCAAGCCCAGCCCTGCGTCGCGATCAAGCGAGAATCCCTCAGGAACTCCCGGGCCGTGGTCCTGCACACAGATCGACAACTCCTTGCTGTCTCCGCCGAGTCGAACCCTCACCGGATGTTCAGACCCGGAACCGTGGTCAATTGAGTTCTGCAACAACTCGGTGACCACCACGGCCAGAGGCATCGAAACGTCACCTCCGAGGGCCCCGATGCTGCCGCTCACCTTGATGCGCACCGGGCGCTCCGGTGCACCGAGCCCCTCCTCGACCAGCCGTACAAGCCTGCTCACCACCGCATCGAAATCAACGACGTCGCCTGCATCGGCGGTCAGGGTCTCGTGAACCACGGCGATCGATCCGATCCGGCGGGCCGACTGTTCGACGGCGGCGACCGCCTCCGGTGAGCGGAGACGCCTGGTCTGCAGACGAAGCAGGGACTGGATTGTCTGCAGGTTGTTCTTCACCCGATGGTGAATCTCACGAATCGTGGTGTTCTTGGAGATCAGCAGCCGATCTCGGCTCCGCAACTCAGAGATGTCGCGCAGCAGGCCGACAGCACCCGTCACCCTCCCGTGTTCGATCAGCGGATGACAGCGCACCACGACGCAGGCATCCTCGGCCTCCTCGAATTCATCGACAGTGCTGTGACGAGAGGAGAACGCCCGTCGCACGGCCGACTCGTCGATCCCGAGCTCTCGCAGTCGCCTGCCCTCGAGGTTGCTGAGCACCCGCAGGCGATGCATCGCCGAGACCGCGTTGGGTGAGGCGTACTCGATTCGCCCTTCACGGTCCAGAACCACCACACCGTCACCCACACGCGGCTCACGCAGTTCACCGACCCGTTCCGACTCAGCGAACGGAAAGGCTCCATCGGCGACCATCTGCGCCAACCGCTCCCCCACTGCCCGATACGGGCGTTCTACCGGGCTCCGGTGACGGACGAATGCCGACTCCGCCTCCCTTGTAAGCACGGCCACGACCTCGCCGTCGCCACGCACCGGGATGTACTCGACCGCGATCTGCGCACCCGCGCCCGGCATCCTGATGTCTTCTTCAACCAGTTGATCATGATCGGGGCCGTGAAGGTCGCCTCTGGTGATCAAGCCCTGAAGCCTCCGTTGCTCTGTCATCGCTCGCGCCAGCAGCGGATTGTCGACGACCGAGACGGTCTGGCCTACCGGGTCGCCGTAGTGGACCGTCGCGCCGGTAACCGAACGCGTGTGGCCCAACACGACGAATTCACCCGTATCGGCGATGTCCGGTTCACCCCCGTCGCTCGGTAGCCCATTCTTGGGGACGTAAAGCAACAGATCGCTGAACGACAGGTCGCTGAGCAACGACCATGAACTGACCAGACGCTGAAGATGGGCAATCGCCGCGGAGTCGAGCGAGGTCTTCGCTCGCGCGATCTCCGCGAGGCTGGCCACCGAAGGTACCGGCCTGCCTCAGCCTCAGCCTCAGCCTCAGCCGAAGCCGATCGGGTTGCCCCCTTCGGGGCCCAGTTCGACGAACGCGATCTTCGAGGCCGACACGACCACTTCGCGGCCCTTCTCGTCGGTCAACCACAGCGTTGCAGTCGCACCGCTGATCGCCTCGTCGATCGAGGCCTTGACCGAGGAACGGTCGGTCTCGTCGGGAAGCTGCACAACGATCTCGCGGGCATGGTCACTCACTCCAATGCGGACATCCACTTGTCTGTTCTCCTCAGTCAGCTCAACCGCACTCCACGAAATCAGTGCTGGTCCGGATTATTGCAGGACCGCCGGCGTGGCGGGCGGACCGTTCAGTTGATTATCAGTTCCGGGTGCGAGCGTTTCGACGGCTTGTGGGTCTCAATCCAACGGGCCATCTCCGCAAACACAGCCGATGCCTCACTCCGTGGGTCAACGGCCATGATCGGCTCACCGGTGTCGGAACCCTCTCGCAGGGCGATCGTCATCGGGATCTGACCAATGAGATCGACCTCGAGGCGCTCCGCCAGCTCAGCTCCGCCGCCGCCGCCGAACAGGTAGTACCGCTTGGCGTCGTCGCCGGTGAACCACGACATGTTCTCTATCACGGCTTTCACCTTTATCTTTACTTGGTCGAACATGAACGCCGAACGCTGAGCAACCCGCTGCGCCGCCGGGTTGGGGGTGGTGACGACGTAGGCCTCCGCCCGGGGCAGGAACTGCGCCAGCGACAACGAGATGTCGCCGGTTCCGGGGGGCAGATCGACGAGCAGGAAATCGGGGTCGTCCCAGAACACGTCTGTCAGGAACTGCTCGAGCGCCTTGTGCAGCATCGGGCCCCGCCAGATGACGGGCTGGTCCTCCCGGGCGAAGAAGCCCATCGAGACACAGCGCACCCCGTGAGTCTCGGGGGGGATGATCATGTCGTCGATCACCGTCGGCGCCTGCGCGACGCCGAGCATCCGCGGGATCGAGAAACCCCAGACGTCTGCATCGACAACGGCCACGCTGTGACCCCGCTGCGCCAGCGCGATGCCCAGGTTGGCGGTGACCGACGACTTTCCCACTCCGCCCTTGCCCGAGGCGATCAGCAGCGTGCGGGTCTTGTTGCCCGGCTGAGCGAAGGGAATGGCACGCCCGGTTGCGTGGCCGTGGGCCGGCTGTGACCCAGCTGTCGCCGCGGGATCGCCGTGGAGCATCCCGCGGACCTCCGCCCGCTGCTCATCGGTCATCACGCCGAAGTCGATGGTCACCACGTTGACCCCGTCGAGGGCGGTGACAGCTCCGGAGACCCGATGTTGGATCTCGTTGCGCAGCGGGCAACCGGCGATCGTGAGGTCAATGCCGACCTCGACATGGCCGCCGTCGATGGTTGTGGAGCGGACCATCCCCAGATCAACGATGCTGCGATGAAGCTCCGGATCCTCGACCGGACGCAGAGCCTCGATCACTTCGGCTTCGGTGACGGTCATATCTGCGTAGAATAGCGCCGTGGATGCCCAGCACCTCAGCCCCACAGAGTTCGCTTCGACGGTCTCTGCCATAACCGCGGCTTTTGGTGACGTCACCCGCCGCGACATCTACCTGCACGTCCATCAGAAGCCCGACGGTGTAACCGCCAGCGAGGTGGCCGAGGAGTTCGACCTGCACGCCAACGTTGCGCGCCACCATCTCGACAAGCTCACCGCCGGGGGCCACCTCGGCGTCGAGGTCGCCAAACCGGGCGGTGGGGTCGGGCGCCCATCCAAGCACTACCGGCCGGCGCACACCGAGGTGCGCCTGGAAGTGAACGTGCGCCATGACGATGTGCTGGTGTCGCTGCTGGGGCGGGCGTTGGCGATGCTGCCCGCCCATGCTGCCGAGGAAATGGCCGAGGAGGTGGGGGTCGAGTACGGCAAGGCGATGGCCGCGGCAATCGATCCCGGCGAGACGCACCGCAGCTATCAGGGCGCCCTGCATGCCGTGGCCGATGCGCTGTCAGCCCACGGATTCGCAGCCAGAGCCGAGCGCGCCGACGGCGACGAGTACCAGATCGTCGCCCAGAACTGCCCCTTCGGCGACGCGGTCGTGGAACATCCGGTCATCTGCGCCGTTGACCGCGGCATGGTCCAGGGAATGCTCGGCCATCTGTACGGCCCCGCCGACGCCTCCACCGCCTCCTCCAAACCCCAGGGCGACGACATCTGCGTCACCCACGTAACCCTCTAGGAGCAGCTGGTAGGCAACGGCTGTGTCTACCGGCGCGAAGTGGCGGTTTTTCTGGGGTCGGTCGGTGGGGTTGGCGCTGGTCAGTAGCGGTAGTGGTCGGGTTTGTAGGGGCCGCCGACGGGCACTCCCAGATAGTCGGCCTGAGATTGGCTCATCGTCGTCAGCTTCACGCCGAGGGCGTCGAGATGGAGCCGAGCGACCTCCTCATCGAGGGTCCGGGGCAACACATGCACACCCATCTCGATCGAGTCGGCGTTGGCGTGCAGTTCCAACTGCGCCAGCACCTGATTGGTGAACGAGCAGCTCATCACGAAACTCGGATGGCCGGTGGCATTGCCCAGGTTTAAGAGCCGCCCCTCGCTCAGCACGATGACCGAGTGGCCGTCCGGGAACACGTACTCGTCTACCTGGGGCTTGATGTTTACCCGGCGCACGTCGGAGAGCCGGTTGAGTCCCGCTATGTCTATCTCGTTGTCGAAATGGCCTATGTTGCCGACGATGGCCTGATGCTTCATCCTCGCCATGTGGCCTGCCAGGATGATGTCCTTGTTGCCTGTGGCCGAGATGAAGATGTCGGCTCTGTCGACGACTGCCTCCAGCGTGTTGACCTCGTAGCCCGACATGGCGGCCTGCAGAGCGCAGATCGGATCGACCTCGGTGACGATCACCCGCGCTCCCTGGCCCGCCAGCGATTCTGCACAGCCCTTGCCCACGTCACCGAAACCGCAGACGACCGCCACCTTGCCGCCGATCATCACATCGGTGCCGCGGTTGATGCCGTCTACCAGGCTGTGGCGGACACCGTAGAGGTTGTCGAACTTTGACTTGGTCACCGAATCGTTGACGTTGATCGCCGGGAAGAGCAGTTCGCCCCTCTCCAACATCTGGTAGAGACGGTTGACGCCGGTGGTCGTCTCCTCAGAGACGCCGCGGACAGCCGGCGCGATCCGGCTGAAGAACCGCGGGTCGCGTGCGGCGATGTCGCGCAGACGGTCGAGGAACACCGACCATTCCTCGGGGTCGTCCTCGAGTGGCTCCGGAATCGCTCCGGCGTTCTCGAACTCCAGACCCTTGTGGACCAGCATGGTGGCATCGCCGCCATCGTCGAGGATCAAGTTGGGGCCAGCGCCGTCGGGCCACACGAACAGCTGCTCGGTGGCCCACCAGTACTCTTCGAGGGTCTCGCCCTTCCAGGCGAAGACGGGAACGCCGCGACAGTCGTCTGGGGTGCCGTCAGGCCCCACCACAACCGCCGCAGCGGCATGGTCCTGGGTAGAGAAGATGTTGCAGCTCACCCAGCGCACGTCGGCGCCGAGGGCGGTGAGGGTCTCAATGAGCACCGCCGTCTGCACCGTCATGTGCAGCGAACCGGCGATCCGCGCCCCCGCCAGAGGGGCATCGCCCGCGTGCTTCCCTCGCAACGCCATCAGGCCCGGCATCTCATGTTCCGCCAAGCGGATCTCTTTGCGGCCGAACTCTGCTGAGTCCAGATCCGCGACCTTGTAGTCAGGGGTAAGGGTCACCGCACACACTCCTCAAGAAAGCAACAGGCATCAGCGGGCGGGGGTCGACTGACACCATCTCTGCACAGCCCGCCCGCCAAGCGTAGCGGCCCTAGGGCCGACCGGTGCCGTGGCTGCCAGCGCCGAGGCCTACCGGTGCTGTGGCCCGGAGTCGGTTCTGGGACCAACCCCGGCGCGGAACACGGTTGCGGTGCCGTCGAGATGGGCGGGGCCGTCGGAGGCCGCCATCCAGGCGGCCGCGCCCCGCCCGACGGGGGGGGTGTCGGGCCCCCCCCGGGGGGGGACCGGGGTGGGGGGGGCGGGGGGGGGGGGGGGGGCGGGGGGGGCCCCCCCCGGGGGCGGCCGCGCCCCGCCCGAGGGGGTGAGAGCCGGCTCGGCTCTCAAGACGGGCATGACCCGAAGTACACAGCAGGATCGCCGGGCCCGGCTCGACCTCGGCAGCGCTGTTCAGATCGATCCTCTGCAACGAGAACTCTTCGACCGGGCTGCGGTAGCTGACCACCCCGTCGACGGCTGACGGCCGCTGAACGTCGACTGTCATCGGGTCGGTCTCGACGATGTCGAGCAGCGTCGCCACGTCCACGTGCTTGCTCGTCAGCCCGGCGCGTACGACATTGTCGGAGTTGGCCATCAGCTCCACGCCCGTGCCACGCAGATAGCAGTGCAGGTTGCCCGGTCCGAAGAAGATCGCCTCGCCCGGCCGCAGCCTCACCAGATTCAACAGCAGGGCGATCAGCACGGCGGGGTCTCTGCGGTAGCGCCGGCCGAGATCGCTCACCACCTGCCGTTCCGCTGCGAACGGCGACGCGGACCGCGACGGCGACTGTGCAGCGCACGCAGCCGTCACCGACCCCACCAGATCCGCGGTCGCCTGCCGATCCAGCCGCAGCAACCACTCCAGAAGCCCGGCGATACCGGCGGGCGTAGGCACCGCGGCGATCCTGGCCCTGATCGGATCAAGAGCATCAGTTGGGATCGTCCCAAGCAGTTCAAGCGTCTCGGACGGTTCACGGAATCCGCACAGCGCGCTGAACTCGCTGAGCGCGCAGATCAACTCCGGCTTGTGGCGCCGGTCACGGAAACAGCGGCGGGCGCCGTGCCGGTCGATTCCCAGGGCCTCCTCGCGTTCGTATCCATTTCGCGCCTGCTCGGCCGACGGATGCGTCTGCAACGAGAGCGGGGCGTCGGCGGCCAACACCTTCAACAGGAAGGGAAGCGAACCGAAACGGTCTGCCACCGAGGCGCCCAGCGCCGCACGCCGGTCGGCATCGATATGTTCGTCAAGGCGGACACCCGACCCGCGCAGCTCCGCCGGCCCTGCCCAATGCGCTCCGAACCACACCTCCGCAACGGGCTCGCCCGTCGCACTGAGGTCCAGCAGCTCAGGGATCGCGGTCGGCGAGCCCCAGTCGTAGTTCTTCAGCACCCCATCGATCAGCACCATGACCGGATCCCCAACTCGTCAGCCGGCTCAGTCATCAACCCGCGTCAGGCAGTCCGGCAGAAGGCATGGCGGCGCTCAGATCCGGCAAGCCTGCGCGACTCCGTCGGCCTCGGCCACCACGGCGGCCCCAACCCGGCATGGCACCACCCAAACCCGGCAAGCCCGCGCGACTCGGTCCGTATCGGCCACAGCGGCGGCCCGACCAAGGCATGGCGGCGCTCAGATCCGGCAAGTCTGCGCGACTCCGTCGGTCTCGGCTTTGGCGAGCAGGCGGGAGTGCTCCTGTGAATCCACATCGCTTGCCTCGTCGGGAAGCATCACCGGAATGTCACCCTCATGAATTCGATAGAGCTTCTGGAGGCGCGGGTTGTACAGCACGGATTCGTCGGCGAAATACAGCAGCGGGCCGCGGTCGATGGGGCATACCAGAATCTCAAGGAGGCGGATGTCGAGGGTCATGCGTCCCAGTCAACCAGAAACTCACCGCACACAGACAACGGTCAGGCGAACAGGGCGAGGACTTCATTGACACGAACGTCGACCTCGGCTTGAGTGCCCGCTTCGAGGTTGAGACGAAGCAGCGGCTCGGTGTTCGAGGGACGGAGGTTGAACCACCAGTCACCGAGGTCGACGGTCAGCCCGTCCATACGATCCACCGAGGCGCCGGCGAAGGCACGGGCCACCCGGTCGATCACCGCGGCGGTGTCGCTGACCCTGGTGTTGATCTCGCCCGATGCCGCATAGCGGTCGAGCGACGACACGAGATCCGAGAGGCCCGCAGGATGGCGCCCCAAGGCCTCGAGCACCACGAGCGCGGCGATCAGCCCACTGTCGGCGCCGAAGTTGTCACGGAAGTAGTAGTGCCCCGAATGCTCACCGCCGAACGCGGCCCCCGTCTCGAGCATCACCTGTTTGATGAACGAATGGCCGACCCGCGTTCGAACGGGTGTTCCACCGCCCTCGACAATGACCTCGGGCACGGTCTTGGAGCAGATCAGGTTGTGGACGATGGTCGCGCCCGGCTGACGCTCCAGGATGGAGCGGGCGACCAGCGCGGTGGTCAACGACCCGGACACGGCCCTGGCGTTCTCATCGACGAGGAACACCCGGTCTGCGTCGCCGTCGAAGGCCAGACCGATGTCGGCGCGGTCGTGCAGAACCCTGGACATCAAGTCTCTGCAGTTCTCGGGCTGGATCGGGTCGGCCGGATGGTTCGGGAACGTGCCGTCGAGCTCGGGATACATGTGGTCGAGTTCAAAGGGCAGCCCGGCGAACACTGCGGGCACCACCAGACCGCCCATTCCGTTGGCCGTGTCGGCCACCACCCGCAGCGGTTTCAGGGCATCGAGGTCGACGAAGGAGTGTGCATGCGAGACGTATCCGGCAAGCAGGTCGTGCTGCGTGAGTCGCCCTCGCGCCGCGGCAGGATCGGGGCCCGCAATCGCCATCTGCTTGATCTCGGACAGTCCCGAGTCAGAGCCGATGGGCGCTGCCCGGGCGAGGCACATCTTGATTCCGTTGTAGCCCGCCGGGTTGTGCGAAGCGGTCAAGACGGCCCCCGGGGCTCCCAGGTGGCCCGAGCCGTAGTACAGCATGTCGGTGGCGCACAGACCCACATCGACCACGTCGACCCCGTGGTCCATCGCCCCCTGCGCGAAGGCGTCCGCCAGCTCCTCGCCGTCAGGGCGCATGTCGCGCCCCACGAGAACCGACGTTTCCCCCAGGTTCCGGACGAATCGGGCGAACGCCCCGCCGATGGCTCGGGATCCGTCGGTGTCGAACTGGTCCGGGACGGTGCCGCGAACATCGTAAGCCTTGAAGATCGTGTCGAAGTCTGTGCCCACACCACGAAACCTAAACCGCGGACCGCCGCCTTGCCCATTCAACCGAGGGCTCACACCGCCAGACTGCCCGGGATGCCAGACTGCGGGTGCTGCCGGACTGCCGGGAGTCAGTACTTCTCAGGCACGAAAGTCTGATCCGAGATCGGCGGCCTCACATAGCCCACAGCCGACTGTCTGTCGGGCAACTCAACTTCCTCCCACGGGACCGGCTCGTAGGGGATCTGCGACAGGAGATGAGAAATACAGTTCAGCCTGGCCCTCTTCTTGGAGTCGGCATTGACCACATACCAGGGGGCCTGCTTGATGTCGGTGTGGGCGAACAGCGTGTCCTTGGCCTTCGAGAAGTCCACCCAACGCTCCCGGCTCTGCAGATCAACCGGTGACAGCTTCCAGCGCCTCAACGGATCGGAGATGCGACTCTGGAAGCGGGCCTCCTGCTCGGCGTCGCTCACCGAGAACCAGTACTTGATCAAGATGATCCCCGAGCGGACCAGCATCCGCTCGAACTCGGGGCAGGACCGCAGAAACTCGCGGTACTCCTCGTCGGTACAGAAACCCATCACGGGCTCGACCAAGCCGCGGTTGTACCAGCTGCGGTCGAACAGCACCATCTCCCCCGCCGCCGGCAACGCAGCCACGTAACGCTGGAACCACCACTGGGACTTCTCTCGGTCACTCGGCGTGCCGAGCGCCACGACCCGCACGACCCGGGGGTTGAGCCGCTCAGTTATCCGCTTGATCGCTCCACCCTTGCCAGCGGCGTCACGCCCCTCAAAGACGACGACCACCTTGAGGCCCTTGTGGCGGATCCACCGCTGCAACAGCACCAGTTCCTCCTGCAGGAGGGTCAGTGCGCGGTTGTAGACCTTCGTCTTGATCTTCTTCGGTATCGCGGGCGCGGGCTCAAGAGACTGCATCTCTATGGGAGTCCGCTGATCGTCCATGGCAGCCGAGACTAGCCGGGCAAGGGACTGCGGTGCGGCGCGATCACAGCAGATTCCGCGCCGCCGTCGACGACGACCGTGTCCGGGGAACTCACCGGCCTGAACTGAACGGTCAGGTAGGTGCCGACTCTTCGAGCGCCGCTGACGCGGGGGTGTCGGGCTCGGTTCCGTCGAGGCTCGTCTCGTCGGGTGGGTCCGGCGACAACAGACCCCCCGTGCCGAAGAGCTCTTCAAGGACCGACGGATCGTCAAACAATCCCTGGGCGAACATCTCGTCCAACAACTCGTTCAACAACCCGGCTAACTCGGGGTTGAGTTCATCCATGGAGCCGTCGTCTTGAGCAAACAACTCGTTCAACAACCCGGCCAACCCCGGGCCGAGATCATCCATCGACCCGTCACCCTCACCAAACAACTCCTCCAACACCCCGGCCAACCCCGGGCCGAGATCATCCATCGACCCGTCACCCTCACCAAACAACTCGTTCAACAACCCGGCCAACCCCGGGCCGAGATCATCCATCGACCCGTCACCCTCGCCAAGCGGCAGCAGGTACCGCAGTATCGCGCCGAGCTCGAGCCCGGGCCCGTCCGCATCGAGACCGCCCGTGCCACCCCAGCCGCCTGGGACCACCACGACCACCGGCCCCAGGCCGAGAGCGAATGGCATCCGGAGGGCACCGCGCAGTGCTGGGGACTCCCAATCCTCAAAGTGGTCGCCACCGTTATAGCGCCCGTCGCCGCGGTCCCAGAACTCTCCCCAAAGCCCGCCGTGCCCGAAGAGACCTCGCCTTTGACCGCGCCGGTACCTGTCGAAAGGTCCGTCGAAATCTGAGGGGTCCAGATACTCGAGCCATCCGTCATCTGAGTCCCGCCGCTCGCGATACTCGTCGTCATCTGAGCCTTGCCGTTGGCGATACTCGTCGTAGACATATTCGTCGTCGTCGGACTCATCGGTGATGGCTGAGACTGCCCACACCGCGGCAACGACGATCACCGCGACCAACAACGCAGCGAGCACTCCGATCCCGGCCAGCTTGGCGGCTCGCCTGGGAGCGAGGGGCACCTCGGGTTCAACAGGCACCTCGGGTTCAACAGGCACTTCGGGTTCAACAGGCGCCTCAGCAGGGGGGTTGCCCGAGCCCCCCGAAGGTGCATCGCCTGCAACGTCCCCAATGTCAGTGCCCTGACCGTCAGCGGCCTCCGTATCAGGGGCCTCCGTATCAGTGGCCTCCGTATCAGCGGCCTCGGTATCAGGGGCCTCCGTATCAGCGGCCTCGGCACCGTCAGCTTGCGACGCTTGAGCGGCCTCCTCAGGATTCTCGTTGTCTGCCATGCGAGCAGTGTACCGGAACCTGATACCCAGAACCCGTAGCGCGAATCCAGACACAACAAGAATCCGTACACGACAGGCCCGCCGCCCGCAGCGTTCGCGGATCGAACATCGTGGACCCGCAGAGGCATGACCCCAACCGCCTTCGCGCCGTGCCTACTAGCCGCCCGGGCCGCGCCCCCGGTGGACGGCATCGCGCACCACTCCAAGCTGCCCGAACACACCCACGCCCCACGCACCAGCCCAACCCCCTCAAACACACCCACGCCCCGCACCCAACGTCAGCCACGGCCCCTCGGCTGCACTACGTAGCAGTCCAGGCTGCTCGCATACACCCCGCTGCGGCTGAGGCGCCTGATCATCGTGACGTCGCGGGCGACCCGCAGGCCGTCCTTGAATGCCCTAACAGTCGAGGATTCGCTGTTGACGACGCGCACCGGAACCTCAGCTACCGCGTATCCGCAGCGTTCCGCTAGGTGGAGCAGTTCGACATCGAAAGCGAAACCATCGATACGTCCCGCGGCCATCAGAGCCTTGGCCACATCGGCGCGAAACGCCTTGCAGCCGCACTGGGTGTCCCGGTAGCGGCCCGCCAGCACGGTTCGGGCGAAGAGGTTCACCGCGCGGCTCCCCAACCGGCGCAGACCCGACACGCTGCGGTCGGCCACCGACAGTTCCGCGTACCGATTGCCGATCACCACCTCGCAGCCGGCCTCCACCACGGCGAGCAGTCCCAACAACTGGTCCGGCGAGTAGGCCAGGTCCGCGTCGGTGAACGCCACCGTCCGTCCGCGGCTCGCCAGCACGCCGGCGCGGACCGCGGCGCCCTTCCCCTGGTTGGCAGGCAGTTCGATCACCAGGTCGGCACCCGCCTCGGTTGCCCGCCGGGCAGTGTCGTCAGGCGATCCGTCATCGACGACCACGATCTCCAAGTCGCCGCCGACGTGCAGAGAATCCAGCTCGGAGCGGATCTCGGCGACCGTCGACGCGATCCGCTCCGCTTCGCAGTACGCCGGAACCACCACCGACAGACGCAACTCACCGATCGGATCGCCCAAACCGGCCGATCCCCGCGCCGAACTAGTTGCTGCCGAATAAGCGGGAACCGGAACCGAGCCAACGGGGACCGGATCAGGGAGATAGTCAACATCGGCTGCATCCTCGGGTGTTGCGGGGCGCGATGGCGTTGCCGCGCGCGGCGCCGCTAGGTCCCAGAACGCAGGCGGGCCATCATCGCCGCGATCCCATCTCCGACGGGCTGCCGCGACGGCCAGCACGAGTCCGAGCAGGGTCGCCGACAGACCGATCCACTGGACCGCTGAGCGGGTATAGCTCAGACTCACCGAGGTCTCGGTCGGCACGACCACCATCAGATTGGGCGCCACCCGGAACGGCCCGTCCGCTCCCGAAACCTCCCAGTTGGGAAAATAGCTGGCCCGCACCAGCACCGGGAATCCGATCCGGTCCACGCTGAAGCTGATCGAGTCGTTGTCGACAGCGAGGTCGAAGACTTCCGCGGTCTCGGTGGGTACTCGCTCGAGCCAGTCCGGCAGCAAATCGGCCAACGCGCGCATCTCCGACACCCGTTCGCCGCTCTCTACCGAGGCAGCAAAGTCGGCATCCTGTCGGGCCAGGTCGTCAAGGGACATGCGCGGCCATCCGGCGGGCCCGTCCGCCGCGATCAGCGGGATCTCCTCGGCACTCTCCCAGGCGGCGACGGTGGGCACCAACCAATGCTCCCCGCCCGCTGACAACCCCTCAATCACCACGGGCAACTGCTCCAGACCCACCGCAATCTGTTGATCCTTCACCAGAAAGACCACCCACGGCCCGCTCGCCGCTATCTCCTCGAACGCTTCGAGTTCGCGCGCCTGAGCAATCGCCGACTCGGACACCGCCAGGTAGTAGCGAACGCCGAGGGTCTCGAGCCCCCCGACGCCCTTGCCGACGTCGAGTCTCGAATACGGAAGGTCGCGCTGGGCGCGAGAGGGACTCTCCGACAGTTCCGACTGCAACAGGAAGTGGTAGGGGGTCGTCGCCGACGCCTCGAAATAGAGTCCCTCCATCGAGCCGATACAGCCGTCGGTCCAGTGGGGCAGCAGCATCGGCGCCATGGTCGTGCCGTAAGTCCCGAGACGCTCACTGTCGAACTCCCAAAGCGACCGCCCGCAACCGAACTCCTCCCCGACCTCGGCCATGGTCGACACCAACTCGTTGTACTCCACAGTGCCCGACTTCTGCTCGTACCCCGTGAAGTTGTATCTCAGCCACCCGGGACCCTGGTTGAACTCAGCGGTCGCAAGACCGTTCCAGCCGCGGATCGACTCGATCCCGAAGATGCTCGAGAAGCCGTAGAGGGTGGCGGCTCCACCGGCCGCGTCGGTCCTCTGGAAGGTCGTGGCGAACGGAACGGAGCGGAGCGGAAAGGCCAAGGCGGTCAGAATCACCAGAGTCAACAGGCCCGCAGGAACCGCCGCCCAGACCGCAGGGGGGCGTGCGCCCGAGCCGCCGGAATCCAGAGGCGCCGGCCGAAGCATCCAGATCGCGCCGCGGCCGACCTCGGCCACAGCGATACCAGACAGCAGGTAGACCGACAGGTAGTAGAACGGCAGGATCCGCACGTTCCAGAGTCGGCTCTCGGGGAGCAGCACGAAAGCAGCCGCGAAGACCGCCGCAACGATCCCCAGGGCGATACCGATCCGGACCCGGCGAAGCACGCAGACCAACACGCCGACGACCGCGAGGACCACGAACACCTGCAGCGGCAGGTCGTTGGCCAAAAAGCTCTGGTTGCCGAGATCATCTCCCCGATGCCACAGCGCCGCAGCGTAACGACGCTCCTTTCCCCAGCCCATGTCGTTGAGGTAGGCGACGTTCCAGGCGAACGGCAGCACCCAGAACGCGGCCAGCAGCGCGGCGACCGGACCGACGACACCGACCCAGAAGACCTCGCGTCGCCCGAACCGAACGACCAGCAGAGCGAACAGCGCCACGAGCGCGAAGAATGCCGCGAACAGATGCAGCAGGCCGATCAGGGCCAGCAACACCGCGGCCGCGACCCGGTCTGAGCCGCTCGCCAGCCCCCGGGCTGCGAAACCGATGAACAGCATGGCAACCGACAATCCCAGGCTGTAGGCGAACTCCCCGGCCATCGTCGACATCAGGTTCCCGCCGTAGATGTTGAACGAACGGTCGAAGATGAACGGCAGGGTCATCAACGCCATCAGCGCGGGCCCGGGAAATGCCAGACCGCTCAGCCGGCCGGCGACGAATGCCGACAACGGCAAGGCGACGATCCCCGCGATCACCACCAGTTTCATGGCGACCCCGTAGGGAGTCGGGACTGTCAGGACTGTCGCTGCCACCGCCGCAGCGGTGAGTGCGCCCCGCCACTGCCTCGCCGGAGCCGCGCTGGACCATACGAGCACGCCCACCGCTGCCGGCGCCAACACCGCGGCGATCGCCAGGTCGACGGAAGTGTCGTTGAACGTGAAGGGTTCCAGAGGCGACCAGCCCAACCAGTCCGTGATGAAGACGCGGCCGTCGGCTGCCGCCCCGAACAGCGCACTGCCGGCACCGAAACCGGCAGCGACGATCAACCTTGAGCTCCGCTCGGCACCGAACCGGCCCGCAACGACGAACGCCGCGACCGCGACCCCGAACGCCGAGAGCAGATCTAACGGCAGGTCCAGCCCGACGTTGACCATCACGATCAGCAACGAGGGAACGACCATGTAGAACGTGAAGGCCGGGAAGCCCGCATACCAGTCGGGCGACCAGCCGGTCAGCCGGAGGTCCGGCAGCAACTCGTCACGCAGATAGGCCGGTGACCAGACATGGGCACCCAAGTCTCCACCGGTCGGGGTGGTGTCGGTGAACCACAACCAGGGCGACAGGTTCCAAACGACGAACAGAGTGACGCCGGCCACGACCACCGCGGTGAACACTGCCTGCATGTCGAGGGACCGATCGGCGATAAACCGCCGCAGGCCCGGGCGCCGGATCAGCGCAGGTCCGGCCTCAGAGCGCCGCGCGGGCGGGGTGGCACTGTCGGGGGACGGACTCATGGCGCTTCATTGTGCCATCTCCTTCGCACCGCCGTGCCCTCCCCGAGCCGCCTGGGCCGAGGGAACCCGGGATTTGCTTCGCTCGGTTCCTAGAGAAGCTGAGCAAGCAGGACGACCACGCTGGTGGCGTTGAATCCGACATGGATCCAAATCGGGGTGCCGAGACGGCCGGTCATCTGAAACGCAGTCGCGGCGACGATGCCGACCGCCAACAGACCTGGAAACTGGAGGAGCTGGAAGTGCGACGCCGCAAACAACGTCGAGGACCCCAACACCGCCAATACGGTGCCTGCCCGGCCAAGACCAGCCAGCAGCTCGGCCAGACCCCGATGCAGCAGGCCCCGATACAAGAACTCCTCGGCAATCGGCGCTCCCACCACGGTGAGCACGACCAGCGCCAGGATTCCCAGAGACGAATCAGCCGAAGCAACGAGATTCCGTGCCGGGGCCTCCAGCGACTCGCTGTCGATGAAACGACTCATCGGCAGATAGACCAGCGGCACAAGCACAACCTGGGTGGCGATCCCCACAGCGAGACCCGCGCCGACGTCGCGCCCGGTCATCGCCCAGCCGAGGTCCCGCCGCAGCTTGAGCGTGGGGCGCCGGGCCAACAGGAACGGAACACCCACCAGACACAGCCACAACGGCACCGTCAGCAACACTCGAGCCACCAGCGGAACACGGTTGTGATCGAGGGGAACCCCGGCCGCCAACTGTCCGGCCACGCGGCCGAAATCGTCACCGAGCCCCGAGGGAACGTTGAAGGACCAGCCCGCTGCACTGACCACGGAGGCGCCGATCAGTGCCGACACCACGATCCCTGCGGCAATCGCCACAAGAGCCAGCACCACCCGGCGACCAGGCGTCGGTGAGCGCTCTGACACCGCCGGTCCTAGCCGGCCCGACGAAGGTGGCTCGACCCGTCGCCGAGCACGCCGGCACCCATCTGCGATTCGAGCACCGACCGCCCGCCGACGCGTCGGTCGCTCAACTCCCAGCCGCGCGGGGGCCGCGTCCGGTCGGCGTGGGCCGTGCAGAGATCGTGGTTGGCGGGTGAGTCATCGACGTGCAGATCGTCGATCCACACCATCTGCTGCGCGTAGCGGAACGACAGGGTCGCGGCGGCGAGTTGATGGCAGCCCGGTCGGGCGCAGCGACGGTTCACGATGGGCACCGTACCGTCTCGGCGCGGTCAAGACGGGGATATCCCGCAGCGGGGATACGCTCTAGCCATGGCGTCCAGCCCCCCTCCACCTCCCCCACCACTTCCACCGCCGCCCCCGCCGCCGCAAGCGGGCGACCGCGAGAACTCCGAAGGCAAGGGCGCAACCAGACGCGAGACTCCGAGATGGTCGCGTTACATTCTGTGGATCGCCGTCGGCACCCTGCTCACGGTGATGCTCGTCAACTACCTGACCGGTGGCGACTCCCGCGAGCAGGTCACCTACTCCAACTTCTTGGCGAGCGTCGTCGAAGGCGAGGTGGAAGAGGTCACCTACGACAACAACGACGGCGGGATCGTCTTCGCGACCGCGCTCGGCGACTTCGAGACGACCGGCCCCACACCGCTGCCCGACGCCGACCACAACCTGATCGGCGAGAACACCAGGCTCGAGTTCGAGACGCCCAAGCCGAACTTCTTCACCTCTATCTTCCCGATCCTGCTGCCGGTGCTGCTGCTCATCGGTTTCTTCTTCTGGATGCAGCGCCGAGCGCAGGGGCAGCTGGGCAACATCATGTCGGTCGGCCGAAGCAAGGCCAAGACCTACTCGACCGAACGCCCCGGGACCACCTTCGACGACGTGGCGGGCTACGAGGGCGTCAAGCAGGAGATCACCGAGATCGTCGAGTTCTTGAAACACCCCGCTCCGTTCGCCGAGATCGGCGCCCGCGTCCCCAAAGGAGTGATGCTGGTCGGCCCTCCAGGCACCGGCAAGACCCTCATCGCCAAAGCGGTGGCAGGCGAGGCGGGTGTTCCCTTCCTCTCCGTCACGGGCTCGGACTTCATGGAGATGTTCGTGGGGGTCGGCGCCAGCCGGGTGCGAGACCTCTTCGACTCGGCCCGCAAGATGGGCAAGGCGATCATCTTCATAGACGAGATCGACTCGATCGGGCGCAAACGCGGCGCCGGCCTCGGCGGCGGGCACGACGAGCGCGAGCAGACCCTCAACCAGATGCTGGCCGAAATGGACGGCTTCGAGCCGACCGACGGGATCGTGATGATGGCCGCCACCAATCGGCCCGACATTCTCGATCCGGCACTGCTGCGCCCGGGTCGCTTCGACCGGCAGGTGGTCGTGCCGCTGCCGGAACTCGACGACCGCAAGAAGATCCTCGCGGTTCATCTCAAGGGCAAGCGCACCACCGAAGACGTGGACGTAGACCTGGTCGCCCGAGGCGCCCCCGGCATGAGCGGCGCCGATCTCGCCAACCTGGTCAACGAGGCGGCACTGTTCGCGGTCCGCCGCGGCCGTGACCAGATCGACGCCGTCGACTTCGACTCTGCGAGAGACCGGGTGATCCTGGGCATCGAGCGACTGTCGGTGGCCCAGAGCCCGGAGAACCTGGAACGCACGGCCTACCACGAAGCCGGCCACGCCCTGTGCGCCGCGGTGCAGGACAACCACGATCCCGTCCACAAGGTCACGATCATTCCCACCGGCATGGCGCTGGGCGTGACCATGACGCTGCCCACCGAGGACCGCCACACCCTCGACAAGGCCGAGGCCGAGGCACGCATGGTCATGGCCATGGGCGGCAGGGTGGCGGAGTCGATGGTGTTCGACGAGTTCTCCTCGGGTGCCGCCAACGACCTCGCCCAGGCGACCGGCATCGCCCGTCTGATGGTCACCGAGTGGGGCATGAGCTCCGCGGTCGGGCCCATGTCGCTGGCCGACGGCGGACCGGTCTTCCTCGGTGCCGACATGATGCAGTCGAAGAACTACTCACCCGACACCGCCAAGCTCGTCGACACCGAGATCCGCCGGATCCTCACCGAGTCGGAGGACCGCTGCCGGGAGCTTCTCACGGAGTACCGCAACGGTCTCGACCTCGTGGCCAGGGCCCTGCTGGAGCATGAGACCATCTCGGGCGACGAAGTGGAGCGGCTAATCGCGCTGGCGCGAACGGGGCCGGTCACCGAGCACAACGCCGAGCCTTCGGTGGTGCCCAAGACAGGCCTGCAACAGCCGATCCCGGCTGAAGCGGCTGTCGCTGAGGACTACTGACCGACGCTCAGCATGGACCTTCTGCTTCTGGTCCTGGGCGGTGTGGCGGTCGCTTTGCTGGTTGCGTCGCTGCTGAGTCAAAGGCAGAGCCCGGCACCTGCAGCCAACACCGGCACGATCCCCCGGCAACTCGACCGCAACGATTTCCACGGCGCAGACCAGCCCTGGCTCGTCGCGGTGTTCACCGCGTCGAGTTGCGCGACGTGTGCCGGGGTGATGGAGCGGGCCGAGCATCTGGCCAGCAGCCAAGTATGCGTTCAGGAACTGGAACTGGGCGCTGAGGCGACGATGCACGAACGCTACGGCGTCGATGCGGTGCCCATGCTGCTCATCGCCGACCAGACGGGTGCGGTGCGGCGCGCTTTCGTCGGCCCCACCACCGCTGCGGACCTCTGGGCCTCGTTGGCCGAACTCCGCGAACCTCCCAGCGGCGACACGCCAACCCCATCGATGGGTGGTGGAGATCGGAACCCGACTGAGCAATGATGGGCGGCACGACCGGCCTGCCAACAAGAGTCCGCGTCTTGATTCACGGTGATGTTCACAACCGTCGGGCCAGCCAACACCGTGCACACACCCTACTCGCTCAGCAGTCGCCTAGTCGTCGCCTTGCGGCTCGGGATCAGCGCCGACATCGTCCTTCTTCTCAGAGACCGGCCTTTCCACGGAATCGGCCGCGGAATCGGACTTGCCGGCCGGCAAGATCTGCTTGGCCTCTCCCACCGCGTCCGCATTCCGGTGCCAGACCGTCTGCTGCGGGAACGGTATCTCGATCCCGGCCTCGTCCAAGGCAACCTTGAGACGCATGCGCAGTTCCCGCTCCACGGCCCATTGCTTGGAGGGTTCAGTCTTTACCACCAGCCGCAACGCGACTGCCGAAGCACCGAGGTCCTGGACGCCCCAGACCTCTGGACGCTCCATCAACTCGTCACCGCCCCATTCGGGGTCTGCCCAGAGCTCGTCGCCGACACGCTGGATGACTTCGCGCGCCACATCGAGGTCGGTGTCGTAGGCCACTTCCACATCCAACAGGGCGCGCGACCAGAGCTGGCTCGAGTTCCCAACCCTGGCGATCGTGCCGTTGGGAACATGCCAGACCGTTCCCTTCACGTCGCGGATGGTCGTTGAGCGCAAAGACACCTTCTCGACGGTGCCCGAGGCGCTGCCGACGTCGACGATGTCGCCGACCCCGTACTGGTCCTCGATCAGCATGAACAACCCCGACAGGAAGTCCTTGACGATCGACTGGGCCCCGAAACCCAGTGCCAGACCGCCGATACCGGCGCCGGCGATCAGAGGTGCCAAGTCGATGTCGAGCTGGCCGAGGATCATGAACAGGGCCACTATCCAGATTGCCGCGACGCCGATGCTCCGCAGGACCAGCCCGATGGTCTCGGCACGCGCCGAAGCACGCTTTAGTTCCCGCTCCTCCATCAACAGCTTGCCCGGCCCGCGCTCACGGAGCGACTGCAGACGGGGGTCCGTCGGCGAGTTGGCGATGGTCCGGGCGAACTTCAGTATCGACTTCTGGACGAGTTTCGACACGACCCAGGCGAGGACCACGATCAGCAGTATCCGGATGGGCCGGTCGAGCAGCCAGTCCGCGCCCGTGGCGAGGAGCTCGTTGTTGGTCAATTCAAAGACCGCCTCGCAGATGTAGGAACCATCAGCCCCGCAGGCGTCGAGCAAGCCCTCGGTCTGTGCCAGCAAATTCGTCATGGACTGAGACTACGGCAGAGCCGGACGCCTCGGGTGGACTTGTCGGCCTGTGGGCCTGCCGGGCGGTCGCCGAAAATTGCATTACTGCCGCAAATCATAGGTTTGCGGTATGTTTTTGTTTCGATGCACAGGTTTCGCATAGGAGAAGCAGCGCAACTGCTGGGGGTCAGCGTAGACACGGTTCGCCGCTGGGCGGACCAGGGCCGCCTCAAGACCCAACGCACACCGGGCGGTCAGCGAGAGATCGCCGGACCTGAACTGGCGCGTCTGGCACTCGAGCTCGCCGAGGCACCCCACGACGAGACCCGCTCCGTCTCGGCACGCAACCGTTTCCCCGGGCTGGTGACCCGGGTGGTCCGCGACACGGTGATGGCCCAGGTCGAGATACAGGCCGGGCCCCACCGAGTCGTGTCGCTCATCTCCGCGGAGGCAGCCGACGACCTCGGCTTGGAACCCGGAGTCAGGGCCGTGGCCTCCATCAAATCGACCGCAGTCGTAATCGAACGAGCCTGATGCACCAGACCCTCAAGAAGCTGCTGAAGCGGACCGCGTCGGCGATCGCGCTGGCTTGTGCGCTCTGCGCATGTTCAGCGGACGACGGCAGGACTGTGATCTTCGCGGCGTCATCGCTGGCTGCGGTCACCGACGACATAGACGATGCGCTCGAAGCAGGCGGCATCGACCCGCCCGAATGGGTGCCGGGCGCAAGCTCCCGACTCATCGCGCAGGTCCGCGACGGTGCCAGGCCAGACATCGTCATCTCCGCCGACGACACCCAGCTGAGGGGAATCCTCGGTCTCGGTTATGTGGTCGTGGAAGAACCGCGGATAACCAACCGGCTGGTGCTGGCAGTCGCCGATGGCAACCCTGCACAGCTGACGAGCATCGACGACCTGAGCCTGGACGGGCCCTTGATCGGGCTGTGCGCGCCCGAAGTCCCCTGCGGTGCCGCCGCGCTGCGGATCGCCGCCGAGTTCGGGATCACTATCCGCCCCGACACCGCCGAACCCAACGTCCGCGCCCTAGCACACAAACTCGCCAACGGGGAACTCGACGCCGGGCTCGTCTACGCCACCGACGCCCGCAGCCTCGGACTCCAGACGATCGCCGACGCCCGGATCGCTGAGCACGGCGACTGCTCCAACCCGGCAGTCACGCAGTACGGGATCGCCGCGCTCGCTGGCTCCGCCTCCGCCGGCGACGGCTCCACCGCTGGCACCGGCTCCACCGCTGGTGACGGCTCCTCCGCTGGTGACGGCTCCTCCGCTGGTGACGGCTCCGCCGACGAAGGACACCTAAGGGCGCGAGTCGCAAAGTACCTGCCGGTCGAGGCGCTGGCCCGAGGCGGCTTCGAGCTGGGGTCCTGCCGATGATCCGCATCCGGCGCGCCCCGGCAGCGCTGCTGGTCCCGGCGACGCTGGCCGTTGCGTTGCTGGTCGTACCACTCGTGGGGCTGATGCAGCGCGCTCCGTGGTCTTCGCTGGGCTCGCGACTCGTCGACGAAGCGGTCCTCGAAGCCGTCAGGGTCTCGCTCATCGTCAGCTTCAGCGCGGCGGGGCTCTGCCTGGTCCTGGGTCTGCCGCTGGCGTGGGTCCTGGCCCGAGTCGACCTGCCGTTCCCGAGGCTTGTGCGGGCCGTGGTGGTGCTGCCGATGTGCCTGCCCCCCGGGGTGGCCGCGCCGGCCTGCGTTTCCCGGGTGTTGGGCGGGGCGTGGTGATGCTGCCGATGGTCCTGCCGCCGGTGGTGGCCGGCACGGCCCTGCTGTTCGCCCTCGGCCGCCGTGGACTCGTGGGCCAGTGGCTCGACAACTGGTTCGGCGTGACGCTTCCCTTCACGACGGCGGGCACGATCCTGGCCGCAACTTTCGTCTCTCTGCCCTTCTTCGTCACAACTGTCGAGAGCGCTCTCGTCGCACAGGGGCGCGACCTCGAAGAAGCCGCCGCGGTCAACGCAGCCGGGCCGATGACAGCTTTCGCAACGGTCACTGTGCCGTCGATTCGCGCTGCGATCGGTGCCGGTCTGGCGCTCGGCTGGGCCCGCGCGCTCGGCGAGTTCGGGGCCACGATCACCTTCGCGGGAAGCCTCGGCGGGCGCACCCGCACACTGCCCCTGCAGACGTTTCTGGCTCTCGAATCCGATCCCGAGTCCGCGGTGGCGATCAGCGTGCTGCTGCTGGCGGTCAGTCTCGGAGTGCTCGTGGCCCTGCGCGGCAGGTGGCTGACCCGATGAGCGCCGAGGTCCGTCGGCGCCGACTCGAACCCGTTCAGATCGAGGTTCGCGGAGTGGTGAGACGCGACGCCTTCACGCTGTCGCTCGATGTTGCCCTCGACCAGGAACGCATCGCAGTCGTAGGCCCCAACGGTGCTGGCAAGACCACACTGCTGCGCCTGATCGCGGGGCTCGAACGGCTCTGGACCGGCGAGCTGAAGATCGACGGGCAACTCCTCGACGACGGCTCGTCGACGTTCATCGCCGCCCATCAGCGAAGCGTGGCGCTGGCGTTCCAGGACCACCGCCTGTTCGGTCACCTGCGGATCATCGACAATGTGGCCTATCCCCTGCGTCGGGCAGGGCTGAAACGGGCCGCGGCCCGTGAGCTGGCAGCCGGCCACCTCGCCTCGGTCGGCCTCACCGATGTCGCGGTCATGCGACCCGCGCAACTGTCGGGCGGTCAGCGCCAGCGGGCCTCGATCGCCCGGGCACTCGCCACGCCCGCTCAGGTCCTGCTGCTCGACGAGCCGCTCGCCTCAGTCGACGACCAGAGCCGCACGGCCCTGCGAAACCTGCTGATCAACGCCGACCACCGCACGGTCGTCTGGGTGACCCACGACCCCGACGACGCCAAATACGCCGACAGCACCGTCACGCTCCCGCCGAACAACACCTGAAACCTCCCAAAGCGGTGCTGAGCGTCGACAAAAACTGGACGGCGGTGGCGGTGGAGCACTCCTCCTCCCCCAAGGATGTGCACCACCGCCCCGCACTCAAGGGGCACATGGCCCCGGAACTCGCAGACCGAACCGACATGTGACGGATGCCACATCTTGGGCCAAAACGGCCCCGTCGTCAAGCGGGACCGCTCACGTCGGCATCAGGCGAGGCTATCGAGGTTGACGAGACGACACGAGACCCGGGGCTCAGTCGCCGGTCGCACGAAGCGAACACCCATCACACCGTGGTCGTGAGTGACCGGCTCGATCCAGTTCGGCACGCCCGGGTCGCATTGGGCGACGACAATGCGCACGACGGAACCGTCGCGCACGGCGTTCTCCTTGTCTATGTAGCCCTCACCGGTCGCATAGTTGGCGAGATTCTCCATCCAGTGATTGCACAACTGGAAGTTCCAATGCTGTGTCTGCGGTTCCTCGAACTCGATGACCAGAGCCTTGCGGGGCGGGACCCGCCAATAGCCGAACTCGAAGATGCGGTCGTCGGGGGAGCCGCCGATGCGCTCGTACCACTCCTTGGTGTAACGGGTCTGGTTCTCGCGGGTGAGCAGGTCGCGGGTCCATCCGCCGTAGTCGGACTGCAGTCCCAGGACGAGTTGAGCCGCAACCGCGAGGCGCACGGCCATGTCCTCAGGTTCGGGAGTGAGCGGTCGCGGGTGCTCGTCGAGGCATCGGATCTGCAGCCGTGGCCGCGCCTGGGTCGTGCGGTCGTCGTAGACCACCCGGCCCATCAGTTCACGGGTGGTCGGCGCCATCGACATCCAAGCCGACCCGTCTTCGGGTTCTTCGACCGACAAGACGAAATCGACGGTGCCGTCTGCGTCGGCGAAGTCGGCCAGACACGCGGTGTGTGGGGTGAGCGCCATGTTGGGGTTGAAGACCTCTAGGAGGTCTTCGGCATCGAGCCCGACAGCCGTTGCCCCGACATCGTCGGGCACCGGCGGGCTCCATGCCGACAAATGGGTGTAGACGTCGCCTGCCGTGCCGGTTATCCGGTAGCGGTACTTGGGGTTGACCGCTTGGACGATGTGGTCCTGGTTGGGTGACTGCACGCCCATGCCGCCCTGCATCGGCGGAGGAATCACGGCGATGCGCTGGGGTCTGGTGCCCGGGGTTCGCTGCTCGATCACTCGGGCGTTGGCCATCAACATCATCCGGGTCAGGTAACGGAACCCCTCGACTCGGTCTTGCGGGTCGCCGTCGGGGGTCTCGCGAATGACGATGCGCCCGGCGGCTTTCAGCGTGTCGCAGAAGTCCTCCCAGGCCCTTCCGTCGAGCAGCCGTGCCCGACGCTCGTCGTCTATCTCATTCACCTGTGCCCCCAGCCGCTGACGGTTCATGTCGCACTGCGCCAGAGCATCGCGGAGAAACCCGACCATCCGCAAATCTGCGGCTGTTCGCAATCAACAGCGGCTACCCGCTGATCTCCTACAGCGTCATCGGAACTCTCCTGGCGACCTGGAGCTAGCCCGCCTGCGTCGCAACTGCCGCCGCTGACGACATCGCAGTAGTGTGGCGCCGTGGGACCTTGGCTACTGGCAATCACGATGGCCCTGGCGCATGGGCTGCTGGTCGTGTTCCTGGTCTTCGGTGCGCCGCTAGCAGCGCGCAAGCCCTCGGTGATGCGCTGGTACCTCGCCCTGCTGGTGCCGACCGCGGCGGTGAACATCTTGTCGATGCCATGTCCGTTGACGGTCTGGGAGAAGTACTTCTGGCGCCTCGCCGGCGAGACCCCCTACCGGGGAGGTTTCATCTCCCACTACTTCGTGGAACCCTTCCACTCGCCCGGCCTGGGCCCCGGCGGCGAGACCGCGCTCCTGGTCGCAATGGTGCTCTGGTGCCTCCCCTGGCTCCTCTACCCCGCCGTGAGCCGCCTGCGTCGGCCGAACGACTCAGCGGCCGTCGACCCGGACCCCGAGACTGAGGTCCTGCAATCCAGCGACCTCTGAGGTTTCTGGGCTCTCCGCGTTTGAGTCCGGAGAGCCGCACTGCTCCACGCCGGCAAGGGCCGGTCGTGCGTTGGTGTCGCCGCGACGACCGTCGTCAATTTCAACCTGGTTCAGAAACTTGTCGGCGGGGTCTTCGCTTGCACAGTCTCGATGACGAACCGGTTGTAGAAGAACGCCTTGTCTTGGCGGTGGAGTTGCTCGGCGAGTTGGGGGCGGGGTGTGAGAGCGTGTGCGAGTTCTGGTGGGCGGCTGCGGGGCACCAGCATGTTCCAGTAGGCGATTCGGGCACCGCTGCGGGTCCGTTTGGTAAGGGTGCCGAGCAGTGTGCGGAAGCTCTCATCGGACATGTACTCGAAGATGTCGCTCAGGTTGCAGCAATCGAAGCGAAGGTCGGGCCCTGATGCAAGGAGTTCCTCAATTGACGTGTTGCGCCATTCGAGTCGGTCCAGGTTGTTCCTGATGGCGTCGAAGTTCTCTAGGCGCAAAGCGTGGGGCAGTGCGGTCGTGTGGCGGCCGGTGAGGATCCACTGGAGATAAGGGTTGGTTGCAGGGTCCAGTTCGGTGAGCGCATGCTCGGTGCGTGAGAGCATGCGCCGCGCGACCGGGCCCTCCACGTAGCGGAAGAATGCCGGGTCGCGTCCCATCCTGCCCATGACAATGCGCGAGAAGAAGACGCGAAAGAGGAGGCCCCAGCGCCGGTTGTCCCAGTCCTCGGCATAGAAGCGGCGCCGCTCGTCGGGGGTGCCGCCTGCCAGGAGCCGGTCGACTCGATGCCGGGGATGGATCCACGGCAGCACCTTGTTGCGGAAGACGGCGAAGTAGCGTTCGAACTTGCCCGCACTGCCTATCCCGGCGCGGATGAGTTCGGGGTGGGAGTCCCAGAAGTCTCGTGCGCTGGTCTCAAGAGCACCGCGGCAACGCCGGTAGAGAGCTTCGCGATCGGTGCATTGTCGTGAGCCGACGAGTTGCAGGAGTTCGTGGTGCTCGAGCACGCGGTAGGCCGCAACCCGCAGTGCCAGGCATGCGAGTTGCGTCGGGTTCACGTCGACGGCTATCACCCGCGCCGGCCCTTGGGACAGCAGCGACAGCGAATTGTCGCCTGCGGAGGCGATCGACAGGCAGACATCACCTTCTCCGACGTCGAGAGCCTCTAGAAGGATGTCGGCATCTTCCCAACACTGAGCGTAGCGGATGAACGCGAAGTCGGAGAGAGCCGCGACCTCCGTGGTCATGGATCGTCTCCGCTGCTTGGCCTGGTCGCGGGTTGCGCCGCGGCGTCGAGGGTTACGGTGCCGCGCGCTCCGTCCATCTCGACCCAGCGGCCGTCCTCGATCCGGGAGGTGAGACCGGCGACCGAGACGACGGCGGGGATCCCCATCTCGCGGGCCACGATGGCCGAGTGTGACAACAAGCTGCCGCGCTCGACCAGAATTCCGGCGGCGGACGGGAAGAGCACGATCCATCCGGGGTCGGTGCGCTCCGCTACCAGGATCTCGCCTTGTTCCAGCTTCGCGGATCGCGGATCGCGGATGACCCGTGCCCGGCCCCGCACGATGCCCGGGCAACAGCCCATGCCGCGCAGCGTGTCGTCCCCCTCGGCTGCGCCCTGCATGCCGCTAACTGGTGCGCCCCCCCTGTAGGTGTTTGCGATGTAGGGGGTGCCGAAGGTCTCGAAGCGGTCTGCCGGAGCCTCTAGATCGGCGCAGCGCTCAAAGGCATGGCGACGGACGCCGGCTAGGCCGCGCAGGTCGTCGCAGGCCGCGGCCCCTTCGACATAGGCCAGTATCTCGTGGCGTTCGAGGTAGAAGACGTCGCGGGGATGGTCGAGGATTCCCTCTGCGAACAGTCTGCGCCCGATCTCAACGAATATTCTCCGCACGCGACCGAACAGGCGCGTGCGTTCGAATCGAAGATTCTCTCGATCTCGCACCCGCAAGCGGGCGTTGCGCAACACCCAGGCAAACACGGCGCGCCGTGCCGGGTGCCGGGCGAGGGCTCGGCGCACGGTCTCCTCTGCCTTGCGTCTCACGTCCGACTGGCGGCCCGCATCGAACGTCTGGCCGCGCCCGAGCCGAGCCGCGGCGTGCCCGATGGAGCGCAGCAACGGTTCCGGGTCGTCGAAGAGGGTGGCCGACTCGAGCTTGAGTTCGTCGAGGCAGCGATCGCCGAAGGTGCTGAGATAGTCGTCATAGAGTCGCGCCAGTTCCCCGTCGCGACCCACGGCCTCCACGGCCGCTGTCACCGGCCCGTGGCAGAGTGTCTCGGTCAGCGTGGAATTGCGGGCTGCGACGACGGCCATCTCAATGATCCGCCGGGCGGGCTCTGCGCTGATCATGTCCCCCTGGTCACAGATCAGATCGTTCTGCAGCGAGCGGTTCTCGCCGCTCTCATCGGGGCACCACTTCGCTGTGAGGCGGCTCAGGGCACCGAAGAAGATCATGGCGAGCAGGTCGTTGATCAGCGGCGCGTCCCAGCGCGTCAACAGACTCGACTCCAGCCTGCGGTAGTCGGCGACGAGCTGGTCGAGCCGCATTTCGCTCAGCGGTAGTTCTGGAGGAGCGAGCGCGTTGTCGAGCCGATCACGGAAACGAGCGATCGTGCGCGGCAACTGCGCGTGGTTGACGACCAGTCCCACCAGGGTGCGGCCCGCGCGGAGCAGGTCCAAAAGGCGCTGTGACCGGGAAGCGCCGTCCGCGACCGCGCCGCCCGCGATTGCGCCGACCCCGTCGGGAAGCGTCTCTCGCACCCCCATCATCTGCTCCATGAAGTCCCGGTTGAAGGTGTAACCCGGCATCAGGGCAATGCCGCGGTACCAGTTGAGGAGGTTGTAGTAGACCCGGCCGCGCACCAGCCCGATCATGCGGCTGAAGGTGACTCCGTTGTTGGCGATCTTGGCGGGGGACACGCCCATGAGGCGGCTGAACTCGCGGTAGACCCCCTCGTAGGAGTTAAGCGCGAAGCTGAACGTCAAGGGGGTGGTGATGCCGCTGTAGCTCTCGACGATGTTCGAGTTGTCCCAGATGTTGAGGACGCCGTCGGGATCGGGGGTTGTGCCCAGGGCGGTGATCGGACGCGATTGCAGCAGGAAGACCTCGCCGTCGCGCATCGCCCACTCGATGTCTTGCGGTTGTCCGAAGTGCTGCTGCGCGCGGCGTGCGAGCTCCGCGATGCGGGCCGCTTCAGCGTCGCTGAGCGCGGGCTCGGAGGCGGCGGGCTCCGCTGTGCTGTGTGCCGCGAAGCCTCCTGGACTGTCGGGGGACGGACGGTGGACGAGACTCTTAGCCACGATGTCGCGTCCGAGGATCGCTCCGTCGAAACGGACTCGATAGGTGTCGGCATCCGCGTCCCCGCCGACCAGTGCCGTGCCCAGACCGTTGAGGGCCGAGACCACCGCGACCGAGCGGCGCCCCGTCACAGGGTCGGCGCTGAAGGCCACTCCGGAGACGTCGCTGTCGACCATCTCCTGCACCAGCACGGCCGGAGCCTGCGGCGGCTGCTCAAGGTTGTTCAGCCTGCGGTAGGCCAAGACGCGTTCGCTGAAGCCGGACCGCCAAACGTCGGCGATCCGTGCCGGAAGGCGCTCCCGGGTGACCGACAGATAGCTCTCGAACTGGCCCGCGAAAGAGTGCTCGATGCCGTCCTCCTCGATGCCGGATGAACGCACCGCGAGGCACCGGCTGTCGCCTCCCATCGCGGCCAGGCGCTCCTCGATCTCCTCTAGGACCTGACGCGCCGGCGAGAGCCGAGCAAGAAGCTTCTGTGGGTCATCGTGTCCGTCGGCTTGGAGAAGCGTGCGGTGCTGAGCCAGCGAGAGGCTGGCCTCGAAGGCGGCCGGGGTGATCACGAACCAGGCCGGGATGCTTATCCCGGCCTCGGCAAGCGAAGAGAGGGCGGCCGCCTTCCCGCCCATGCGTCCGAGGTCCGCGCCGTCAGAGCATGAGACTACGAAGGTCATGCGAACTCCCGCCACAGAAGCGGTGCCGGACCCATGCTCATGTAGAGCATCAGCGTCCAGACTCCGGACCAGTTCTCGATCCAGTTCCCCGCTCTCGGCGTCTGGCGGCGCGAGAAGCGAACTCCGATGAGCGCCGCAGCACCGAGGGTGGCGCCCAAAGCAATGGCGACCGGCAGAACGAAACCGATACGGCCGGCAGCCAGACATCCGCACAGGAAGGTGAGTCCCAAGGCCAGCCACCACGCCCTCACCGCCCGCGGCCTACCCCACACGGCGGAGTAGGTGGCCACCCCCTCCTGCTCGTCTTGAGGACTGCGGATCTTGCGACCGATCTCAAGCACCATGCCGTTGAACAGCGTGGCGAGCAGGCGCCACCAGAGTCCGGAGGGAGGACGGTCCTGGTGGATGAGCCAGTCGGCGCTTGCGGCGTATAGATCAATGAGCGGCATGATGGCCATGTGGGACACCATGTAGAGGAGGTGTCTCTCTCGCAGCCACTCCGCGACGAAGAACTCCTTGCTCATGAGCGCCAGGTAGGCCCAAACGACGAGCAACACGACGAGAAGCCGCGTGTCCAGCCAGAGAGCCAGGCCCAACTGCAGAGCCCCGCCGAGCACAAACAGGCCGCCCAACTCCCGCAGCGTCACAAGACCTCGCGGCACGGCTCGGTATGGCCGGTAGCGAGCGTCTTCTTCGTAGTCCTTGAACTCGTCCGCGATCCGCAACTGCAGGAAAAAGACGCCGCAGGAGGCGAAGGCGACCACCGCAGAACGCGCATCGGGCCATCCTGCCGAGGAGCGCAGCATCCATGAGAAGGCGACGGCGCTGAAGCTGAAGGCAAGGATCAATGGCCCGTGCGACACAAGGGGGAACCGCTCCCGCTGATACACCCACCAGCGCCGGCCCGCGCCCTGCTCCGGGGTGGCGTCGCTAGCCGTCTCCGTTGCCTCGGTCACGTTGCACTCACCGGAGATCAGTAACCATGGCGTTCCAGTTCCTTCTCCAGTGCGGGGTAGTCGACTTTCGCATTGTGCCGACGATCGACCGGGATTCGAGGCAATGGCGCGACCCGGTCCAGCTCTGCCCACGCTAGGCCTTCGGTCACCTGCTGCTCCGCGTCCCCGGGCGCCTCGGGCCCCAGCTGCACCGCCAGGAGACGCTGGCCGTTGCGCCTCGTGAGAGCGCTTCGCTCGATCCAGGCCAACCGGCTCGCCGCGCACTCGGCGGCGAGGGGATGGATCGTGCCGCGTTCGTCTCGAATGACGGCACCGGCGCGTCCCAGAAGCCAGAGGCGGGCCTGTGCGTCGAGGCAGCCGGCATCGCCAGTGCGATGCCAAACCGCGCCGCCGACCCGGAACTTGGTCTCTTCTTCGCCGACACCGTTGAGGTAGCCGGTGAGCACATGGGCCCCGCGAACCACGATCTCGCCGCCGCACCCCGGCGGCGAAGCGAGTTCAGCGAACTCGCGGGCGTTCAGCGGAGGAATCGACGAGCCCCACTGGTTGTGCATGATGCGCAGCTCGATCGGGGGCGCCACCGTTCCGACCAGAAGGCCCTTCCCCGCATACATGGCATCTATGTCGGCGGGCCGCACGTCGTCCCAATCGAGGTGAGCGATGGGCTCGGCCTCGGTCGAGCCGTACACGACGATCACCTTGCCGTGCGGCAGGGCCGCACGCAGTTCCCGGGCAAGGCGGGGAAAGACGGGAGCACCGCCGGTGTAGAGCTTCTGGAGCTTTCCGAGCCGCCTCCCGCCGATCGTCTCGCCGCTGCCGCTTCCTCGCTCCCCGACGGCTCGATCCCCCTCGAGCAGCTTGGAGAACAGCGCCGGAGAGCCAGAGGTACGGGTCACGTGATGGCTCTCGATCTGCTCAAGAACTGGCCCAGGCGCCACCGAGCCGGGATGCCGGAGGTCGCATTGCGGTATCACCGTCGTTACGCCCGAGGCCAGATTGGCAAGCACGAAGATCGGCAGGGTGGGGAGGTCCACTTCGCCGGGTTCGAGTTCGCCGGACTCGGCCAGCACAGCATGCTGCGCGAGCAGGAAGCCGTGGCTGCGAACCGCAGCCTTCGGTTCTCCGGTGCTGCCACTCGTAAAGGTGAGAAGAGCGTCGTGTGACGCCTCGCACGGCGTGACCGAGTCGAGCGGCTCGAAGCGTTCGAGCCGGGACCAGCGGGTCGCACCGAGGGCCCAGCCCGCTGTCACGAAGTTCCGTTCGGTCCGACGGAGACCCTTGCACAGGATCCGCAGGAGGTGGGCACGGGCCGGTCCCAGGAATGCTCTGGGCCGCGCGATGTTGCAGCACTGCTCAATGTGTCGACGTCCGGCTGCGGGATCAAGCACTGTGGCCACCAGGCCGAGACGGAAAACCGCCAGGAGAGCGACGTACAGTTCGATGGACATCGGCTGGAACACGAGCACCCGATCGCCCTTGCGCAGCGACGCCGCCCGCAGCAGCGCGGCAGCCCGCGCCGAGCGTTCCTCGATCTGGCCGAAGGTGATTGAGCGCGTGCCCGTCCCCGCCGCTTCGACTATGGCCGGCTCGTCGGCCCGTTCGGCGACCTGGTCGATCAGGATCTGGCTAACGTTCACGCTGGTCCAGAGACTTCTCGTAGAGGGTGTAGCGTCGCATCGTGGTGGCGTGGGGGACCGCCATTCGCGCCGACACGCTGTCCTCCCGCATCAACGCGTGAATGGCGCGCTCGAACCCGAGCTTGCGCGCCGCCCGCAGGAGGTAGTCCCCCAGCACCGTGCCCAGGCCGTCTCCGGCCCACGCCGGATGAACGGCCAGGGACTTGATGATGACGGTGCGCAGCGGCGCCCCCCGAGCCGGCTCCATGAGATCCGGCATGCCGAAGACGAAGCCGATGAGCACGCCGTCGCACTCCGCCAGAAGCACGAGTTCAGGCTCAAGATGCGGAAGGATCGGACGATAGGCGGCCACAAAGTTCTCAAGCCCGATCGGGCTGTAGAGGAAGTTGCGCGCGAACGCCGCTAGCGACAGCTTGTGAATGGCCGCCAACTCCTCATCGAAACGCTCGATGTCGATCGTCCGCAGCGTGACCCCGGCCCGCTCAAGCTCGGCCAGTCGCTGATCGGAGCGCGGATCGGTCTGGCTGATGTCCAGATTGAGCATCGACAGATACGTGGCCAGCGGAACGAATCCAGTGTCGGTGAAGTGTCGCGGCCAATCGTCGGGATTGTCGGGCTCCAGGAAAAAGGCCGGTTCGGTCCCGCGGTCGGTCACTAGCCTGTAGCGGTGCCAAGTGGAGCCGTCCATTGGGCCAATGACCCTCTCGCACCCCTCGGACCGGTGCCAAGCCGAGGCGTGTTCCAACAACTCCCCGCCCGCGTCGGCGTCAGCGGCGGCATAGTGGCCGACCAGCCCCGCGTTGGTCGGCTCGCCGTCTGCGTCGCGAGCCCTCCACAGCGAACACCGGGCGACCAACTCTCCCGTCGCGTCGAGCAGAGCCAGATGGCGTGAGGGACTGGTGAGCGCGAACATCTCGGGCGCCAGCGGATCCGCCGAACCGGCCCGCAAAGGTGCCAAGTCCGCGGCACGATCAACGATAATGAGACGGCTCACGCCCTCTGAACCGCCGACAGCGCTGGCTGGTCAATCAACTGCGGTTACGCCCTTGCGTGCTCATGACGCGCGATGGACCTCTTGGAAGCAGAGACGCCGGACCTCCACTTTGCATACCATCGTGAGAACCGCACCCAACCGATGAAGTTGTCTGCCCTGATCGCTCTGAAGACTTGCCGCTGGTAGGTGACACACTGCTCGCCGGTTAGCGTGAATATCCGTTTTGGCTGGCCGTGCAGACCCTCCATCACCAGCCACTGGCCAGCGGCGAAGGCAAGCGTGTGGCTCGCGACCTGCTCCAGGTCGGGACCGACCAGCCGCACATGGATCAGGTCTTCCACCCTCGACAGCCGTCGAAGGATGCCGTTGGACATGACCGGGTTCTTGAGAGTCTCACGTGTGAGAGGCGTGAACAGCACTGAGGCGATCCGCCAAGCCTCGAAGTCGCCCAGACTGCCGTCCTCAGCATGAGCCGCCATGTTGGTCACGTTCTCCATCTTCAATGGCACCAAGAAATCGCTCTCGTCGGGCAGGCCCGGCTCAATGAGGATCCTGCCCCCGTCGATTCGCACGGTCAGTTCTTCGCCTGTCTCCTCAACAGTGATGCCGATGACATCGAACACGTCGGTGAAGAACTCAACGATCTCGTCTGTCTGCACCACTTGCCGCCAAAGGTCCACAGCCCGACTGTGATCAGATTCACTGTTCATGCTCACTTCCATTCCCTGAGACCCACACTGAGAGAATCGTGTGTTGTCTGCTCCCTTACAATAACCATAGCCCACGCACAATACACCACCAGGTGGCGGCCCCACTTTGCTGAGCATCTCTTCAGCACGGAGTCTCAGGGCACGGCGTCTCTTTCTTCAGGGTACGGCGTCTCTATCGGGCACGGCGCCCGCTACCACACAAGCACCGACAACCGCTGCCGCGCCCGTCACTAGGCGAGGTTGCGGATCGGGACCTGCCAGCAGGGTGACCGCGTGTGTCCTTGCTTTGGGTCGATGGTCGGGGAAGGTTACGATCAGGGCGATGGATGTAGTCGTTGCGTTGCATGCGGCCGCAGCGCTGCTCTTGATGGTGGCGGGGCTGGCCAAGGTGTTGAGGCCGGTGCCCACAGCCGAGCTGTTGGCATCTGTCGGGTTGCCGGAGGTTCCCGCGGCGGTCGCAGCCATGGGCGTAGTGGAGTCCGTGGTGGGGGTATTGGCGTTGGTGGTCGGTGGGCCGCTCCTGGCGGCAGCGACGGGAACGCTCTATGTCGGATTCATCGTGGTGGTCGGCAGGGCCCTGGCCACAGGGGCCGAGTCCTGTGGTTGTTTCGGTCGGGTCGACTCGCCGCCGTCGTGGATACATGTGGTCGGCAATGCCGTCTTTGCAGTCGCTTCGTTCGTTGCCGCGGCTGGGCGCACTCCAGCGCAGGTCATGGCTGAGGGGCCGGCATTCGGCATCGGCTTCGTGCTCGCGGCCGGGGTGCTCGCCGGCCTGGCGCTGGTTGCGTTCACGGCTGTACCCGAAGCGCTCGCCGCGCGCGGCGTATCGTCGCCGCAAGCGAGTGTCCGCATCAACAACGAGCGCCGAAGCCGATGAGCAGAACTGTTGTCAACGCTTTGAGCCGTGTGGTCGCCCATCGGACCTCCCGGCGCGGCCTCCTCGCTAGATCGGCCCTTGGAGCGACTGCGCTGGCCGTGGCGCCGGTGGCTTTCACGATGCGTCCGGTCTCCGCACACGCGGCGATCTGCTGGTGCGCCGGTTCCTCCTGTGGTTGCGGTGATCTTTGTTGTGACGGCTTTACCGATTTCTGCTGCAAGTTGACTGGTGAGAACCTGTGTCCGCCCAACACTGTGGTCGCCGGCTGGTGGAAGGCCGACGGCACCGGATTCTGTGACATCGGTGACAGTCGCCGTCCGCGCTATTACCTCGACTGCAATCATCTTTGTGACGATGGTTGTGGATGCGGCTGGAGCGGAGTGTGCCGGTCGTCATGCACGGCCGCTGCTTGCCGCTGTCTGGAGGGGTGCGACTCACGTAAAGTTGACTGCGTTCGGTTCCGTTACGGCCAGTGCAGTCAGGACATTGCTTGTGTAGGGCCGATCGCCTGTCGGATCGTCACCTGCGTCCCGCCGTGGCAGTGGGACGAGTCGTGCAGCGAGTGGCCCGCAGCGACCGACAATTCCACCGGATCGCACGACCGGCCCTGCCTGCACGACGGTTTCACAGACCTGGCACCGAACGCCTACTACGTGGACGCGGTGGCGTGGGCGTCCGAACAGGGCATCGCCAGCGGCTACAGCAGCGACGTCTTCGGGCCCCACGAGCCGGTGCTTCGTTGGCACATGGCCGCTTTCCTGTGGCTGCATCAGGGCGAACCTGAACCTCTGGGGTCATCGCATTTTGTCGATGTTGAGGGACTCTGGTTTGCCGATGCTGTGAACTGGCTGGCCGACGCCAGGATCACCTCCGGCACCGAGGGCGGGTTTTTCGACCCAGATGCTCCAGTCACACGTGGTCAGGCGATCACGTTCCTGTGGCGGATGAGGGGCCGTCCCGAACCGAAGGATGGTCCGCCTTCGTCACGGGTGCCTCCGTACCCGTTCGATGATGTGGACGAGAATGCCTACTACCGTGAAGCCGCTCATTGGGCCGTGCAGGTTGGGATCACCAACGGTGTCGGCGAGCGCACCTTCGGCGGCGAACGCCCGATCGATCGAGCGCAAGCGGTTACGTTCCTCCACCGCTACGACCGTTACGACAAGCTCACAAGGCCTCAAACGACCGGTGAACCCGAAGAACCCGAGGACTTGGCCGGAACCGAGGACTTAGAACCGAACGCCGCATCTGAGAGCGAGTCGGAGGTACCCGCATGATCGTGTTGCTCGTCGTTGCGCTGATAGCGATAGCCATCTTGACGCTCATCGTTTTCGGGTTGCTCCGGACCCATGCCGATATTCTCCGAGCCCTTCACCGCGCCGGTATTTCGCTGGATGACAGCGCCGCAGCTTCAACGGTCGGCCCTGTCCCGGTTGGCCCTGTGCCGGTGGGCGAACCGACACGCACACAGACCGCGGTCGACATCGTGGGAACAGTCCCGGGAGGCGGACCGGTCTCGGTGAGCGTGGGAGGCGCCCACCACACGCTGCTGGCATTTCTGTCCTCCGGGTGCAGGACCTGTGGGGCCTTCTGGTCGGAGTTCAAATCGCCGGTGCTCGAAATCGGTGGTGAGGCGACACGTTTGGTGATCGTGGCTCAAGACCCGGCCCACGACTCCGAGAGCCGACTCGTCGAACTCGCTCCGCAAGGTGTGCGGACAGTTTGTTCCAGCGCCGCTTGGGAAGCCTACGGTGTGCCCGGCTCGCCCTATTTTGTGCTGATCGACGGACCCGACCGGAGAGTCGTCGGCTCAGGCACGGCAACCAACTGGCCCCAGGTCCGCCGTCTGCTCGCCCAGGCCATTGGGGACGCGGTATCCGCCAGTTCAACTGCCCAGTCGAACGGTGGTCAATCAAAGAACGGTGTCGATGCGGAACTGGCCGCGTTCGGTATCGGGCCCGGGCATCCGTCGTTGTATCCGCCCGAGGTCGGCTCACTGCCGTCGCCGGAGGATGACACATGAGCCTGTTGTTTCTGGCGCTTGCAGTTGCGTTGCTTGCGGGCGTTCGTGCCGCTTGGTCGCCTTGAGGAACCTCGATGCTCACCAGCATCACTCCGCTCGGGGAGCGGGGCCGGGGCAATCGATGGAGGACCACCTCCGCCTGGCTGACCGCCGGCCATGTCTTGGGTGGAGCAGCCCTCGGGATGGCACTGGCCGGGGCTGGGGCGTTGGCCGCACTGCTGAGACTCGACCCGGTGCCGCCGGCGTCGACTGTGATCGCTGGCGCGGCCGTGCTCGGCTGCGCGGCTTTCGATCTGAGCGGGCACCGAATACCGGGCCGTCGACAGGTCGATGAGCGCTGGTTGGGCAGGTATCGGGGCTGGGTCTACGGGTTGGGGTTCGGGGTCCAGTTGGGATTCGGGTTTGTGACCGTGGTCAACACCGCGCTGTTGGTCGCTGTCTGTGTCGCCGGTGTGCTGCTGGGTGCGACCGAGGCGTTGCTTGTCGGTGTGGTCTACGGGGCGGCGCGGGGTCTCAGTGCCACCGTCAACGGCAGGATCCGCGACACGGCTTCCTTGCGACGGATGCACCGCCGTCTCGACGGGCTTGAACGCCCGGTTCGCTGGGGCGCAGCGACGGCCCTCGCAGCACTGGCTCTGGCAACGATGGCCGTCGGCTCGAACGTCGCGTGAGGCGCACCTCGCTCAAGGCCAATGGCATCACCGTCGCGGTGCTCAACGGTTGGGACATCGAGATGAGCGAACTGCCTGGCACGCCGCCGCATTCCCTCGTTCATCTGGGCAACTTCGCGTTGCCCGTCGAGAGGGGTGACTACGGTTCGGGCGCGGTCGAGATCATGGGATCAGCGGGGATTTTCATGGCGCTAATGGAGTTCGATGCGTCCGCCGCGTCGACTGCCCTGTTCTTTGGTGCGGTGATGCCCACGAGCCTGGCAGTCGCCGACTTCTCAGCTCAGACCCTGCAAAGGAGTTTGCCCAACCAACTCGGAGCCCAACGCTTCTTCGTGGCGTCCGGTCGGCCGTTCGTGCTCTATGCAGTCCTCGGCTCGACTCGCACAGCATCAGTGCTCGTCTCAGAAGTCAACCGCGTCCTGCCAGGCATCAACATCCGATAATTCCAGCAACCCAAATCCCACGTTTGCGAGCAGGGGCCAACTTTGTGTCGGGGGAGAAACCAGCCAAGCGATGGCATACGGCCAGCTAGCGATTTCGCGAGCCGAGTCTGAGGTCTCTGGTCTGGTGCCGCAGGCGAACCTGCGTGTCCATCAGGATCCCTCGCAGGCACATCGTTACCGGCAATAGCTTCCGTTGGACCCGCTTCGTCACCGGCTCAGGTTGTCAGGGTTGACGGCCAGATAGAGCCGCTGCGAGCCATCT
>JAHQYN010000132.1 GCA_024421085.1 Acidimicrobiia bacterium
CCACCTCGACACGCTCACTCCACCCGAATTTCCGAAGAGCCCGATTCACGGGATCAATGAAACCAGATTCTCCCGCCGATTGCAATCCTCGTTGTTGAGAAGCCGTGTGAGGTTGCGCCGCAGTTCTACTTCGGTTAGACCGCAGGTCACGCGCGTCGAATCCGCTGCCATGAATTGTTCCGCCACGTCGACCATGGGCCTCCTCCGATCCGTTGGCTTGGGTGCCAGTCACCGGTGTATGCAAATGGATGGCGGCCTCCATCGGTGGTTGCGACAAGTCGGCCATAATGGCCGGTGAAGAGTCAACAACCGAACCGATGGAGGTTTCTAGTATGGCACAGCGTTTGTGTTTTGGTGAGCGGTCGCGGGTCGAGGCGATGCGTGAGGCTCAGTTGAGCGTCGATGAGATAGCGGAGCGGTTGGGTCGTCACCGGTCCACGGTGTATCGAGAGTTGGACCGCAGCGGCCCAGTGAGCGGTGTGCCAGTGTCTTTGGTCGAGTATCTTTGGCCGGGTGCCTCGTTGCCGTCCCGCCGTCCCGCCGTCCCACCGTCCCACCTCAACAACAGTTAGGGGAATCGAATGACACCAGCACTGCTTCACCCGTTTGCCTCTCCGGCCAAGGCGGCAGGCGACTACCTGTCGCTGGTGCGCGGCGAGGGCAGCCGCGTCTTCGATGCCGACGGCAAGTCCTACATCGACGGTCTCGCCAACCTTTGGCTGTGCCAGGTTGGTCACGGACGCCGCGAGATCATTGATGCCGTAGCCGCCCAGATGAGCCGGCTCGAGTGCTACAACACCTTCAACCCGTTCACGAACCCGGCCGCTGACGCGGCAGCAGAATCGGTCAGGGCGCGCTCGCCACACCCCGATGGCCGCGTCTTGTTTGGGCTCGGCGGGTCCGATGCCGTCGACACCGCCCTCAAATTGGCGCGCATGACGATGCAGCGCCGAGGCGATACCGACCGGCAGGTCATAATCCGCCGCGAGTCCGGCTACCACGGAACCAACATGGGAGGCACGAGCGCTCAAGGCATCGCGGTGAACCGAGAGGGCTGGGGCGATCTGGTACCACACTTTGTGGAGGTGCCCCGCGACGACATCGAGGCGATGGCTCGAGCATTCGCGGACCACGGCGAGCGCATCGCCGCGGTGATCACCGAGCCCGTGCAGGGTGCCGGAGGAGTGTGGCCACCCCCCGAAGGGTATATGCCGGCGCTGCGGAGACTCTGCGACCTCCACGGTTCGCTGCTGATCTTCGATGAGGTCATCTGCGGATTCGGGCGGACAGGGCAATGGTTCGGCGCGCAGCGGTTCGGGGTCGTGCCCGACATGATGACTTTCGCCAAGGGCGTGACTTCGGGCTACCAGCCGTTGTCGGGCGTGATCGTGTCTCGTGAGTTGTGCGCCGAGATGGAGGACCCAGACTTCATTCTGCGCACCGGCTACACCTATTCGGGTCATCCGGCGTCGTGCGCGGCGGCTGTCGCCAACATCGATCTGATCGACCGCGAAGGACTCGTGGCGAGGGCAACCGCTATCGGCGCCCAACTCGAAACAGGCCTCAAAGCGCTGGCCGATGACGGCACCATCGAGAGTTGCCGTGGTGACGGCGCAGTGTGGGCGGCCGAACTCGGCTACGACACGACGGCCGTATGGAACGGCCTGCTGGACCGCGGGGTGATCGTGCGGTCCATGGGCACTGCGCTGGGGATATGCCCGCCTCTGGTCGTCTCTGCTGCTGAGGTGGAGACCATCCTCGACACCATCAGCGACACCGTTGCGGCCACCCCGAGACCCGACTAGCCCGAGGACTCGGCGGCGAACTCAAAGACGATGTTGTTCCTGCCGGCTCGGTCACCCTGACTCGGTCACCCTGACTCGGTCACCAAGGCGGCGCGGGTCGTCATGAGGACCCGGCGGCGAACTCAAAGACGATGTTGTTCCTGCCGGCCTCAAGGTCGGTGTGGTCGAGGTGATGGATGACGGTGATCTTCTGGACGCCGCAGTCTCCGAAGGCGTCGCAGCTGATCGTGCCGATGGTGCCCTGGTAGCCGCTCACGGCGTTGAGATGCTCGCGTATTGAGGCGCGGTCGATCACCAGGTTGCCGTCGACGACTTCTGAGGCTGCCTTGATCGCCTCGAGGAGCAGCGTCGCAGCGTCATAGGCGTGGGCCCAGTAGGCACCGCTCGGCGACTCCCCGTAGATGTCTTGGTAGGCTTGGAGAATCTCAGCGGCGGTCTTGCCGGTGCTCTCGTTTGCTTCGCTGGCGAATCTGGTGTCCGGCCCGGAGATGTAGATGCCTTCAGACTGCGGCAGTGACATGAAACCGTCGATGAGCAGGGCCGCGTCGGTCAGCAGCACGGCATCCTCGAGGCCCGGTACCCGTGGTGCCTGATCCGCGATGAAGTCTCCAGCCGGCTGGAATATGGGGAAGAACAGTGCTTCGGGGTTTCCCGCCACAACCTCGGTGAGTATCGGCACCATGTCTGTGTCTTCTTTGTTGACGGCGCTGAAAGCGGTGACCGACCCGCCGAGTCTGGCGAAGCTGTCGGCGAAGGCCTGCGCTATCGACTGGGTGTAGGGGTCGCCGTCGTGAATTGCCGCGGCCGAGGTCAGACCGAGTTGGTCATGCACCATCAGGGCCATGGCCTCGCCCACATACAGCCCGTTGTTCGACGTTCGGTAGTAGCCGGGGCTGTGGTTCGGGCCAGGGTTTCCGGCGAGGTCCGAGGTGAGCAGCGGCGAGGTGTTCGACGGGGCGATCATCGTCATGCCCGCGTTGGTGATCAGCGGCGCTGCGGCGGTCGCTGCGACCGAACAGCTGGTGCCGATCACGCCGACCACGTCCTGGTCCGCGACGATGGTCTGGGCAGCCGCCTGTCCGCCGTCGCTGGAGCAGAACTCGTCGAGTCCGGCGCCGAGGTTCACGTCGAAGCCGTGTAGCGGCCCGAAATCGGCGACCGCCAACTCGACGCCGCGCTGGTTGGGGATTCCCAGATAGGCGACGTCGCCGGTGATGGCGTTGAGGGAGCGAATCTGGATGGCGTCTTCGGGCGTGACGGTCACGGTCCCGAGTGAGTCGTCGCTGCCAGTCGATGAGCTGCTGGAACTGTCGTCTCCGCACCCGGCCGCGGCTGCGAGGGCGACTGCCAGCATCGAGCAGAGGAGGATTCGCGCAACCGGTCGGGCGGTCGGGCGGCGCTCCCTGCGGCCTTCTTGCATCGGCGCAGTGTCCATCGGCGCAGCGATCATCGGCGCAGCGATCATCGGCGCAGCGTTCGTCGGCGCAGCGTTCGTTGCCGCAGTGCTTATTGTCGCAGTGCCCATGGGCGCAGTGATCGTTGGCGCAGTGTCCATGGGAACAGTATTGCCGATGCGGGGAACTTCTGGCTGTACCGACCGCGGCTATAGCGCGTGTCGAGGCGTGGAGAGGTCTATTGTTGAACGATGAACGACGAGGTGTTTGCCGGTCACGAAGCCCTCACCTTCGATGACCTGTTGGTCGTGCCTGGCTGGAGTGAGGTGCTGCCCGCTGATGTGGACCTGGCCACCATGCTCGCGGGGATCGAACTGCGGGTGCCTCTGATGTCTGCGGCGATGGACACGGTCACCGAAGCACCCCTCGCCATCGCCATCGCCCGGGCGGGCGGGATCGGTGTGCTGCACCGGAACCTCACTGTCTCCGAGCAGGCCGAAGAGGTCGAACGGGTGAAGCTGGCCCAGGCGGGGATGATCGGCTCGCCCGTCAGCCTCTCTCCGCAAGCCACGCTCAACGACGCCGAGGAGTTGATGGCGAGCCACAAGATCAGCGGGGTGCCGATATGCGAACCATCCGGGCGGCTGGTCGGCATCCTGACCAACCGCGATGTCCGTTTCTGCACCGCAGACGAGTACTCGAAACCGGTCACTGACTTCATGACAGCCGAACCGTTGGTCACCGCCCCGGCGGGAACAGACCTCGACGAGGCGGTGGCGATCCTGCACCGTCACCGGATCGAGAAACTCCCGCTGATCGACGACGACGGGATACTCACAGGCTTGATCACCGTGAAGGACATCGCCAAGCGGATCGAGTACCCCGACAGCACCCTCGACGATGCCGGGCGGCTCAGGGTTGCCGCGGCGATCGGGGTCAACGACACCGCCGGACGCGCCGAGGCTCTGGTTGCCGCCGGAGTCGACATGCTGGTCGTCGACACTGCCCATGGGCACACCGCGGGCGTGGTCAATGCGGTGCGGATGATCAAGGCGAACTGGCCTGAAGTGGTGGTGGTGGGCGGAAACGTCGTCACCGCCGAGGGCGTCGAGGTCTTGGCGGACGCCGGCGCCGACGTCATCAAGGTCGGAGTCGGGGCGGGCAGCATCTGCACCACCCGGGTCGTCTCCGGTGCCGGTATGCCGCAGATGACCGCCATCCACGATTGTGCCCAGGTTGCCCGTGAGCGGTCGGTTCCGCTCATCGCCGACGGTGGGGTCGTTGCCTCGGGCGACATTGTCAAGGCTTTCGTCGCGGGCGCCGACGCGGTGATGCTCGGCAACCTGCTGGCAGGCGTGGACGAGGCGCCAGGAGAGCTCGAGCTCGTCGAGGGCGCGATGTGGAAGACGTATCGCGGCATGGGTTCGGCGGGCGCCATGCGCGGGCGTGCCGGCGACCGCTACGGGACCGGGCAAGCCCCGGGCAAGCATGTGGCTGAGGGAGTGGAGGCCCGGGTGCGCTACGCGGGGCCGCTCTTTGAGCTCGTCGGCCAGCTCACCGGTGGCCTGCGCTCCGGTATGGGTTACGCAGGCGCTGCCAACCTCGCTGATCTGCAACGTCGCACACGCCTCGTGCGGATCACCGGCGCGGGTCTGCGCGAGAGCCACCCCCACGACGTAGACATCCTCCGCGACGACTGACCCCGAGGGCAAACGCATTGTCATTTCTGGGGCTCTCCGCGTTTGAGGTCGGAGTCAGCGGGGGCGAGGTTGAACGCAAGGGAACCTCCGCTGCTGATCAGCATTCGAGGAGCTGGGGGATCGGTGCGGTGACCACATTCCCGTAGCGGGGAGTTAGGTCCGACGCCTGCGGTAGGGTCGCCGGTTGGCAACGCGGCAACCCTCTCGTATTGCTGCGACGGGTGCCGCTGTGAACGCTTCTGGAATCCGTCTGCCACATGGATCTGTTTGCTATATTTCTGCCGTATGTTCGACGAGCCAAAAAACTCTCTCTCTCTCTCTCTCTCTCTCTCTCTCTGCTGTAATCGCCGCGGGGCTGGCCCGTTCATGAGGTCTGGGGTTGGCAAGCTTTGTCGGTGGCGGGCGGCTGGGGTGGCGTTGGGGGTGCTGGCGGCTGTGCTGGTGCCGGTTGTTGATGATCCGCGGCCGGCGGCGGCGTCTAGCCATGAGTTTGAGGTGTGGTCGGCGGACCTGTCGGTCGGTGTTCACCAGACTTTCGATGTGGGCTGCAACAACGCATGGGCACCGGGAATGGGTTCCTCAGGTTTTCAATGCAGCGACCCTTCGGTGCTTACCGCGGACCGGCTGGTGTTGCCCGACGGCAGCGGGTACAACATTGAGCAGATAGTCGTCCCCGGGAATCCATCTGACGGAGGGCTGTATCTCGTGCTGCACAAGATCTTGCCGCTGGCCGCCCGCGAGGGCATGACGCTGCATGTCGCATTCGGGTCTCAGACGGCGGCATATCCGTTGAGCGACGCCACATGGAGTGTCGGCAGGACGATCGCGTTCCCCAACAGATCGGGGGTCAATCGTCTCTTCGATCCCAGCAGCGGCGACACGGTGAGTCTGCGTTTGACGCTGCCGGCGGTGGTGCCTTTGGGTCCGGGCAGCCTGGACCCGACCTTCGGCATCGGCGGCACGGTGACGTCTGACTTCGGCACTCTGGCGAGCGAGATCCACGCGGCCGCCGAGCAGTCCGACGGCAAGATCGTGGTTGCCGGGTTCGTCCAGACCGGCGCGGGCAACAGGGATTTCGCGTTGGCCCGCTACAACACCGACGGAACTCTCGACACGTCGTTCGGGACCGATGGTCGGGTGGTGACCGATGTCGGCGCCGGTGCCAATGACGAAGCGCTGGCGGTGGCGGTGCAGCCCGACGGCAAGATCGTGGTTGCCGGGCATGCCACCGTCAGCGGCGGACGCGATTTCGCGTTGGCGCGTTACAACACCGACGGCAGCCTCGACACCGGTTTCGGTAAGATCACAGTCAATACCCGCACTGGTTCGGCGACCTACAATTTCGGTGCCAACGACACGGCGTATGCGGTGGCGATCCAGTCCGACGGCAAGATCGTGGCAGCCGGGCAGGCGGGCAACGACTTCGGGCTGTTGCGAGTTCATGACGCGGGCGACCCCGACGGTGACAAAGCGGCCATGGGCAGCACTCCGGCGTACACGGGTTTCGGCGGCGACGGCCGTGTGACCACAGACATGGTGTCCGCTGATGGGGTCAGCGGCCTCGCGGACGGTGCCCGGGCGCTGGCGATCGACACCGTCGGCAACATTGTGGTGGCGGGGTTCGCGACCAGTACTAACGGCACAGCGAGCGACACCAGCGACGACCACAAGGACTTCGCCGTGGCGCGCTACACCACTGCGGGTGCGCTCGACACTGGTTTCTCCAGCGGCGGCATCGCTTACACCGACTTCGGCTCCAGGGTTGACGAAGCCCATTCGGTGACCATCCTGTTCGACGGCAAGATCATCATCGGCGGCAGATCGGATGAGTTTGCGACTCTGCTCAAATTGACCGCAGCGGGTGCGACCGACACCGACTTCAACTCCTCTGGCGGGATAGCCTTCAAGCCCAGCGGTGCGACGGACGCGCAGTTGTGGGCGGTGGCGGAAACCTCCGATTTGCAGCTCATTGTCGCCGGACAGGCGGGCGACCAGTTCTATACGGCCCGCTTCACCGCGGCGGGCGCGATCGTCCGCGATTTCTCCTCGGGCGACTCTCTCGGCACACCGGTACAGCGATTCTTCGGCTTCGCCGGCGGGGTCTCACGGGCTCGGGCGATGGTGTTGCGCAACGACGATTCGTTCGTGGTGGCGGGGTATGCCAATAACGGCTCGCACAACACCTTCGCGTTGGCTCGTCTCACTCCTGATCACGACCTCGATGAGCGTTTCGGGATCGGCGGGAAGGTCACCACGGGCTTTCGAGGCGGCCAGGCCGAGTCTGCCGAAGGGGTTGCGATCTCCACTGACTACCGCAGCGGCGAGATCGTTGTCGTGGGCCATGCCCACAACGGCACCGACGATGACTTCCTGGTGGCGCGCTACCACGCCGACGACGGCTCCATCTTCGACGGCTTCGGCGTCAAGGGCAAGGTGTTCACCGATTTCAGCTCAGGCCGCGACCGTGCCTTTGGCGTGGCGCTGGCCTCTGACGGCAAGATCGTGGTGGTCGGGCGTGCCCACAACGGCACCGACGCCGATTTCGCGGTGGCGCGCTATAACACTGACGGAACGCTCGACACAACGTTCGACACCGACGGCAAGGTGGTCACCGACTTCGGTTCGGGCGATGACGGTGCTCAGTCGGTGGTGATCGCCTCTGACGGCAAGATCGTGGTGGGGGGTTTCGCCTCCAACGGCGTCGAGCCCGACTTCGCGTTGGTTCGCTACAACACCGACGGATCGCTCGACA
>JAHQYN010000133.1 GCA_024421085.1 Acidimicrobiia bacterium
AGTCAAAATCGGTCCGCGCTAGTGCCTCAGCGATGTCTGCCGCGACCTCGGTGACACGAGTGAGCCCAGTGTTCTTTGCTGGGGGCGCGAACGTGTACCCGTCCGAGCCGGAAAGCAGTTGAATCGCGCAGAGACGACCTGCCGCGCGTAGGGTCAACTTGGGCGGGTGAACTTTCGCGGAGCGCGGATGCGTCGGGTTGAGCTCTTGAGCGAGCCTGAAGCAGGAGTTACTGAAGGCCTCACGACGCGTAGAGGGCCAACCGCGGCTGTTGGTGTTCTCGATGAGCAACTCGAGCGTCAGGGGGTTGTCGAGCATTGGCCCCAAGCCTCGCGACTCCGCCTCAAGAATGAAGGCAACAGGATCGGTTTCACGCAACTGACAGGTCAGATACTCGTGAACAGCGGAACGTTCCAGTGGGTTGAGTTGGAGCGTGGAGACCCGGCTATCGGGCGACACCTCGGCGAGCGGATGCCGGTCAACAGGTCCGAGCCAGTCGGCTGCGCGGCATGAAATGCGGAATCGTGGAGGACCGAGTTGTTCCAGTCTCGCGGCGATTTCGTCGAGTGCTTCAGTTGCTTCGCGACCGCCAGCCCGGGTCTCGTCGAGGCCGTCGATGAAGAGCACCTTGTCTCGCCACTCGGGATGGGACGCGATGTCGGCCTTTGCGAACCGGCGCGCCCTGATCATCTCGGCGTGATCACCCGATGCCGCGCACTCCTGCTCGAACTCGGTCGTCTTACCGGCACCTGGCTCGCCGAGGAGCACGCAGGCAGGAACCTCGCGAAACGCGCTCAGCGGTTGTCGTCCCGCAAATCCGACGCGCGCTGAGTTGTCGGTGGCGATCTCAGTGCAGGTGCGCGGAATCAGGTTGCTCGCGGTCATGACGGTTTGAGCCAATGGTCGGCAGGTGCCAGCAGGAAATCGTGCAACGGCACGCCTGCTTCTCCAACGACGATCGAGGGCAGAGCCGAGAATCTGCGCTCAAAGGTCTTCAAGCTTGAGCGCCGGCGGAGGCCGCGGCCGGCCTTCACTTCGATGCCTACGAGCCGGGGCCCTCGCTGCAGCACGAAGTCGACCTCTTCGTTGCTGTCGCGCCAGTAGCGGACCTCGGTGGCTGACGAGGCAGTGTTGACCAGGTGTGCGCCCACCGCACTCTCGACGACCCTTCCCCAGTGGCTGCGATCCGCTCGGGCCTCATCAAGGCTGTCGCCGACGACCGCCGACATCAGGGCAGTGTTCAAGACGTTCAGCTTCGGAGATGATGAACGCCCCAGGTGGGGCTTGTTGGAGTGCTTGAAGAGGCCGGTTACCAGACCGGCACCGGACAGGAATCCCAAGTAACGCGCAAGCGTCGACTCATGGCCCGCATCTTCGAGCTGCCCGCACATCTTCTTGTATGAGAGTTCTCGGCCCGAGTACAGGCAACCCAGATCGAGCAGTTGCCGCAGCAGCGCGGGTTTGTCGACTCGAGCCATCCCCAGGATGTCACGTTCGAGGTGCGGTTCGATCAGTGCATCTCTGACATAGTCCCGCCAGCGCACGAAATCACTCCGCAAGCGGGTGGCACCGGGATAGCCGCCGTAGAAGACGAACTCGTCGAAATCGAACCCGAAAGCGTCGCGCATCTCGTCGAACGACCAGTGAGTCGCCCGAATCGACTCGAATCGGCCTGCGAGGCTCTCTGTAAGGTCGGCCTGCATCCGCATCGGAGCCGAACCGAGAACCACGACATGCAGGGGGCACCCCGACATCCGGTCGGCGTCCCAGAGTCCCTTGACGATCTCTGACCACTGCGGGATTTTCTGTAGCTCATCGAGCACGAGCACGAACTTCGAACCGAACCTTTCAGCTTCGTTTGCACACTCCCTCCAGACCCTCACCAGCCATTCAGCGTCCCGCGGAGCTGTTGTCAGCCGAGCATCCGCCGCTGTGGACCAGGCTTGCTCGGTGGGAAGCCGATCCGGTTGATCCACGGGTTCGTAGCGAGAGGGGTACGGCACCTTGGCCAGGGCTTGGCGGACAAGCGTTGTCTTGCCGCATTGACGCGGACCGAAGATGGTGACGATTCGCTCGACCGGTTCGTTCAACCTTTCAACCAGCAGATCGACCTGCGCCCTTTGGTAGCCCCGCATAACAGCAGGCTATCCGATGATTTACGATCCTGCGCAAGTGTGCGCAGGATCGTAACCAGACTGTCGGAGCGGGCGGAGATCCTGCTCTGCCGCAGCATGCCGCCGATTGAAAGAGTCCCGGGAGGGGTCGAGTGGGTGCTGCCAGTCCGCGGCCTATGGGCTGTTCATCAGCCAATAAAGTGGCAGGTCAAGCCGAGCAGCAGATGTGGTCGGAGCGTTACGGTCCGGTGCATTCCAGGCAGAGTCAGCAGTCTCATAGGACGACCATGCCTTAGGGAATGCTCGAGGAGGCCGAGTCGGGGTCGAGGTCCTCGGGCGCGCAGAGTGTCCATTGGTCTGTGATGGCGGCGGGCTCGTCTTCAGCGGCGAGAGAGACCACCTGCCCGGTTGTCCAGTTGGGGCCGGCTATCCGGTCCAGTGGCGGCAGCGATGTACGGCGCGCGCTGCCCAGCTTGACTTCGACCGGCCGCACTCGGCCTGCGCTCTCGATGAGGAAGTCGATTTCTTGGCCGTCCCGGGTGCGCCAGAAGTGGATTTCGACCTCCCTCGCCCGGTGGCGGAACTGATCCCCGGACCGAGGCGCTACTTCTCACTCGATGACATCGATGTGTTGAACTTGGCACGCCGGGATCCCGAGGCGCTGCTCGGAGGCGAGCGTTTCAGTTGGTGCGCGTCGGCACAGATGCGCGTAGCATCGCTGCGTGCGGTCCCCGAGGAGAAATCGACCTAGAGCGCGTAAGAAGTGGGTGCCCCCGGGTGCTGATCTTGACGCGGTGGCAGCTCGCGCCACATTTGTGGGAAGTCCCGAACACAAGGACACGCCTTCATTCGCTGGACCGCCGAGGCCGCGGGGTGACGCTTCGATCTGCCCGCGAACGTACAAGGACGACCCAGATCTCATCACCTGCTGGTTGCGCGCTGCGATACGCGACGGTTCGACAGGTTCACCGTGGGAAGGAGACTTCCCTCGTTACGTCTGGCACAAGGAGAACGGCACGGTGTTTGAGGGTAGGCTCGTGAACAGCGGCAATGGTACCTACAAGGGGTATCCGCTGAACGACGATGAGTGGCCACCGCACCTGCGGGAGGGAACGTGACTGAAATCAGTTTCCTTACCGAATGGCAAGATGGTGAGCGAATCGCCGCAGAGGAGCTTTCAGCAACGTTCGCGTCTCTACGAATTGATGTAGGCGGAGAGCCAGTTACCAAAGTGCTCGACAATCGAGCGGCGACGATCCGGGATTCAATACTTGTTCCGCTCTATCCCATAGCCGAGTGGTTGGTCTCCAACTGGTGGTTTCTCGCTAAAGAGCCCGAGAATCCAGCCAAGAAATCGACCCTTGAATTCAATCGCAGGCACTCACTGAGGTCATGCTCCGACGGTTATGCGCTGCCTGACTTGACAGTGATTCCGTCCGGGGCGCGAATACATCTCCGGTGGTCCGCTGGTTCGTCTTTCTGGACGAGGACTGACTTTCTGAACTCGGGCCATGAAACACTCGATACTGAACAGTTCATGCAGGGCTGTGCAGATTTCATCGAGAAAGTCACTCGTAGGTTAGACGCTCACGGCATCCGGTCAACATTTCTCCAAGACGAGTGGACTGCCATCCAGAACGCAGAAGATGACGAAGCGAAATTCTGCGGAATGTCGGCCCAGTTGGGTTGGGATCCCTATGATCTCGACGAATCTCAGCAAGGTCAGGTCTTCACTCTGGTCGAGCAGCTCGGAGAGTTGAGCGGGGAAGCGTTCCCAGTCATCAACGCCTCAACTGCTCTGCACGACTGCGCGGCGATACTGGAAGCAATCAACGCGGCGAAACCCAATGAACTGGAACTTTCGCCCGTGGTGAAACTCTACTGGAAGCAGGAGCGCTATGCCGGAACGCCGTGGGAGACCGGCTATGACCTTGCCAGAGACGCAAGAAATGGTTTCGACCTCGACGGTCAACCGATCGCCGACACGGAGTCGTTGGCTTCAGCACTGGGCCAAGACGTCGGTACGCTGGAAAGAGCGACAGCACCGGTAGAGCCGTTGAAGCACCTGAATCTGGTAGAGGGCGTAGTAACGAGCGGTTCGTCGGGTTGTGATTCATTCGGTCTGACGGCAAGAGGCGATACCGGCCGGAGGTTTCTTTTCTGCCGGGCGTTGGCCGAAGTGATCTCTTCGGGAGGAGACGCACTGATCACCAAAGGCAACACCGAACGACAGCAACGCAATCGGGCGTTTGCTGCCGAGTTCCTAGCACCCTCCGCCAGCCTGAGGGCAACAATTGGCCACCCCGTGGTGGACGAGGAACAAGTCGATGAATTGGCCGAAGAGTACGGCGTGTCGTCACGAGTCATCTTGCACCAGATTCACAACCACAAGATCGCGGAACTCCAGGCCCTCTGAACGCGGCATTTGTCCGGTAGACCGACAGCCCAAGTGCGGTGCGGCGAAACCTAGTCGATTGGGATCGTCTGGATCAGGTCATGGGATGGGTGGGCTCGCTCAATTCGCTGGTCCGCGGTGATGAGCGGGCACTCGAGGCTCTCGGCCAGGGCCAGGTACAAGGCGTCGTAGAAGGTGAGGCTGTGGCGCAACTGCCAGGCCCGGTCAGCGAGTGGGCCGTGGTGAGGCAAGCGGCGGTGGACCATGCGCTCAGCCCGCAACCGCGCAGCCCCCGCAACACGGGATTCGAGGGTGCCTCGCAGCACCAGTCGCCGCAGGGCGTGCCCGGTTTCGGCGTCGACTAGGAACGGAGCGACACGTCGGCAACCCTTGAGCCGTTGGCGTGCTTGGCTTCCAACTGAGGCGGAGTCGGTGACGGCGGCGACGAGCGCCGAAGCATCCACGACAACCGTTGCCGAGTTCATCTGCGGCCTTCGTCGATTTCGTCGAGCAGGGCTTCGATGTCGAGTCTGACTCCCTGGGCGTTGACGAAGCGCTCAAGGTCGGCGAAGACCTCGTCTTCGTCGGGTTGTCGTGCCATGCGTTCGATCGCCTTCTTCATGTACACCTGAATGGATTGGCCTGCGGCTCGTGCCCGTCGGCGGATGACCTCATAGACATCCTCGGAAATGTCCCGTACCTGAATCGTTGCCATACATGCAGAGTAGCGCTACAGCGCTAGTTTGCAACCACTGCACTAGTCTGCTGGGCTCGTTGAGATAACGAGACTGGCCGAATCGTTCGTGTCCTGACGGCCGTTGCGGTGCCAGTCCACGGCCGGTTACGGGCCGATTGATGTCAGCGGAGCCACGCAGGCGCCGTCCGGGCGTTGGCAGCCGCAGCGTTTTGCGGCCCGGATCTTGCCGGACGGCAGTGGAGCGTTGTGGCCGTCTGGCATTAGCGTTGCGGGGAGTGGCCAGTGAGAATTCGTTGAGCGGCACCGAGTTTGAACGGGATCGTGACCGTACCGAACGTTGGTTCATACGCCGCGGGCTTCCGCATCTGATCGACCACTATTCGGTTCGCGAAGACGTGTTGACCCGGATGTTTCCCTTCCTGGCTTTCGTGGTGTTCCTGGAACTGTTCCTGGCTTTCGGGGACCGTTGGGCCAGCTGGGCGCAGGCCGCGGTCTTCGTCGGCTGCGTCGCCCTCGGAGTTGCGGCGTTCGCATCGATCAACCGGATTCGCGGACGTCGGCTGGTTCAGCTCCCTGACCGCGTGGGCGTACTGGAGATAGTGCTGTATCTGGTCCTGCCCGCAGTCCCGACAGCGATCGGGTCGCAGAACGCGGTGGCCGAGAACGTTCTGGTCGTCGTGGTCTTCAATGTGCTGGTCCTGCTCGTCGCCTTCGTCGTGACCTCATGGGGGCTGCTGCCCATGATCCGCTGGTCTGTCTCGCAGTTGAAGACGCAGATCGGCGACATTGTGAACCTAACCATGAAGTCGTTGCCGATCCTGTTGATCTTCTCGGCCTTCATCTTTCTGAATGCGGAGATGTGGCAGGTGGCCAACGACTTCACCCTGCCGTATTTCGCGGCTGTTGCAGTGCTGGTCGCAGCCATCGGTTCCGGTTTCGTGATGCTGTCGGTGCGGCGGCTCACCGTTGACCTGGCTCGATTCGAGCGCTGGTCCGATGTGCGGGCGCGCAGCGTCGACACGCCGGTCGAACAGATGGTGCCGAGCGACGAGGACCCCGCTCCCGACGCGCCGAGGCTGCATCGTCGTGCCGAGTACAACGTTTCGCTGCTGCTGTTCGCGTCCCAAGCGATTCAGATCCTGTTGGTGGCTCTGGTGATCACCGCCTTCTATCTGTTGTTCGGTCTGTTGACGGTCCGGGAGGACACATTGTTGCAGTGGACCACAGCGACGGAGTTGACCAGCAGCGCCGACTGGGCCTCACGCTGGTCGCTGTGGGGCGCTGAACTCATATTCAGCCGCCAGTTGGTGCTGGTCTCGGTCTTCATCGGGCTTCTGTCGGGCCTGCAGTTCGCGGTTCAGATCGTGACCGACACCGCATATCGAGCCGAGTTCGCCGAGGAGATGACCGGCGAGATCCGCGAGGCGCTGGCGGTGCGCGCGGTCTACTACCGACGGCTGGTTCCCAACGGCACCGGCTAGCCGCGGGGCCAGGCTGGGCCAGCCACGGACCTAGCGTGGTGGGGGCCGCGCCAAGACCTTGACGGCGCGTGTCTGGGACCGGACGCCAGCACCGGCGCAACAGCAGTGGAGCTTTCAGCGCGGCGCTGTTCGGAGTGTTCCTGCTGGTAGGCGGTGCTGCCGTCAAATCACGAGCGACCAGCCCGTCTTGACCAACCGGCCGGTTAACGGGGGGAAGTGCTCATAATGCCTGACGGCGGCGACAGTGCCGTCGGTCAATGCCCGGCTGCCCAGTACTCGTTGAGTCGCTCGATGGCCTGTTCTCGTGTCAGCGCAGCGATTTGGCTGTCGGAGAGACCGACGCGATGCTTGAGCTGGTGCAGGACTTGGGTGGGCGCAGAACGCGGCGGGTTGGCAGGGACACTGCTGCGGTTGGGAATTATGCCGCGGTCGGCGCAGTCCCAGAATTCGGGTTCGGTCACATCGAGCTGGTCTCGGAGAATGTGCGCCCACATCCTGGGGCCGTAGGTGCGCTTGTTGACCGGCCGCGAGACGCGGGTCCGCAGGACATTCCCGCTTGGCAGCGTCAGTTCGTAGGTGTTGTGGTGCGTGTTGTTCTTTCCGATGGCGGAGCCCACGATCTGCCAGCCCTCCGTGGTGCAGAATTTCTCGTGGGCGGTGCGCGTCGGCGCGGGATGGCTCACCGATCGTCGCCGCAAATCCAGTCCGCGAGCGTCGCATCGGTGCTCAGTTGCACCAGCTGCACCAAGGGCCAGTTGTCAGCGTGATTGGGGGCGTTCCTCAGGCGCGCTACCCAGTCCTCAGCGTAGGAGCGCAGCGCGGCGATGAACTCCTCGATGGCGTCGTCGAGGCCGTCTCCCTCTGCGGCGATCGGCGTGCCGGGCAGCAGAACCGACCAGCCGCCGTCCTCGGCGACGGCCTCGGGACACC
>JAHQYN010000134.1 GCA_024421085.1 Acidimicrobiia bacterium
TGGCGACTGGACCGCCTCGATATGGCGTGCATCTGAACTAGCGACCGCCGCCGCTGAATTCGCCGTCCACCCAGACCTCACCAACATCCGGGGGGGGGGGGGGAGGGGTTCACAAGACGGGGCCGGGGTTCCGCGGGGGGAGCGGGGGGGGGGGGGGCAAGAGTTCACAAGACGGGGCCGGCGTTCAGCGGCGGATACCGCAGGACCACTGCACGGAACGGACTCCGTTGATGGTGCATGCGACACTGCAGGCGCTCTACGCGGAACACCGCAGGGCACCCGCGCGCGAGCCGGGGAGCAAAATGCCGGGCGGGTTCGTGACGTCAAGCGAGCCGCGCACCCGCGCGCGAGCCGGGGAGCGGCAGTGAACGCGACCGGGCAATCAATGCGAGACGACTACCACAAACAACCCAGCGGCGAGCAGCAACCGTTCCCCATTCTGGCATCGAAGGGGGCAGACGGGCAGCAACAGATCGAAGCGCACCCGGACGAACACTGGGAATGGAAAAAGCCGGGCAACCCGCCAATCTTGGAAAAGGCTGGGTTTCTGTTGGTGACGATGGGGCAGCGCGTCTCAACGGCCAGGCTCACCGCTGTGGCATCCGATCAGCGCCACGTCGGTCAAGGTTGGATGCCCGTCACAGGGCTGAACGCACAGCAGGCGAAAGCAGTCGCAGTGTTCTTGAACTCAACACCCGGACGCCTATTGATCTTGCGTCAGCCGGGCAAGACGTTGTCCTTTCCGTTCTACAACCCGGCGGCTTGGCTCTCGGTGGGGATCCCTGACATCACAGATGAACAAATCGTCGAGACGCTCGCTGAGTGCTGGGTGCAGACGCGCCATGAGATCGTGCCGCAGTTCCGTGACGGCTACACCGACGTCCGCCGCCGCTGGGACACCGCAGTCAGCGAAGCTATGCGCTGGGACATCGACAAAATTGCCCAACTCGGCGAACTGCTGGCACGCGAACCATACGTGAAAGGCGTCGCCTACGGGCAGTGGAAGGCTTGATTTTCGAAGTCCCGGAACCCGAGGAGCGCAGCGGCCAGTGGGCCCGACCAGAAGTCCCACTCTGACGGTCTACCTGCCGCGCTCCGCTCGGGACGGTACTGCGCTTCGATCTTGCCAGCAGCGAATTCGCTGACCCTTACCTCGGAGATCACCGTGAGGCCACGAGTCCGTAACGTTCCCCCACCGATTCCGACAACCGCTCACTGGTCCGCGTCCGGGAACGGCGTTCGATTAGTTGCTGAAGTGGTCGAGGATGCATTCCTCCTTGGTGGCAGACCAGCATCGAACTGCCCGCTGCACCGAAACTGCAAGGTAGCGTGCGCGTATGCATGGAGGTGACCTGTTGGCAGCGGCGTGTGAGTCGACAGGTTCGATCGCCTGTGTGGGCCTCGACCCCCGGCCCGAACTCATTCCCGACGAGATCGTGAGGTCTGCGGTCAGCCGAAGCGACGACCCGCGCCAGCAGGTGGCGATCGCTTTCGAGGAGTTCATGGTGGCGGTCTTGCGTGCCGTGGCGGGCCATTGCGCGGCGGTGAAACCGCAGGCCGCGTGTTATGAGGCTTACGGTTCGGCCGGATGGCAGGCACTCGAGCGGATCGTGGCTGAGGCTCGCGGGCTGGGGGTTCCGGTCATCGTCGACGCCAAGCGCTCCGACATCGGCTCATCGGCAGTCCATTATCGGGAGGGGCTGCTCACGTCGTCTCCCGGGTTGGCCGACTCGCAACGGATCGCTGGGATGGACGCCGACTGGATCACCGCCAACCCCTACCTCGGCGGTGATTCAGTGGAACCTCTGATCGGTTCACCCGATGAGGGCAAGGGCGTGTTCGTTCTGGTCCGCACCTCGAACCCGGGGGCTCAGGACTTCCAGGACCAGGTTGTGGGCGACGAATCGCTGTCGACGGTGGTGGCGCGCAAGGTCCACCAATGGGGTGCCGGGCGCATCGGCGCCAGCGGGTTCTCAGACGTCGGCGCCGTCGTCGGCGCCACCTGGCCGGCTCAGGCCCAGGACTTGCGCGCCATCCTGCCCAACACGCTGTTGTTGGTGCCTGGTTTCGGCGCTCAAGGCGGCAGCGCCGAGGGTGCCGTGGCAGGATGCACTGATCAGGGCACGGGGATCATCGTCAATTCCAGCAGGGCGATCCTGGGAGCTTGGCGAGCAGAGCCCGAGGGGACCGACCCGGTCGAAGCAGCCCGAAGCGCTCTGGACGCCATGAACCGACAACTGTCGGCCGCTCTGCCCTGAGCACCGAGACGCAGTTTCCTGTCTCTGCGGAGGGGGCCGGCGGGGCGGTGATGCACACTTCCCCGAGCACACCGCCGTCCCGCCTGGACTTGCATCCACGATACATGAAAAAGATTGAAAGGCAACTAAGATTCTGTGTGAAACCAATCCCGGTTGAAGCGGGACGCGAAACCGGTCCAGAGGGCGGGCCTGAAACAGAGTTCGACCGCCGCCCACAACGATCCCAGTATTCGATCGAGTTCAGCCTCGGTCACCGCGGCCACGGGCAGCGACCCGGCCAAGAACAGGGCACCCTCGTCGCCGATCTCGAAGGCCAGCCCGGTCAAGGAATGGTTGCGGTGCAGCAGTTGGCAGTAGAACGCTGCCTCGTTCTCCTCGGGTGCGGGCATCACGTAGGTCTCGAACTTCAGCGTGCGCTGCCGGAGTGTGAGCCAGGCCGTCCACACGTCCTTCTCCTCGCCGAGCACACGGACGAACCAGCGGACGATGTCGTCGGTGCTGCGCTCCACGGCATCGACCAGCGGATTGGTCGCCTCGGTCTCGGCCAGCCAGCGGTCGATACGCTGCTCCAACGCGGCCAGCTCAGCGGGTGTGGCGAGAGGGGGCTCCATTGCGCGACGTTACCCGGCGTCGCCGAGTCATGTGCAGTCGACCGGCACGCGGGCGGCAATATCGTCGTAGACACGGCGCAGGCGGCCGGCCATGGTCGTCCAAGTGTAAGACCTCGCCGAGGACGCAGCGTTGCGGGACAATTCATCGGCGAGCAGCGGAGAGTCCAGGATCGAACCGGCTGCCTCAGCGAATTCCCTCGGGTCGCGGCCAGCGATCCGGAACCCGCTGCGCCCATGCTCGACAAGGGTGCGCAGCCCGCCCACATCGGAGGCGACCACAGGGGTGCCGCAGGCCGCAGCCTCCAGCGCCACCAGACCGAACGACTCGGAACGGCTCGGTACCAGACAGACGTCGGCTGCCCGGTAATAGGTCGACAGCAGGTGGTGCGGCTGTGGCTCGACGATCTCCACCCGCTCGGCGAGCCCGTTGTTGGCAATGAGCTTCTCCAGCCTGCGGACCTCGCTATCGCCGTCGGTGCCGCTGGCCCCCCCAACGATCAGCAGTCGAGCTTCAGGATCATTGAGTTCGGCCAGCGCTTCCACGGCAACGTCGGCACCTTTGAGGGGCTGGATCCGTCCCACGAACAGCAGAACCGGGCCGGAATCCAGCCCGAGCGCCTGACGCGCTCCCCGCTGTGAGCCGGCCGAGAAGAAAGCGTGGTCGACTCCCGGCGGCACGATCTCTATGCGGTCGGGGTCGGCCCCGTAGTGGGTGACCAGTTCGTGCAGTTCGGTCACGGAGTTGGCGGTGATGACGTCGGAGCAGCGGATCACCTCGGTCTCGGCGTCGATGCGCAGTTGCGGCTCGGGGTCTCCTGTCACGGCCTTCACCCTTGCGAGCGTGTGGAAGGTTGCAACCAAGGGCAGGTCGAGTTCGTGTTTCAGGCGGTGGCCGGCAACCCCGGACAGCCAGTAGTTGGCGTGGATCACGTTGACGGGGTCACGATCGAGGTGGCCCCGGACCTGGTCGGCGAATTGGTCGACTATTCCGGGTAGCGACTCCTTGGCGAGGTCGGCTGGACCCGCTTCGACATGCACGACCTTGAAGCCGGGTTCCACGGCGACCACCTCGGGCAGCGCATCGGCCCAGCGCCTGACATAGACGGTGACCTCGGCGCCGGCCTGGGCCAACGAGGAGACCAGTTCGCGGACGTAGACGTTCATGCCGCCCGCATCGCCTCCGCCTGGTTGCACCAGCGGCGAGGTGTGCAGCGAAAGGACCGCTACCCGACTCACGACGCCACCCCGAGAGGCCCGCCCGCGGCTTGTCGGTGGCAATCCATCCGTCGAACGATACCCAGCGTTCGACCCGACAGCGCCCGTCACGTTGCCAACGCTGCGGACGGCGCCGCAGACCCCCGCCGTCAACCCCCCGCCGTCAACCCCCCGCCGTCAACCTCCCGACACGGGGGGCAGCACGGCGCGTTGCCAACGCTGCGGGCGGCGCCGCAGACCCCCGCCGTCAACCTCCCGACACGGGGGGCAGCACGGCGACCTCGTCGCTGTCGGTCACGGGTTCGTCCCGCTCGGTCGGTTCACCGTTGCGCCAGATCGCGCAGGTGGCCAGCACAGCCTCGAATTCTGATCCGTAACGGTCGCTCGCCGCATCGAGGATCTGACCGACGCTGGACCCGGCGAATTCGTCGCTTCGACAGCCCGCTGCCTCCCGGGCCGAGGCGAACAATCGGAGTGTGGCCATCACTGAACGCTACCGGTCACAACGTCGCGGCGGGGCGGGTATCCCCGATCTTGTCACACGGCGGCGGTACGGTCAGCACCATCATGTTGAACGTACTCATTGCCCGCCACGGGCAGTCGGAATGGAACCAACTCGGTCGCTGGCAGGGCCGAGCCGACCCGCGCCTGTCAGAGTTCGGCGCCCGCCAAGCAGCCGACGCGGCGAGGCGTTGCGGCGCCTTCGACGCGATCGTCTCCAGCAACCTGGTGCGCGCCGGCGAGACGGCGATGATCATCTCAGAGGCCACAGGTATCGGCCCCGTGCTCATCGACGACTCATTCTCGGAGCGAGACGTCGGCGCGTACCAGGGGTTGACCCGCGCAGAGATCGACGAGCGGTTTCCCGGCGAACTCGGGGCCGGTGTCTGGCCCGAGGGTTGGGAGACCGACGAAACAGTATTGGAGCGGGTCCGCCAGGGGCTCGAGGAGCTGCTTCGGCAGTGCCGCGACGGCGATGTGCTCGTCATCGCCCACGGTGGGGTCATCTACACCCTGGAACGCCATTTCGGTCACGAATTCGACCGGATCTCCAATCTCGAAGGCCGTTGGCTGCACCACGACGGCGCAAGGTGGCACCTCGGAGAGCGGGTAGCGCTCACCCAGAAACTCGAACCTCAAGAACAGGATCTGATCCTATGACCGATATTCCATCCACAACATTCATGTCCTCGCGCTACCCGGTAGAAGTGATTCGCAGCGACCGCAGAGTCAAGACCGTCTCAGCCCGCGTCGTCGAGGGGGTGATCCGAGTACGGATCCCCTCGTGGATGTCATCACGAGACGAAGCCAAGTTCGTCACTGACATCGTTGCCCGAATCGAATTGCAACGCCGCTCCGACGGAATCGACCTGACAGCACGCGCCCGGGCGCTGGCGGAGAAGTACGACCTGCCGCTACCAGCTTCGATCCGCTGGTCCAAGACCCAGCGACAGCGATGGGGCTCGTGCTCAACCCACAGCGGCCACATCCGGATCTCTGACCGGCTCGTCGACGTTCCGCCCTGGGTGCTGGACCATGTGATCGTGCATGAACTGGCACATCTTGTCGTTCCCAACCACTCGCCGGCCTTCGACGCGTTGGTTCAGCGCGACCCCCTCACAGAACGGGCCACGGGATACCTCATGGCCCTCAACGATCGGGTGGAGCCGGCTGCCGAACTCTCCCCGATGACTGACCTTCCGGTACAGGGCGACGACAGCGGTCTACCTCAGGTCGGCTAGTTGCGCTGCTGAGGTCTGCTGGCCCGGCAACGTGGCTGGCAACGTGGCCGGTTCCGCCGGGGCCTTGTCGGCCAGCCAGACAGCTTCGGCGTGACCCATCGGTGTGCTCGGCGGTGCGTCGGTCCATTCCCAGAGCTCCTCTGAGATCCTCCTCCAGTTGGCGGTGGCGCCGAGCTTGCCCAATATCGAGAACAGGCCGAGGTTGATGCGCTGAATCAAGGCGAACGTGGGAGGCACGTTGGCGTGCTTCAGGATTGCATTGGTCTTGGCGTCGAAGGTCTGTCGCAACAGGGCGGCGCTGTATTCGGAGGTGAACGTGGCCGCGGCGTCGTCGAGGATCATCTCGTAGTAGGAGGCGAACCAGTCGTAGATCTCCTGGTCGTCGAACGGTGCTTGAGGTGCCAGGACGTTGACCTCTTCGGCTGTGCGCCGGAAGCCGGTGGGGTCCCGTTCGATCATCGCTCGGATCAGTCGGGCGAACTGTTCCACCTCCGCCAGCTCGAAGTGCTTGACCAGCCCGAAGTCGAGGAAGGCGATGCGCCCGTCGTCTGCCAGCAGATAGTTGCCCGGGTGGGGGTCGCCGTTGAACACATGCAGGCGGTTCAAGCTGCGGAACACGAATCGGTAGAGCACCTCGGCGACCCGCTCCTTGGTCTCGTCGGTCTCGTCGTAGACCGTTTCGAAGGGGCGGCCGGCGACGAATTCGCTGGTGAGGACTCGATCAGACGACCGTGCCGGGTCGACCTCGGGTATCCATACGTGGGGATGGCCGCGGTAGTACTCGGCGAAGAGCGTCTGGTTGGCAGCCTCGTGGTTGTAGTCGAGCTCCTCGCTGATGCGGGCACGGAGTTCGGCTACGAGGTCGTCGGGATGGAGCCCCGGGTAGACCATCCCCAGGAGCCTGGCCAGAGTTTCGCTGTTGTCGAGGTCTGAGGCGATGGCTTGGGCGATCCCGGGGTATTGGACCTTCACCGCCACGGCTCTGCCCTCGCTGGTGACGGCCCGATGCACCTGGCCGATCGAGGCGGCGGCTATCGGCTCCGGGTCGATCTCTGAGAACAGCTCGTGCAGCGGGCGACCCAGCGACCGTTCGATCTCGGTGAGGGCCAGATCCGACGGCATCGGCGGGGCGTCGCTGCGGAGACTGGCGAGCGCTTGGCTCATCGCCGGGGGCATGCCCTCGTCGAGGTAGCTCGCCATCTGACCGAGCTTCATCAAAGCGCCCTTCATCTGTCCCAGGGCGGCTACGACGTCTTCGGCCTCACGGCGTTCGAGGTCGGCCTGCAGGCGCCGCCGGGTTCCGTCGGCGGCCAGCTTCAGGCGTGCGGCTGTCATGCTCCGGTCGAAGGCCCGTCGGGCCGTCAGCCGTGCCATCCCAACGCTGCGCTGGGCCCGGCTCAACGCGGCGATCGGTGAGGTCGCCGACACCTTAGACCGACGGAACCGCAATACGCCCGCGACCACGGCCGCCAGCACAACCAGGGTCAGTCCTCGGCGACGCATCCCGGCTCAGACCTCGTCGGGCCGCGCTGGGCCCTCGAGCCGTTCCGCCAGCTCTTCCGCGCGTTCCAGTTCATCCTGGTCAAGCGCTTCAAGCACCTCGTCCACCAGATCAAGCGCGTTGCTTTCGCCGATGACTTCCGCATCGGATCCGCCGTCACCTACGGGGGTGGTGCCGATGGTTGCGCTTTCGCCGATGACTTCCGCATCGGATCCGCCGTCACCTACGGGGGTGGTGCCGATGGTTGTG
>JAHQYN010000012.1 GCA_024421085.1 Acidimicrobiia bacterium
TGCTCGACGAGATACACACATACAACGGTGCCAAAGGCGCTGAGATTGCGATGCTGCTGCGCCGCGTCCGGGACCGTGTCAACAGCAGCGACCGGGGCCGGCTTCGCTTGTTCGGTACATCAGCTACTTTGGGTTCCGGCAGCGACGCCCCCGAACGGGTCGCAGAGTACGCCACGGAGCTGTTCGACGAACCCGTCGAGTACGACAGTGCTGACAGCCGCTGTCAGGACGTTGTCACACCGACCGTGGAAGAACCAGCACCCCCGAAAGACACGTGGGCAGCCCCAGAGGGTGCTTTCGCTGTGTTCCAGCATGCGTTGTCGTCCGGCACCGCGGACCCGGCTGTGCTGAAGCTGGTACCTGCACATGTGTTGGCCCGCGGTTCTACCACCGCCGACGCGGGCATCGGCGCGGTCGTGGCGCTTGCGGACGCTCTCAGATCGGAGCGTCACGTACTCAGGCTCTCGGATCTGCTGCGCAACGGCCCGCGCGACCTTGCGGAACCGGCTGCGCCTCAGACCGGGCTGGCCGAAAATGTGTTCGACGACTCTGGCCGTGCCGCCGAGCTTTCTCCGCTGGTCGCAGTGTGCACCAACTCGTATGCCGACATCCCGCCGATTGTCCCGGCCCGCTACCATTTCATGCTGAGAGCCCTTGAAGGCGCGTTCTTGTGCAAATCACCGAAACATCCGGTGTCCGAACCTCGGGTGCGTCTCGATCGGCACAGCACATGCCCCGCCTGCGAGAGCCACGGCGTCGTTTCGCGGATGTTCGAGTTCGGGGTCTGTCACCGCTGCTCTGCAGAGTTCCTGATAGGCGACACAGCAGAGCAGGACGATGCGGGTCCTTTGTGCGTCGTTCAGGCACCTGAGCACCGCCGAGACCTCATTTATCTGCTGATAGGGGAGCAGACCGAGCTAGACGACGAAGACGAGTCTGCCGTGGTGGATGACTCCGCTGTGACAGCTGTGCTGGACCGCCGCCGGTTGTGCACCGGTTGCGGCAGCCTCAGCGAAGCTCTCGAACAGCAGTGCAGATGCGACGATGCCGTGAACGCATCGGTGGTTGTCACCTGCGCTAAACCGAAACGAGGGCAACCTCTGCGTCGCTGCCCCGCATGCTCTGGCCGGCGGAACACGAGCGTTGTTCTAAGGTTCGTCACCGGTCACGACGCACCGGCAGCGGTCGTCGCGACATCGCTGTATCAGAGCCTGCCGCCGGAGGAGCCGGCGCAGGGCCAAGTGCCCGACGTCGGGGAGGGCCGCAAGCTTCTCTCATTCTCCGACAGCCGCCAAGAAGCCGCCTTTTTTGCGTCGTATCTGGACCGCACCTACGCACGCGCGATGCAGCGCCGCCTGATCTGGAAAGCTCTCGACCGCAACCGCGCCGACGATCTCCGTTTCGAGGATCTCGTCCCGCTGGTCAGAGAACTCGCCGAGGACAGCTTGGTGATCGACCCCGACGACAGCAGCAACAACAAGAACAGTCAGGTGCGCCGCTGGTTGATGGCGGAGATTCTGGCAACTGACCGCCGCCAGAGCCTTGACGGTGTCGGCCTCGCAGAGATCGCCGCCGTCGTGCCGCGCGGTGTAACTGTGCCACCGATTTTCTGGAAGCTCGGTTTCAGCGACGAGGAAGCGTTCGACATCGCGGCGGGGCTGCTCGAATCGGTGCGCCGCCAGGCGGCTGTGCATCTCCCGACCGGTATCGACATAGAGGATCCGGTGTTCGGCCCTCGCAACGTTGTGACAGCTGTGCGCAGAGAACACAGCGACTACAGCGTGATGGCGTGGCTTCCGTCCCGCGGCATGAACACACGGCTCGACTATCTGACAAAACTCTTCGAACAGAGAGGCATCGCCGAGGACCCCCGGGAAGTGCTCGCCGGGATCTGGCATTGGTTCACCGACGGCGACAAAGCCTGGTCGGGCGTGCTGAGCCCGATATCTGCCCGGCATCACGGCACCGTCTTCAAACTCGACCCGAAGCGGATCAGGTTCGTCCCGGCATCCGACAGCCACAGCGCCTTCGAATGCTCCAGGTGCCGTCAGCTCGCGTGGCGCAGCGTGAGCGGTGTCTGCCCTGCATGGCGTTGCGACGGCACGTTGGAACCCGTCAGGGTCGAAGGCCGCCCCTCAGACGAACATTACCGGCACCGTTACCTGAGTCTGAAACCTTCAGGGATGCGTGTCGAGGAGCACACGGGCCAGCTGTCCACGGACCGGGCGAAACGGTTCCAGCAGGACTTCATCGCCGGAACACTCAACACGTTGAGTTGCACAACCACGTTTGAGCTCGGCGTTGACCTCGGCGATGTCAAAGCCGTGCTGATGCGCAACGTTCCGCCGACACCCGCCAACTACGTGCAGCGCGCAGGCCGGGCCGGGCGGCGGGCGTCGACACCGGCGCTGGTAGTCACGTTCGCCCGACGCCGTGCCCACGACCTTTACCACTTTCAGCACCCGATGCGCCTGATCGAAGGCAACGTCGATGTCCCTGTCGTTTCGCTGCAGAACTCGCTCATTGTCCGACGCCACATTCATGCCGCAGCATTCGCAGCGTTCGAACGCATGCATTCGGACAACGGCGGTGAACCCCACGGCGACGTCGGCTCGTTCTTCAACACACCCGACGGCGGTAAAGCGACCGTTGACGCTTTTGCCGACTGGTTGCAGACGCACCCGCCGGACCTCGCTGCTGCTGTCGCCCGCATCACCCCCGAAAACGTCGCTGGAGAGCTGTTGGGCGAAACAGGCTGGCAATGGGTGCATGACCTCGTCAACGTGTCGAGCGTGCCCGGCCGGGAACATTTCGGATGGCTGCGACGGGCAACTGACGAGGCAAGGTCGGAACTGGCCGAGCTGGATGCGGAGATCGCCGCCACTTTGCAGAAGATGCAGGACTTGACCGCCGCTGGCCACTTGAGACAGGCGCAGTCGCAGAACGGCCGCCTGTTCGGCCTGTACAAAACCAAGACAACCCTCGACAGCAAACGCCTCATCGATTTTCTGGCTTCCCGTGTGGTCCTGCCGAAGTACGGGTTCCCGGTCGATGTGGTCACATTGGACGTGTGGCAGGACAGCTCGAAAGGGTCCACCGACGTGGAACTGTCACGCGATTTGACGCTGGGTATCACCGATTACGCCCCAGGCTCCAAGGTCATAGCCAACAAAGCTGTGTGGGAGTCTGTCGGGCTGCGGATACTGCCCGGCAAGGCCCTTGTCGACCGCCGCTACTCCAGATGCGGCTGCGGGCGTTTTCGGACACGCATAGACACCGGCGCCGAACCGGTCGACCACACCGGACATTGCGATGCTTGCGGTTCGACGGTTAACGAACACAAGTTCGTGGTACCACAGTTCGGGTTCATCGGGCACCAAAGCGACGAACCGCCCGGGGACACGCAACCGCCCAAAGCGGGCTTCTCCCGAGTGTTTTTCAGCGACTACGACGGGGAGCCGCCGAGCGTCGACGAGGTCGCGATCAACAACACTGTTGTGCAGGTCCGGTTCAGCAGGCAGGGCCGCATCACAGCGATCAATGCTGGCATCGCCGACCGCGGTTTTCGGATATGCATGTCTTGTGGCCGTACCGAACCGACTGTTGCTGCTGGGAAAGCTAGAGTGCCCGCTCCGCATTTGCGCCCCGGCACAAGCAGAGAATGCAACGGCCCGCTCAGTGTGAGACATCTTGGCCACAGCTTCTTGACGGACGTGGTCGAGCTCGACCTGATGTCGGCTGTGCCCCGCTCACAACAGCGCGACCTCAGCCTCGACCTGGATGACACAGCCCACAGCGCAGCCCTCAGCGTGCTTTACGCCGTTCTTGCTGCGACCCCGGCGTTGGGTATCCCGCCTGGAGATGTCAACGGAGTTCTTGGTCCGGCCAACAGCGCCGGCCGTGCCCCGTTGATCGTTTTCGACACTGTGCCTGGAGGCGCAGGGCACGTCAAACGCATTCGGGGGGAACTGCCGAAACTGTTCCGGGCGGCGCTTCGGATCGCGGACGAGTGCCTGTGCGCGTCCGAGACCAGCTGCTACGGGTGTCTTCGCACATACCGCAACCAGGAAGACCATTATCAGCTGTCACGGGGTGAGGCGGCTTCGGCATTGAAAACCCTCTTGGGCGCTGCGGGCTAGCCTTGGCTGTCCGGCCACGTTCGCGAACGTGCCGGTTCCAGTTCGTTACGGCCGCAGTTGTGCTTTGGGTCCCGCGGCCGAACCTGTCGTTCGTAGTGTTTACCGCCGCATCGAAAGGCAAGACCATCGAGTTGTTCGGGGTTGTGGGCGCTGCACAATCAATATCTCTAGACACCTTCGGTTATGAATACTGTAGCAGTCTGAGAAAACCTGTTAAAACCGCCAATCGGTGTCCGCCCCGGGAGTCCGCTAGAGCTTCTGCAGCAGGGTTCCTGTTCCGAGACCACCACCGCAGCACATCGTGACTATGCCGTGCTCGATGTTGCTGCGCTGCATCTCGTGCACCGCCTTGGTCATCAGGATTGATCCCGTTCCGCCGAGGGGGTGGCCGAGGGCGATGGCTCCGCCGTTGGGATTGACGGTGCTCATGTCGGGCGAGAGTTCGCGTTCCCAGGCCAACACCACTGAAGCGAAAGCCTCGTTGATCTCGACGAGGCCGATGTCGTCGATAGTGAGGTTGTTGTCGGAGAGGAGCTTCTGGGTCGCATCGATGGGTCCGGTCAGCATGAGTACGGGATCGGTGCCCACGAGGCAGGTGTCGACGATCTTGGCCAGTGGTTCCAGACCGAGTTCATCGGCCTTCGCCCGGGTCATCATCAGCACCGCACCCGCACCATCTGAGATCTGGCTTGATGAGCCCGCGGTGTGGATCCCGTCGTCGCGGGCAACTGGCTTGAGGTTGGCGAGTGCCTCGATGGTGGTCTCGCGCAGACCGCCGTCTCTGCTCACGGTGTTGTGTTCCCCGGTGGGTTTGCCGTCCTCACCAACGACCGGGACCACGACGGGAACTATCTGCGACCCGAAGGCGTCTTCGTCCCAGGCCCTGGCTGCCAGTTGCTGGCTTCGCAGTCCGAACTCGTCGGCCTCGGTCCGGGTGAGATCCCACTTGTCGGCGATACGTTCGGCACCTTCGAATTGCGAGGTCCACTCGTAACTCTTCCAGTAGCGGGAGTTGACCGGCACACCTGTGGTATCGGGGTCGGGGATGGTCGCACCCATCTTGATCCGGCTCATCAACTCGATGCCACAGCTCAGTGCCACCTCGAGGACCCCGGACTTCACCAGCGAGTAGGCGAGGTTGGTTGCCTGCTGGCTCGACCCGCACTGGGCGTCGACGGTGGTGGCGGCGACGGAGAGGGGAAGGTTCGCCGCGAGCCAAGCGTTGCGAGCGGTGTTCATGGCCTGCATCCCGACCTGGCCGACGCAACCGCCCACAACCTGGCCGACCTCGGCCGGATCCATGCCGGTGCGGTTGAAGATCGCCTTTTGAACGTCGCCCAACAGGTTGATGCTGTGCATGGTGGACAGTTCGCCGTTGCGCTTGCCGATCGGGCTGCGGACGGCATCGACGATGACGACTTCTGGTGTGTTCATGCGCGCACTGTACTCAAGCATGTGAACGGTCGCTAACTTCCAGGTATCGTCGGTGGAGCGAGCTTCCTGCTGCACGAGGCCGACGGGGGATCCACTGATGCACAACGACGTGACGGAGATGTTTGACCTTGAGTTCCCCGTCTTTGCGTTCAGTCATTGCCGAGACGTGGTCGCGGCGGTCTCGAGGGCTGGAGGAATGGGAGTCCTCGGTGCAGTCGGCCACACCCCCGAAGCACTGGAGATCGATCTCGAATGGATCGAGGACGCTGTCGGCGACAAGCCCTACGGCGTCGACCTGATCATCCCGGCCCGCTATGCGGGCGACGACACCGGCGGTTTCACGACGGCGGACCTCGCCAAGATGATCCCCCCGGAGCACGCAGAGTTCGTTGACGACATCCTGGCCCGCTACGAGGTGCCGGAGATGCCGCCCGATGAGAGCACGCTGTCGGGGAGCATGGACAGGGCCGGGGCCGCGCCCTTCTCGGCGAACGCGGCAGCCCCGCAGATCGATGTGGCGTTGTCCAAGCGGACCGCGTTCGTGGCCAACGCTCTGGGGCCGCCACCCAAAGAGATGATCGAGGCGGTGAAGGGGGCCGGCCGCAGGGTGGGTGCCCTGGCCGGTCGAGCCTCACACGCCGAGGCGCACGAGCGCGCCGGCGTCGACCTGATCGTCGCACAGGGTTCGGAGGCCGGCGGTCACACCGGTGAGATCGGGTCCATGGTCCTGATCCCTGAGATCGTCGACGCCACGTCGCTGCCGGTGCTGGGCGCCGGCGGCATCGGCCGCGGCCGACAGATGGCCGCCGCCATGGCGCTCGGTGCCCAGGGGGTGTGGTGCGGGTCGGTCTGGCTGACCACCGACGAGGCGGAAACGCACCCGGTCGTGAAGGAGAAGTTCCTCGCGGCCACGTCGGCTGACACGATCAGGTCACGGTCGCTCACCGGCAAGCCGGCCCGGATGTTGAAGTCGGCCTGGACTCAGGAATGGGAGCGGGACGACACCCCAGACCCGCTACCGATGCCGTTGCAGCCGGTCCTCACCGCTGCCGCTCAACGACGGATCGACCGCGCAGCCCACCAGGCCGGGTCCGGAGCGGAGACGTTGGCCAACTATTTCGTCGGGCAGGTGGTCGGCAACATGAACCAGCGAAAGTCCGCGAGCACAGTCGTGCTGGACATGATCGAAGAGTTCATCGAAGCAATCGAGGGTCTGCAAGCTCAACTGGAGTCCTGAACGCCATGTTGCAGGCCCCCGGCCCCCGGGCTCGGCACCATCCCGGCGGCCCCGACTCGAATGGACTGCCGTCCAAATGCATGCTCGGTCAGCAAATGAGCGGCCGATGCTGCACCGTCGCTGTCGAAACGGCAACAATTGCCGCCATGGCCTTGTCGCCGGACAACAACGTCGTCCCAGGATGCAACGGTGACTGAACCAGGCCCGAATTTCAGTTCAGGCGAAGCTGGGCTCTCGGACTGGTCAGATGCAGTCGACAAGGTGCTGCGCGGCAGGTCTTTCGACGAAGTGCTGGTCTCGACGACCCGCGACGGTCTTGACATCGGACCCCTCTACACCGCGGCGGACTCGGTTCCGTCGGCCAAGTTCGTGCCCGTAGACCCTCAGCGGCTCGAGCGGGGTTGGGATGTGCGCCAGCAGTTCAGCGCGGACGACCCCGATGCCTGCGGTCGCGCCGTGCTCGAAGAACTCGAGAGGGGAGTCACCTCCGTTGAGCTGACCCCGCCGGAACCGAACTGGACCCTCGAATCGCTGCAGCGGGCCACAGCCGGGATCCTGTTCGATCTCGCTGCGGTGGTGTTGGCCCCCCATGCCGATGTCAACGCGGCGCGCGGACTGGCCGCGGTGATCGAGCAACGGGGTGACTCGGCTGCCACTGCAAGTTGGCTCGGACTCGATCCCATTGGTGAGGCGCCGCGCGGCGGTTTCGCCAACCCCGACGATGTGGTGAACGTTGCGGCTTCGCTGGTGCCGTCGCTGCGCTCGGGCCGAACCTTGAGTGTCGACTCGACCCGCTACGCCGAGGCCGGTGCGACTGAGGCACAGGAGATCGGGTACAGCACCGCCACCGCTGTCTCCTACCTGCGCCGACTCGAGTCCTTCGGGGTTGCGCCCGCAGCTGGGGCGAACACGATCGGGTTCAGGTTGAGCATCGGTGTCGACCAGTTCGCGAACATGGCCAAGCTGCGTGCCGCGAGGCGGGTCTGGGCGCGGGTCCTGGAGGCTTGCGGGGTCGACCCTGGAGCCGCGCCGCAACTTCAGCAAGCGGTGACCAGTCGCGCCGTCTACAGTCGCTTGGACCCATGGGTCAACATGCTGCGCGCAACGACAGCAGCTTTTGCTGCCGGGGTGGGAGGCGCCGATGCGGTGACGGTGCTGCCGTTCAACGAGCCGCTCGGAACGCCCGACGAACTCGGCAGGCGTCTTGCCCGCAACACCCAGACGCTGTTGATCGAGGAGTCGCATCTGGGGCGGGTCATTGATCCCTGCTCCGGATCCTGGTTCGTCGAATCCTTGACCGACCGGCTCGCGGCCCGGGCATGGGAGGAGTTTGCAGCCCTGGAAGCTGCCGGTGGGATCGAGGCGGCGATAGCCGACGGTTCTCTGTACGCAGCTGTCGACCACTCGTGGCAGCAGAGGCTCGAGTCCCTCCGCAGACGCGAAGAGGTCATCACCGGCGTGTCGGAATATCCGGACCTGTCAGACCAGTCAGCTCAAGCGCAGCCGGGACGAGCACCCCGAGAAGCCCGAGAGCCCGGCCCGTCGCGGCCAGCGGGTCTGTCGGTGCGTCGACTGGCTGAGCCCTTCGAGACACTGCACGACGCCGCGGACCGTCATCTGCTGGCCACCGGCGAGCGTCCCCGAGTTCATATTGCTGCGCTCGGAGACTTGGCGACCCACGCCACACGCAGCACCTGGGTGTCTGACCTGCTGGCCGTGGGGGGCGTGGTCGGCTCGGGAGCGCACGAAGGCGGATCCCACTCGCCGTTGGAGGCCGAGGCTCGGTTCAGCGAGTCCGGCGCTTCGGTTGCGATCGTCTGTTCAACGGACACGGTGTACGCGCGGCGCGGCGCGGCCACGGCATTGGCATTGCAAGAGGCCGGAGCGCAGCGAGTCATACTCGCCGGCGAGCCTGGCGGCCTGCGCTCAGATCTACGGGCCGCGGGCGTCGACGAGTTCTGGTATCAAGGCATGGACGTCGTCGACGCCCTGACCCGACTCCACGCCGACCTCGGCGTCTAGCTGTCGGTTCGCTTGAGATCGTTGGCGCGTGATGCGGGTGGGCCGCCCATTGCGGTGTGGTGTCGGTGACACGGGTTCGAATCCCGTACCGGGTACCACCCCGACCGCAGCCCTAGGCAACTCACGGATTTGTCAGGTAGTCGGTGTCATCTCGCACCTGATCGAACTTGCCCTTGTCGAGATTGTGGTTCCAGAGGTTGCGGTTCGGGACCTTGAGTTGACCTCGAGGCGATTTGGGGGCCCACCATGTGGCGGTCTCGACCCGCTTGTTGACGGCTAGCGCGTGTTCGAGCGCAGGGAGGAAGTCAGGGAGGATTGACATAAGAGTAACGCCGTGCAGTTGTCGATTCAACCCAATTCGACGATTCGGGAAAATTGTCGCTCATCGCCTACGACCACTACACACTTGGAACTAATCACTAGCCCCCGGGTGCGGCTACCGCCGGCGAGGGTGTGACCGCTACGGTGAAGAGATGAGCGTGATCCCCGATTTCACGGCGGTCGACCTCGATGACGGGGAACTCGGCGGGCTCAGCAGCGAGCAGATCGCCGCTGGCCGGGCCCATCTCAGCGCGACGCCGGAGGGGATCGACATCAGCGCGGTCGCGACTCCCGCAGACACGGCCGACTTGGATTTCCCCCACTCCCTGCCGGGGTTCGCGCCGTTTGTGCGCGGCCCGTACCCGACGATGTATGTGAACCAGCCCTGGACCATCCGGCAGTACGCGGGGTTCTCGACCGCCGAAGAGTCCAACGCGTTCTACCGCCGCAACCTGGCTGCAGGCCAGAAGGGGCTCTCGATCGCTTTCGATCTGGCGACACATCGCGGCTACGACTCCGACAATCCTCGTGTGGCCGGCGATGTCGGAATGGCCGGAGTTGCGATCGACTCGATACTCGACATGCGGCAACTGTTCGAGGGGATCCCGCTTCACCAGATGAGCGTCTCAATGACCATGAACGGTGCGGTGCTGCCGATCCTGGCCCTGTATGTGGTGGCCGCGGAGGAGCAGGGAGTGGAACCGCGCCAGCTCACCGGGACGATCCAGAACGACATTCTCAAAGAGTTCATGGTCCGCAACACCTACATCTACCCTCCGGCACCGAGCATGCGGATCATCGCCGACATCTTCGCCTACACGTCGGCGCAGATGCCGAAGTTCAATTCGATCTCGATTTCGGGTTATCACATCCAAGAAGCCGGAGCGACCGCTGACCTCGAACTCGCCTACACGCTCGCTGACGGGATCGAGTACGTGCGGGCGGGGATTTCGGCGGGTCTGCGGGTCGACTCGTTCGCGCCCCGTCTCAGCTTCTTCTGGGGTATCGGCATGGACTTCTTCATGGAGGTGGCGAAACTCCGCGCGGCCCGACTGTTGTGGGCCGAACTGATGTCGCAGTTCGGTCCAGAGAACCCGAAGTCGCTGTCGTTGCGGACGCACTCCCAGACCAGCGGCTGGAGCCTCACCGCCCAGGACGTCTACAACAACGTCGTTCGTACCTGTGTGGAGGCGATGGCGGCCACGCAGGGCCACACCCAGTCGCTGCACACCAATGCTCTCGACGAGGCGCTCGGGCTGCCCACCGACTTCTCCGCTCGCATAGCGCGCAACACCCAGTTGTTCCTGCAACAGGAGAGCGGCACGACCCGCACGGTCGACCCTTGGGGAGGCAGCTACCACGTCGAGAGACTGACCTCGGATCTTACCAGAGTCGCTTGGGGCCACATCAGCGAGGTCGAGGGAATCGGTGGGATGGCCGCAGCCATCGAAGCGGGGATCCCCAAGATGCGAATCGAGGAGGCGGCCGCACGAACCCAGGCCCGCATCGACTCCGGGGCTCAGGCTGTGATCGGGGTCAACAAGTACCGGCTCGATCCACGGGCAGGTCTCCGCCAGGAGATAGATGTCCTCAAGATCGACAACGCCGATGTGCGAGCCTCCCAGATCGCCAAGCTCGAGTTGTTGCGAGCCGAGCGCGACCAGACGAGCGTGGAGTCCGCCCTGGATGCGCTGACCATGGCAGCGGAGAGCGGTGAGGGCAACCTTCTGGCCCTTGCGGTGGACGCGGCGCGCGAAAAAGCAACGGTGGGGGAGATCAGCGATGCGCTAGAAAACGTCTACGGTCGTCATGTAGCGCAGATCCGTACGATCGAAGGGGTGTACCGAGCCGAGATGGGTGCGCAAGACGATTCCATCAGCAGAGTCAGGGAACGGGTCGAGGCGTTCGCGCAGGCTCGTGGCCGTCGTCCTCGCATCCTGGTGGCGAAGATGGGCCAGGACGGCCATGACCGCGGCCAGAAGGTGATCGCCACGGCATTCGCAGACTTAGGTTTCGATGTCGACATCGGTCCGCTGTTCCAGACCCCGGCCGAGGTGGCACGCCAAGCCGTTGAAGCCGACGTCCATGTAGTGGGCGCTTCGTCATTGGCCGCCGGCCATCTGACCATGGTGCCGGAGTTGATCGCTGAGCTGGAACGGCTCGGCCGTGCAGACATCAAGATCACGGTCGGCGGAGTGATTCCCCCAGACGACGTTGAGACCCTGCTCGAGATGGGCGCGGTGGCTGTCTACCCGCCGGGAACGGTCATTGCCGATGCCGCGACAGAGCTGCTCGACCTGTTGTAGCCCGTGGTCTGGTTCGGGTCGGGCGAAAGGCGTTCTGTTACGAGTTGTGGCCCTCGTACGGGATGGTTGTAGCCCGTGGTCTGGTTCGGGTCGGGCGAAACGCGTTCTGTTACGAGTTGTGGCCCTCGTACGGGATGGCTGTAGCCCGTGGTCTGGTTCGGGTCGGGCGAAACGGTAGCGTCGGCCGGGATGGCAAGCGAAGCCTCAGACGACGACCCCGGCCCGGGCACAAGCGACCGCGACCTTGGCGAAGCGGTTATCGCCGGTGATCGCAGCGCGATCGGCCGCGCCATAACCCTAGTCGAGTCGAGGCTGCCCGAGGATAGCCGTAGAGCCGCGACCCTGCTGGAGGTGTTGTTGCCGCACACCGGCAACGCTGATCGGATCGGGATCACCGGTGTGCCCGGCGTGGGCAAGTCGACGTTCATCGAGGCATTCGGCTCGAAGCTCACCGCGCAGAATCATCGTGTCGCGGTCGTGGCAGTCGATCCCTCGAGTTCGCTTCGCGGCGGTTCGATCCTTGCGGACAAGACGAGAATGTCGAGACTCTCCGTCGACGACTTGGCCTTCATCAGGCCCGCACCGTCGTCGGGCACTCTCGGGGGGGTGGCGCGCGCTACACGCGAGTCGATGCTGGTGCTGGAAGCGGCCGGATATGACTTGATCATTGTTGAGACGGTCGGTGTGGGTCAGTCGGAGACGGTGGTTCATTCTCTGGTCGACGTCTTCATGGTGCTGATGCTCCCCGGTGCCGGTGATGAGATGCAGGGCATCAAGAGGGGTGTCTTGGAGTTGGCCGATCTCGTGGCTGTCAACAAGGCCGACGGCGACAACGCCCAACGTGCCGAACTCGCGGCAGCCGACTATCGCCGAGCAATGCATCTGTTGGCACCGCAGAGCCCGAACTGGAGCACCCCTGTCGTCACCTGCTCCGCACTCAGCGGTGAGGGACTCGATGAGATCTGGGAGCTCGTGCAACAGCATCGCCGAGTGCTCGGCGAGTCGGGTGAACGCTTTCAACGCCGAAGAGACCAGAGGCTCGATTGGATGCGCGCCATGGTGCGCGAGCGGCTCTTGGAGCGAGTCACCGCTGATCTGGAGTTCGCGGCCCGCAACCGAGAGTTGGAGGCCTCGGTCGCCGCCGGAGAGATCAACCCGAGCGTTGCCGTGGACCGTCTGCTCGACGGTTGACTCGCCGTTCGAGGCACCGTTCGAGGCGCCGTTCGACTCGAAGGTCGACTCTACGGTCGACTCGACGGTCGACTCGACGGTCAATGCGCCGGTGTTGTCGTTTGGTTCGGGTTCGCGGCACCATTGAGCATGGCGGAATCGATTCGGAGCGTCGCGCAGACTTGTCGAGTCTCGATTGCGTCGGTACCTCGCCAAGAAACTTGCAGACAAGGAGCAACAACCATGGAGATCGCGCCGCCCGGACTGAAGGGCTTAGCGGTGGCAGACACGATGCTGGGCGCGGTGAGGGGCCAGGAGGGATTCTTCCACTATCGACAGTACGACGCCGCCGAGCTCGCCCGCACCCGGTCGCTCGAAGACGTCTGGACCCTGCAGATCGACGGTGCGCTGCCGCCTGAAGTGCCGCGGCTCGACCCCGGCTCTTTGCGAGTGCTACCCGAGGAGACCTCCCGGTTCATTGACGAGAGCGCCCGCTGGGTCGGCGATCCGATGGCAGCTCTGCGGATCGGATTGCTAGCGGTGGGCGATCACGAATCGCGCGGCCCGATGCTCGACCGCAGCGCGGAGCAGATACACGGTGACGCCATGCGCCTCGCCGCGACCGTGCCGACGATCCTCGCTCGCCACTATCGACGGCGGCAGGGGTTGACGCCGGTGGATCCCGACCCCTCCATCAGCCACGCCGCCGACTATTTCCGAATGCTGACTGACTCGACTCCCAGCACAGAGGCCGAACGTGCCATTGAGCAGTACCTGGTTGCGACGCTGGACCATGGCTTCAACGCCTCGACTTTCACGGGCCGCGTGGTGGCGAGCACGGGCGCGGACATGGCGGGTTCGCTGGTTGCTTCGGTAGGAGCCCTCACCGGTCCCCTGCATGGTGGAGCGCCGAGTCGCTGCATGCAGATGATCGACGAGATCGGAGATCCGTCTTCGGCCGCTGACTGGACCCGTGCCCGTCTCGCCGCCGGAGACAAGATCATGGGGTTCGGTCATGCCGTGTACCGAGCCGAGGATCCCCGTGGGGTGGTGCTGCGAGAGGCCGCTGAGCGTCTTGGCGGCGACCTCGTCGAGAGTGCTGCGGGAATCGAGGCTGAGATCCTCGCGGTGTTGTCCGAGTGGCGGCCCGACCAGCGGATCGTCACCAACGTCGAGTTCTGGGCCGGCGTGGTTCTGGAACTGGTCGGCTTGCCCCGCGAGATGTTCACACCGACTTTCTCGGTCAGCCGATCCATCGGTTGGTCGGCCCATGTGGTCGAACAGCACGCCGAGGGCAAGATCATGCGCCCGAGCGCGCGCTATGTCGGTCCTGCACCGGCCATCGCTCCCGCTGTCTGAATTTCTTGTTGGGCCGTGTGCCTGATATAAGGTTCCTTCGTAGGAAGGCAAATTAGGCGAGAGCGAAGCGAGGCTCAACATGGCAGTTACTGATGGCGTTGATCTGTGGGACATGGATGCGTTCCAGCGTCAGGAACACCACGACATGCTCGAGCGCCTGCGAGAGACCGACCCCGGGATCCACTGGATCGACGAGGGTGACAGAGGTCCTGGATTCTGGGCCGTAACCCGGCTAGAGCACCTCAAAGAAATCAACCGCAACGCCGAGGCGTTCTCATCGAACCGCGGCGGCACTCAGATGACCGAGCGGAACCGGGCCGATGCAATCGACGAATTCAGGAGCGACTCGATGCTGTCGCTCGATCCTCCCAAACACACCCGCTATCGCCGCATCGTCAGCCGCGGTTTCACTCCGCGGATGATCAACCTGTTGGAGGACTACCTGCTGAATCGCACCGACATGATCATCGACAAGGTGTGCGAGCAGGGCCATGCCGACTTCGTCGAGGATCTGAGCGCCGAGCTTCCGTTGCAGGCGATCGCGGAGATGATGGGCATCCCGCTAGAGGACCGCTTGAAGATCTTCGACTGGACCAACGCCATGATCGGCGGCGACGATCCCGACGTGGTGGCTACGCGCGAGGATCTTCTGGCCTCCTCGATGGAACTGTTCGCCTACTCCAACGCCCTGCAGAAGGAACGGCGCGACAAGCCCGCAGACGACATAATCACCACCCTGCTGTCTGCCGACATCGACGGCGAGAAGCTCTCGGAGATGGAGTTCGACATGTTCTTCCTGCTGCTCTGTGTGGCAGGCAACGAGACGACCCGCAACTCGGTCACCCGCGGCATGCACGGTTTCTTCCAGTTTCCCGAGCAATGGGAGAAATACCGTTCAGACCCGGATCGTTACGCCCCGACGATGGCCGACGAGGTGGTGCGCTGGGCCACACCGGTGCTCCATTTTCGCCGTCAGGCCATGCAGGACTACGAGGTGGGCGGAGTCAAGATCAAAGAGGACGACAAGGTCGTGATGTGGCACATTGCTGCCAACCGCGACCCGCGGGCCTTCGACGATCCCTGGAGTTTCGACATTGAGCGCACTCCCAACGACCACATTGGTTTCGGAGGCGGCGGGCCCCACTTCTGCCTCGGCGCCAATCTGGCCCGGATGGAGATCCGCCTGATGTTCAAGGGCATCGCCCAGCGCCTGCCCGATATCCGCCTGGCCGGAGACCTCGACTACCTGCGCTCCAATTTCATCGGCGGCGTGAAGCACATGCCCGTCGAGTTCACGCCGACCCCATCGACTCACACGACGCCTCTGGACCGTCTCGGTTCCGCCGCAGGCGCCTCGGGCACCGCCGGCTACGGCGGTTCGGTCGACCGCCAGAGTTGACCACCTGTCGGTCAGCGACATCCGGCCGGGCCCTCAAATCGAAGAGATTCGGTGTTTGCGGGCGTTTGGGCTAGAAGTCTTCGTCGAAGGATACTTCGCCCTCAACCCCGACCTGGTAGGCCGACACCGTCCGCTCGAAGAAGTTCGACAACTCCTGCACATCCTGCAGTTCCATGAAGGCGAACGGGTTGCGGGAACCGAAGCGCCGGGGAAGGTTCAACTGAGTGAGCCGCTGATCCGCCACATACTCGAGGTAGCTGCGGGTGTCGGCGGTGGACATGCCCGGCACGCCCTCGCCGAGCAGGTCCTGCGCGAACATGAACTCGGCCTCGACGGCATCTTCGAGCATGGCGGTGATGCGTTCTGCGAGCTCCTCGTCGAAGAGGTCCGGTTCTTCGCTGCGCACCGTGTTGATCACCTCCAGGGCGAAGTTCATGTGCATCGATTCGTCACGGAACACCCAGTTGGTGCCGGCGGCCAGACCGTTGAGGAGTCCCTTCGATCGCAGAAAGTACACATAGGCGAAGGCGGCGAAGAAGAACAGACCCTCGATGCAGGTGGCGAAACAGACCAGGTTCATCAGGAACCGTTTGCGGTCCTCGGCAGTCAGCAGGGGGCCTTTGCCCACAGAGTCCATCCACTTGAAGCAGAACTCCGCCTTGGCCCGGATCGAGGGAATGTTGTCGATGGCCGCGAACGCTGCGGCCCGCTCGTCGGCGTCGGGGATGTAGTTGTCGAGGAGGTTCAGGTAGAACTGGACGTGCAGCGCCTCTTCGTAGAGCTGGCGCGAGAGATACATGCGCGCCTCAGGCGAGTTGATGTGCTCGTAGAGGTTGAGCACGAGGTTGTTGGCCACGATCGAGTCGCCCGTGGCGAAGAACGCCACGAGCCGGCTGATGAGGTGCTTCTCAGACGGCATCAGCTTGCGGTCAAGGTCCGTGAGGTCGTCGGAGAAGTCGATCTCCTCGACGGTCCAGGTGTTCTTGATCGCGTCCTTGTACATCTCGAAGAACTGCGGATAGCGCATGGGACGCAGGGTCAGGTTGAAGCCGGGGTCCAAAATGTTGGACTCGGCGCCGGCCGGCGTGGCGTAGTGGCCGGCATGACCGGCATGGCCGCCGCTGTGTTGGATCGGATCAGCAGCCTGCGCCGGTTCGGCGGGTTGTGCCGGTTCGGCGGGTTGTGCCGGGCCGAAGGCGAAGTCCGGGTCGTTGGCTAGGGCCATCAGTCGCACGCCTCGCATGTCTCGGGGTTCTCCAGTGAGCAGGCGAGCGCATCGGCATCGGTGAAGGCCGTTCTGTTGCGGGCGCCGTTGGTCGGGCCACCGCCTGAGGTGGGGCCAGCCGCGTCGGCGGCGGTCTTGTTGATGCGTGTCTTGGGCCGACTGCGCAGGTAATAGGTGGTCTTCAGGCCCTTCTCCCAGGCGTGCATGTACATTGAGGACAGCTTCCCGATCGTCGGCGCCTCCATGAACAGGTTCAACGACTGGCTCTGATCGATGAAAGCACCGCGTTCGGCGGCCATCTCGATGAGAGACTTCATGGGGATCTCCCAGGCGGTGCGATAGACGGCCTTGAGGTCGTCGGGAACCCGGTCGATCGACTGGACCGAGCCTTCCGCCTTCTTGACCTCAGCGATCATTTCGGGGTCCCACAGGCGACGCCGCTGAAGTTCCGCAACAAGGTAGCGGTTGATCTGCATGAACTCCCCTGAGAGGGTCTCCCGTTTGAAGAGGTTGGACACCTGCGGCTCGATGCACTCGTAGCAGCCGGAGATCGAAGCGATGGTCGCGGTGGGGGCGATGGCGATCATCAGCGAGTTGCGCAGGCCGTGCTCAGAAATGCGTTGGCGCAGGGTGTCCCAGCGATCGGGGTCTGAGGGCTCGATGCCCCACAGGTCGAACTGCAGGTCTCCGCGGGCCGCTCTGGTATCGGCGAAGGCAGCGTGCGCCCCGTTGCTCTCGGCCAGTTCCGTCGAGGCCCACAGGGCGTTGAAGTAGATCTCCTCGCTGATGCGACGGGAGATCTCGCGCGCTTCGGGCGAATCGAAAGGCAGACCCATCTTGAAGAAGACGTCTTGCAGGCCCATCAATCCGAGGCCGACGGGACGCCAGCGGTGGTTGGATGCGCGGGCCTCCGGGGTCGGGTAGAAATTGATGTCGATCACTCGATCCAGGAACGGGACGACTTGGCGCACAACCTGCCCGAGCCGCTGGTAGTCCATCGCCTTCACGTCGGTCGGGGCGGCCTGCGCTGCGGCTGTCTGGTCGGGCGCCGTGCCGTTCGTGCGGGGAACGCTGCGAAGCGCTGGCGGCGTCTCGCACGAGGCCGTGGTCACGAACGCGCCGAGGTTGACCGAACCGAGGTTGCAAACCGCAGTCTCGGCCTGGCTCGTCACCTCGAGGATCTCGGTGCAAAGGTTGGACAGATGCACGACCCGGTCGCGGGCGTTGGTTTCGCCTGTTGATCCGGGACCGGTCTGGTTGCACTTCCGGTTGGCGGAGTCCTTGAAGGTCATCCAGCCGTTTCCTGTCTCGGCGAGAGCCCGCATCATGCGTTGGTAGAGCTCGCGGGCCTCGACTTGCTTCTCCTCGAGTCCGTCGGACTCAGCCTGTTCGTAAATGGCACGGAACTCGTCGCCGTAGGTGTCGATCAGCTCCGGAACCTTCTTGGGGTCGAAAAGGCTCCACTTCCAGCCGTTCTTGACCCGCTCCATGAACAGGTCGGGGATCCAGTTGGCGAGGTTGATGTTGTGCGTCCGGCGGGTGTGGTCACCGGTGTTGTCGCGCAGTTCGAGGAACTGCTCGATGTCGGCGTGCCAGGCTTCGAGGTAGACGCAGGCGGCGCCTTTGCGACGGCCCCCCTGATTGACTGCGGCAACAGAGGCATCGAGGGTCCGAAGCCAGGGGACGATGCCGTTGGAGAGCCCGTTGGTACCGACGATGAGGCTGTTCTTGGAACGGACACGATGCCAGGCGACGCCGATCCCGCCGGCGAACTTGGAGAGCTGGGCGATGTCGGTGTAGCGCTTGTAGATGCCTTCGAGTGAGTCCTCGGGCGAGTCGAGCAGGTAGCAACTCGACATCTGCGGGTGTCTGGTGCCGGAGTTGAAGAGGGTGGGGCTCGACGGCAGGTAGGCCAGCGACGACATCAGGTCGTAGAAGTAGACGGCCTCCTCGGGGTTGTCGGAGAGCCCGCAGGCGACGCGCAGCAAGAAGTACTGGGGGGTCTCGATGACTTTGCGGGTCTGGGGGTGGCGCAGCAGGTAGCGGTCATAGACCGTGCGGATCCCGAAGAACTCGAAGTTTCGGTCCCGTTGGCTGTCGATGGCGGCGTTGAGCTCCGGGGCGTGCTCGCCGACGAACGCGAACACCTCGTCGCTGATCAGCCCGAGCGAGTGGCCCAGCGACACCGACTCGGAGAACCAGGGGGCGTTCTGGTTGCGGACCTCCTTGTCGATATAGGTCGAGAGCAGGCGGGCAGCGAGCTTGGAGTAGTTGGGTTCCTCGACGATCAGGCCGGCGGCCGTGCGGATCGACAGTTCGTCGAGTTCTCGGGTGGTGGCGCCGTCGGCCAGTGCGGCGATGGTGCGGGTCGACACGATCATGGGTTCGACGCCGTGCAGTCCCTCTGAGGCTCTGGCGACTGCGTTGACGATCTTGTTGACATCTACGGGCTCGAGCGTGCCGTTGCGCTTGCGCACTCGCATGCTGGTGCTGACGGTCGAGGCTGCTGGCGTGCTCTGTACGGCGCTGAGCCGATCTTGCTGCATCACCATCTGTGGACCTTTCCGTGCCGATTGGGGGGTTGCGGGGGTGGCTCCGGCTTGGCACCGCCGCCCCGCGACTGCGGCGACAGTAGCGGACTGAGAATTACAGCAGCGAAATTACAGCCGTGTCAATCTCGGCGTAAGACTAGCCCCTGACCGGACGGTTAGTCGGACCTTGGGTCAGGATTTGCTGTCGAAGGGTCCGCTGCGGGCGCTGTCGGAGTGGTCTGGAGTAACTTCTCGGGATGAAGATCCTCGACGTCGACCTGTTGGCCTTCGAACAAGGCGACCGTGCTGCCCGTCGGGGCGTTGTCGACGGAGTGATGAAAAGCCTGGTCACGGGGTTCGTCTACGTGTCACATGACATGAGCGTCGACATGATCGACGAGGTCTACGGCAAGCTCGAAGAGTTCTTCTCCCTGCCCCAAGACCGCAAGGATGAATACAAAGTCCCTGGCAGCAACGGGCAAACGGGATACACGGGACTGCTTGTGGAGACGGCCGCGATCGCCGATGTGCCCGATTTCAAGGAGATGCTCAACTGGAGTGCGCCACGCCCCGAGGGTCATCCGCTCCGTGCCCGGTACCCGTTCCGCTACGGGCCGCCGACGCTGCCCGACAGCGACATAGCCGGGATCGCTGCGCTGCTGCTCGACTTCCACGACACGGTCGCAGCACTGCAGATTCGGGTGTCGAGGATCATCGCGGTTGGTCTGGGCCTCCACGAATCGTTCTTCGAGCAGATGCTCGTCGACGGCGCGAACCTGACCAGGGCGATCCACTACCCGGCGATGAACCAGGCACCCGACGAGACCCATGTGTGGGCTGCCGAGCATGCCGACATCAATCTGCTAACGGCGCTGCCGCGCGCCACCGCAGCCGGCTTGCAGGTCCGGGTCGAAGACGGCTGGATCGATGCGGTCCCGCCCGACGACGGGGCGATCATCAACACCGGCCTGATGCTAGAGAGGCTGACCAACGGCGCGGTCCCGTCAGGTTTCCATCGGGTCGTCTCGGGCACAGGCCAGCAGGGTGACCGCCATTCGGTGGTGCAGTTCGCCCATCCCGAACCGTGGACCATCCTGGCACCGGTCCCCACGACCGTGACCCCCGAGAACCCCCTCAGGTTCCCGACGATCACCGCCGGCGACGCCCTGTCCAAGGTGATCTGGGAGATCAACCTCGTAGAAGAGGGCCGCCGCCTCGACAACTGACCGACTCGACAACTACGAGGCCGAGCGGTTGACAGACAACCAGGCGACGATGGCGCCGACGAGTTCATCGGAGTGTTTCGGGTTGCTGAAGAGATGATCGGCATCCGCGATGCGCGTGGTCGTGAACAGGTCCTTGGAACAGGTGAAGCAGTGGGCGAGCAGTGCTGCGCCGACCGTCTCGGCACCGTCAGGCGGGTGATGCAGGACCGCGGCGAGTTCCGCCCCCGGTGCGCCGGTGAACTCCAAGCGCTCCATGTCTGTCGCCTAGGTGGTCGGGGTCGTGTGCAGCGAGAAGCAGAACGGTTCGCCGTCGATCGTGGTCTCGTGGAGGCGCAGACCGGCTCGAGAGGCGGTGCTGATGCCGGTGGCCAGCACCTGTTCAGAAACGTAGTCACGATGTTGTTCGAGTGAAGCCAGCGCGGTTTCGCAAGCGGTTGTGACGAAGACCTCGATACGGTCGGTGACGACCAGGTCCTCGGCTCGGCGGGCGTTCTGGATCTCACGGACCATGTCGCGGGCGAGACCTTCGGCTTCGAGTTCGGGGGTCACGTCGGTGTCGATGCTGACCACCGCATCGTTGGAGCGCAGAGCGGCTGCAACGATGCCCTCGGGGGACTCGAGCACGAGTTCGTACTCGTCGGCACCCAGCACCTGACCGGCGACGGCAACGGTACCGTCGCGGTGAGCTTCCCAATCGCCGCTGCGGGCTGCGGCGAACACAACCTGCACTGCAGAACCCAGGCGGGGACCGAGAGCCTTCCCGTCGGGTCGAAGAATCAGCGTGGCGAGGTTCCCGATGTCGTCGGTGACGTTTACGGACTTGACGTTGAGCTCATCGGCGAGCAGATCGCTGAACGGCTCGAGAGTGGTTGCATCGCGGCCTGCGACTGTGAGCGATGCGAGCGGCAACCGCACCCGCAGACCCTCGTTCTCGCGCAGCCGCAGAGCGGTGGAGGCGACGTCGCGAAGCCGATCCATCGCCGCGACGAGCGCGTCGTCGGCCGGGAAATCTTCGAGCGACGGCCAGTCGCAGAGATGCACTGACGGCGCCAGGCTGTCGTCGCCGCCGGTCAGACCGAGCCAGATCTCTTCGCTCACCATCGGCAGGAAAGGTGCTGCTACCTGCACAAGCGTGACCAGCACGCTGTAGAGGGTGTCGAGTCCGCCGACGTCTGCTCCGCTGCCGTCGACGCCCCAGAAACGGTCGCGGGAGCGGCGGATGTACCAGTTGTTGAGCGCGTCGATGAACGAGCGGATCTCCATTGCCGCGCCCGGCAGGTCATAGGCATCCATGCGGGCTTCGGTCCGGGCGATCAGGTCGCGGATCTTGGCGAGGATGTAGCGGTCGAGCAGCTCTGTGCTGTCGGTGCGAAAGGTCGCCCGATACTCCTCGACGTTGGCATACAGGGTGAAGAACGAATAGGCGTTCCAGATAGGCAGGATCACCTGGCGAACAACCTCGTCGATGGCCTGATCGGAGATCCTGGCATCGCCGCCGCGCACGATGTTGGACGACATGAAGTACCAGCGCAGCGCGTCGGACCCCTGCTTGGAGAAGATGTCTTCGGGTTCGGTGTAGTTGCGCAGCTTCTTGGAGAGCTTGGCGCCGTCGTCGGCCAGCAGGATTCCGTGACAGATGACATTCTGGAAGGCGGGTCGGTCGAACAACGCCGTGGCCAGTACGTGCAACGTGTAGAACCAGCCGCGTGACTGGTTGATGTACTCGACGATGAAGTCCGCCGGGAAGTGCTCGTCGAACCACTCCTTGTTCTCGAACGGGTAGTGGACCTGCGCGAAGGGCATGGCGCCGGACTCGAACCAGCAGTCGAGGACTTCGGGGACCCGTCGCATCATCGAGCGGCCGCTGGGGTCGTCGGGGTTGGGGCGCACCAGTTCGTCGATGAAGGGACGGTGGAGGTTGTCGGGGCGGACCCCGAAGTCGGCTTCGAGTTCGTCGAGGCTGCCGTACACGTCGGTACGCGGATAGTTGGGATTGTCGCTGATCCACACTGGGATCGGCGAACCCCAGAACCGGTTGCGTGAGATCGACCAGTCCCTCGCCCCCTCCAACCACATGCCGAACCGTCCGTCGCGGATATGGCTCGGCACCCAGTTGATCTCCTGGTTGGTTTCCAGCAAACGTTCGCGGATCTCGGTGACCTTCACATACCAGCTCGGCATGGCCTTGTAGATGATCGGCGTATCGGTACGCCAGCAGTGCGGGTAGTTGTGGGTGTAGCTGTCGTGGCGCACCAGCCGGCCCGAGCCGCGCAGCGCCTTGATTATCCCGGAGTTGGCCTCGAGCACGTTGATGCCCGCCCAGTCGGTGACCTCTGCGGTGAAGCAGCCCGAATCGTTGACCGGCACCACGGTGCCGATGCCGGCGGCGGCGGCCACGCGCTGGTCGTCCTCGCCGAAGCCGGGTGCCATGTGCACGACCCCGGTGCCCTCGGAGGTGTCGATGAAGTCGCCCTCGAGGACGACGAAGGCGCGGTTGGCACCGTGATGGGGCTTTTGTGGATCGACCTCAGCCATGTCGGCGAAGAAGTCGAACAGAGGCACATAAGTCCGACCGACAAGCTCGGACCCGCTGATGGTGCCGACAAGGGCAGCGTCGCGGAGTTGGCGTTCGTAGGACTCGACTGCGTCCTCGCTCAGCACGTAGCGGCTGCCGTCGGTGTCGCGCATAACCGCGTATCGGAGGTCTGGCCCCACTGCGAGAGCGAGGTTCGAGGGCAGTGTCCACGGCGTGGTGGTCCAAGCCAGGATCGATACTCGTCGGTCCGATTCGGGCCCGTCGGACCCCGGGAGCCCGCTCGGGTCGTCGAGTTCGAACGCCACGGTGATCGCCGGGTCCTGGCGGGGACGGGTGGCGTCGTCGAGTCGGATCTCGTGGTTCGACAGAGGTGTCTCGGCACCCCAGCTGTAGGGCAGCACCCGGTTCGACTGGTAGATCAGCCCCTTGTCCCAGAGCTGTTTGAAGGCCCACATGACCGATTCCATGTAGTCGCGGTCCATGGTCTTGTAGTCGTTGTCGAAGTCGACCCAGCGGGCCTGCCTGGTGACGGTTTTCTCCCACTCCCTGGTGTATTTGAGAACCGAGGTGCGGCAGTACTCGTTGAACTTCTCGATGCCGTACTCGATGATCGATGCTCGGCCGGCGACCGGGAGCTCCTTCTCGGCTTCCATCTCGGCTGGAAGGCCGTGGCAGTCCCAACCGAAACGCCTCTCGACCCGGTGCCCCTTCATCGTGAAGTAACGGGGCACCACGTCCTTGACGTAGCCGGTCAGCAGGTGCCCGTGGTGGGGGAGCCCGTTGGCGAACGGCGGGCCGTCGTAGAACACGTATTCGGTGTCGACCGGGCGCTGCTCGACCGAGGTCTCGAAGGTGCGGTCAGCCGCCCAGTATTCGAGGATGCGCCGTTCAATGCCGGGCAGGTCTGCTTTCCCTACATGCGGATAGGGAGCGTTGACTGCGTCACTCATGGGGCCACAGGCTACCGGCGAGCGGCAATGGGTCACTGCGGCTGAGGCAAGTCTAGGATCGCGTGGATCGCCTCAGCGATTGAACGTGCCCCAGCGGCAATGGGTCACTGCGGCTGAGGCAAGTCTAGGATCGCGTGGATCGCCTCAGCGATTGAACGTGCCCCAGCGGCAATGGGTCACTGCGGCTGAGGCAAGTCTAGGATCGGCGGATGCGCCGATTCCTGATCGACACCGACACCGCCAGCGATGATGCCGTTGCGCTGGTGATGGCCCTGCGGCACGCGGACATCGATGTCGAGGCGATCACTGTGGTGTCAGGCAACGTGGGGCTCGATCAAGCGGTGCAGAACGCGCTGTACACCGTGGAGCTGTGCGGTGCCGACGTGCCGGTCTATGCGGGTGCGGCCACCCCGATGATGCGCGCGCTCGAGACGGCGGAGTACGTGCATGGCAAAGACGGGATGGGTGACGCCAGCTATCCGTTGTCGGGCCGGGCGCCCACCGCAGGCCGCGGCGCGCAGGTGATCGCGGAGACGATCCTGAATGCTCCCGGTGAGATCACGCTGGTGACGCTGGGCCCGTTGACCAATGTCGCTACTACGGTGCTGCTGGCGCCTGAGATTGCAGACGCGGTCGACCGGGTGGTGGTGATGGGCGGCACTGGGGTCCACGGACCCGGCAACGTCTCGGCGATGGCGGAGTACAACTTCTGGGCTGACCCCGAAGCGGCCGCGGTGGTGGCCCGTGCCGGGTTCCCGATCGAGTTCGTGGGCTGGGATGTCTCGATCGCTTCAGCGGTGGTAGATGCCGACCGCCACGCGGCGTTGACCGCCCTCGACACTCCACTGTCGAGATTCGCGCTCGACATCGCGCAGGCAGTGCGGAGGTTCGCCATCGACAACGGCCTGGCCGGAGACGACCTCCCCGACCCGATAGCCATGGCCCATGCCATCGACCCGAGCGTGGCGACCACCAGCCGTCTGCATGTGGACGTGATGGTCGGCGACGGCCCCCAACGCGGGGTGATGGAGGTCGACCGGCTCGGCTTCGGCGGCGGCGAGCCCAACGTCGAGATCGTCACCCACTACCCCAGCGACCACTTCTTCTCCATGCTCCACGCAGCCCTGCTCTCCTAGCGCGGTGTCCACAAACGTTTGCGCGCGTGTTGTTTCTGTGTTGTTTCATGGTGCTTGTGGGTGTGGTCGGCCCCAGCGGTGGCCTTTCTCGGCTCGGGTTCAGACAACAGACTACGAATTCGCGGCGGCTGCGCGCCCAGATTCCCTTGAGGGGAGCTTCCTGCTTGCTGTTCCGAATCTCGTGCCTGTACTTGTTGAACGCTTCAGCAACCTTGTTCTTTTGCTTACCCCTCCTGTCAGTGCCCCAAACATAGCTCCTGCCACTATCATTCTGCCCTGGCCGAACGGAAGAGCCACGCCTGCACACAGAGCCCCAGCAGAGCTGCCGATCAGCGCGCGCTCCCACCAATAGAGCTTGCCGACCTACCACCCAAACCCACAGCAACACAACTTACGCGCGTGAGCACTAGCTATAATTCCTTGCGAGACCACTCTCACCAGAATGCTGGCCGAGATTCTTGGTAGGTGATGTGTGAACCTGCACTCTAGGTCTGGGCGGGCGGTGTCGGGCACCGCCCGGCCCATTTGGGCGGCCCGGTGGTGATGGGATAGCGTCGGCGGCTATGGATGTTGACAAGTTGCGGTCTTTGTTTGATCTCACGGGCCGCACTGCGGTCATTACCGGCGGGACGCGCGGCATTGGGCGTGCGGTGGCGGAGGGGTTCGCGGCGGCGGGCGCGAACGTGGTCGTGGCCAGCCGCAAGGAAGCCGCCTGTCAGGCAACGCAGGCCCACCTGGAGTCGCTGGGGGCGGGCGCCCTCGGGATTGCGGTCAACATGGGCGACTCAGACAGCGCTGAGAGGATCGTCGGTGCGGCGGCGGACCGTTTCGGTGGGATCGACATCGTCGTCAACAACGCTGCCAACGCCTTGGCCGCTCCGGTCGGCAGCCAGGACCGGGGAATGTGGCAGAAGTCCCTCGAGGTGAACCTGCAGGGCCCGGCGCTGCTCATCGGCGCCGCCCGCAGCCATCTGGGTGACTCGGGTCACGGTGCGGTCGTCAACGTGATCTCGGTGGGGGCGTTCCAGTTCGCACGGGGCTTCTCGATTTATGCATCGATGAAGGCGGCTCTGCTGTCAATCACCCGGTCCTTTGCCGGTGAACTGGCCGACGACGGCGTTCGGGTCAACGCCCTGGCGCCCGGACCGGTCAACACCGACATGATCCGCAGTCTTGGTGAGGGGGCGGCCGAGTCGATGGGTGCCCAGACCCTGCTGAATCGTTGCGCCGAGCCCGACGAGATGGTCGGTGCGGCCCTTTTCCTGGCGAGCGACGCCTCGTCCTACATGACCGGCCAGGTGCTGGTGGTCGACGGCGGCATGCACCCGAACTAGCCGGTCACTTCAGGTCACGCGAGTTCGCGTAGACGCTGGACTCGGGGATCATCGACTCCGAGGTAGTGCATGATCCGAGCCGCGACGCTGTCAAAGTCAAGGGTGCCGGCTTCGGCCATCTGCCCGAGATCCACCCAGTCTTGAGGGCGATCGAAGAACGTCTTGAAAACGGCCAAGTCGCCGCAGGCAAGGAAAGGAACGTTGTCACCGCCGAATCTCTCGGTGCGTATGCGGGTCGCGACCTGCTCGTGGAAGTCTGTGGTGTTGAAGAACAGGTCGACAGGCGTCTGGTCCCACCACAGACGGGTCTGGCCGTCGGCAGCGACGGCTCGACGGTGCGCTTCGCCGACCTCAATGTGGGGGGACAGGAGTTCGAGGACTTCGTCGGCTTGGCGATGGCTGACGAACAAGTTGACGTCGATGTCGATGGTGCCCCGCGCTCGTTGGGTACACCAGGCGAGGGCCAGCGCTCCGCCGAAGGCATGGGGGATGTTGCCCGCTCTGAACATGTGGTGGAGTCTGATGATGCGTTCGACGGGTCCGGTTTCTTGCGCGCTCGTCATCGTTGGCGGCCCTCAGGCTCGGGCGGGTCGGCTGTGGCGGGTTGGTCGGGTTTCCGTCCGAACACCGGGACGGGCGTGTCGGTGCCGTGGCGCGCGGGAAACTCGGCGGCAAGCATGAGCACGGCCTCGAGTTCGGCTCCCCGGTTGCCGGATTCGCCGTATATTCGCCGCTCAAGCGCGCCGTCGAGCGCGAAGCCCGCGGCTTGCACGATTCGGTTCAAGGTGGCGACCGTCGGCGACATGCGCCCTTTCTCGTAAGCCGAGATGGCTGAATGAGAAGTTTCGGCCCGTTCTGCCAGATCCCTCAACGTCAGCCCCGACCTGGCACGGGCTTCACGGGTCACCCTTGATGCATCCACACCAGCGATGGTATCGGATTCAATACCAACAGTCTATCTTCTGTTGTCGGAGCGGTCCGAGGGGTTTGTCGCCTTCGGTTGGCCTCAGGTCTCGGTTTCGGTCTTGTCACCCTTTTCGGCTTCGGCGTCGGCCTCTGCTTCGGTCTCGGATTCCGGTTCGGCAGATTCTGTGGCTTCGCCATCTTGGGCGTCGGCGGGAGGCTCCTTGCCGTCGTACAGGGCTTTCCACTTCTCGGCTGCGGAGCGATATGCGGCCTCGGCTTCTGAGAGTTCCTTGGACGACCCGCCCTTGGAGAGCTTCTTGACCAACACCGCGGCGTCGTCTTTGGCCCGTTGGGCCTTCTGCAACCTCTGCTCCCGCTGGGCCCGTTCGCGATCAGCGGCCACGTACTCGTTGAAGAGCGTCAGTGCCGCGGTTGTCTCGTCGTCAAGGTTGGTCTTGGCCATTTGTCCGTTCCGTGGGTCTAACTCTTCGTGGGTTCTGTAGAGCCGAGTCGTTGGCGAAGATCGGTGTCTGGAGCGTTCGTGAACAGATCCTCAACCTCACAGGACCTGTCGAGCAGATCAAGAATCTCCCGTGAATCCTCGGGGTCCGCGTCTTTCAAGTCTTCAGGCTTGACACGGTCGGCCCACTTCTCCAGATTCGCGGCCCGTGCGGCTCGGGTTCGGTTCATTTGAGCCATTGATCCCCCAGATACTTGCGACGAGCACCCATCGCGTGGATGATAGCGGCACCGCGATCATCGCGGACAACGGCCACCTCCAGTGGTTGACCCGTGGTCGACGGACCAATGAACATGGTCACGGCCCGGTGATCGGTGACGATGTGTCGCCAGAAGTATCTCACCGCGTGCAGCATGTCTTCGTCTCGGACACCGTGCTTGCGGGCGCTCGCCTCAATGTCAACCTAATGACGCTAGCCGGGGTCAGAAGATTTACAATCATTTCATTATAATATATGATTTCAGGTATCCCGACGGCGGCTCTCGGAGCGGAGATCGAAGGCGATCTTGACTGCGCCGCGCCTGCCGGCTTCGGCAGCGTGCGTCAGGGCGTCGCGGTAACGGTCGAGTGGATAGGTCGCTGACAGCATCTTGTCGAACGGCACCTTTCCGGCGAGTTCGATGGCCAGCTCGAAACTGGTTGCGCGGCGCCCGTCGCGCGGCAACTCGCTGCCGTAGGTGTAGGAGCCGACGAGTTCGGTCTCTCGATGCCACACCGGTGCGAGGTCGACATCGATCATCCCGGGCATTCCCAGCAGCACCACGCGGCCCCTCGGCCTGCACAGGCCGATCGCCGCGGTGACCGTCTCTGCCGAGCCGACCGCATCGATCACCACATCCGCGCCGCCGGAGAGTCGCGGACCGACCATGAAGGAGCCGGTGGCTCGTCGCACCGCTCGCCCGAGTTCGTCGGGAGCGCTCACCACATCGGCCCCGAACTCGGCGGCGAGATCTTGTTGTTCCGGATATTTGGCGCCGACCATGATCGATCCCGGCGCGGTGAAATTGCGCAGCGCGGCCACGGTGACCAGACCCATCGAGCCGGCGCCGATCACCGCCACGATGTCGCCGTCTTCGACCCCGGCCCGCAGCGCGGCATGCACCCCTCCGGCCACTGGCTCAACGGTCACCGCGGTCTCGTCGCTCATCTGCTCGGGCACGTCGTGGAGTTGGCTCTCATGGGCGACGAGCTCGGTCGCCCAGCCTCCGCCGGTGCTTGCACAGAACCCAGTCTGCAGGCCGGGTTGGAGGTGTCCGCTCCTCAGGTGCCGGTAGTCGTTGCCGTCGGCGGGGGCGGCGCCTTCGAAGGGCAGCGGGAAACCTCGCGCGGCGTGACCCAGCACCGGCTCGATCAGCACTCGACGGCCGTCGGCGAGCTCGCCGACGATCTCATGTCCGAGCACGAACGGGAACGAGACGAAGTCCTCGAAGTAGCGCGACGAATGTCCGTCGATGGTCGCCAGATCGCTGCCGCAGACACCCGAGAGGCGCGGCCAGACACGATGCCAGCCATCGCCTGGCAGTTCGGGTGGGTCGTCGGTCACGAGCGACAGCGGCCCGACCCCCGCGCCCGCGCCGGGCCGCAACCTTGATGCCGCCATGGCCGCGACATAGCGGAGTTCCTTGCGGCTGAACCGAAGCGCCTTCACTGTCGGAAGGCTAGCGCCCGAGGACCCGCGCCGACGCACGGGCGACCGGGCAGGGTTCGCGGGCGACCGGGCAGACGCACGGGCGGGCAGACGCACGGGCGGGCAGGGTTCGCGGGCGACCGGGCAGGGTTCGCGGGCGGCCGGGCAGGGTTCGCGGGCGACCGGGCAGACGCACGGGCGACCGGGCAGGGGTTCGCGGGCGACCGGGCAGGGCTCGGGGCCAGCCGTTGATCTCAGACCGCTCGGCGGGTCAGGGCCAAGCCGTTGTCGCGCATGATCTTGCGGATCTCGATGGAGTCGAAGCCCTCGAGGTCGTGGACGAAGTCTGTGGGCTCGGGCAGACCCTCGGCGTGGGGCCAATCCGAGCCGAACAGCATGTGGTCCGCACCGATCTTGCCGCGCAGGTCCAACAGGTCGTCCTCGTAGTAGGGCGACACCCAGACCTGACGGGAGAACACCTCGATCGGGTCCTCGGCGAACATGTGCTTCTGTTGCCGGTAGGTCTTTTCGAACTTCTTGAACAGCGGTTGGACCCACTCCGAACCGGTCTCGATGGTGGCGACGCGGATGTTGGTGTGCTCGCTCAACACGCCCTCCCCGATCAACGAGGCGAGGGCGTCGCTGATCGGCGAGTAGGTAAGCAGCGACTTGAATGCGTTCTGACGGAACGCCTCGAACTCGGCAGCCATCCCCCAGTAGTCGCTGAGGAACTCATATCCGGCGTCGCCGGAGTGCATGGCCAAGGTGATGCCGTGGGAGTTCATCTTCTTCCAGAACGGGTCGTGGGCCGGGTCGCCGAGCGAACGGCGCCCGCCCCTGCCGTCGGGCACCGACGAGGGGCGCATGTTGACCACACGCACGTCGTGCTCGATCATCCAGTCGAGTTGGTCGAGGGCCCAGTCGACGTCGGCGAGCGTGATGTACCCCGCCGCGAAGATGCGGTCCTGATAGGAGAATCCCCAGTCCTCGTGAATCCACTTGTTGAACGCGGCGAAGGCGCTCAGCACGGCTTCGGTGTCGTGGTCGAGCGACGACTCCATCCCCACCCCGAGGGTCGGGAACAAAAAGCACGCCTCGAGGTTCTGGCGGTCCATCACTGATATTCGCGTGTCGCGTTCGCGGTACTCGTCGGGGATGGGCACGAGTTCCCCGAAAGCGGCGACGATGTCGTCTCTGGCGACTCTGCCTCGGAAGTAGTCGTCGAGGCAGCCGGGGCGGGCCACGGGGTCGAAGGTCGGGTTGGGGATGAACCGGTTGACCTTGCCTCCGACGAGCAGACGCTTGCGCCCGTTGATCTCGGCCCACTGCATGCAGCGCTTGTGCATCTTGGGGTCGACATGGCGGATGAAGGCATCCTCCGCCTCGTAGTAGTGGTTGTCGGCGTCGAACGCCTTGAAGTCGAGTGCAGCCATGAAGCCACTCTATGCACGCCGCACGAACCGGCAAAACCGACGGCGGGCTGGGACTTTGGGTCCGGCCAGCGAAATCGCCAACCGGACCCTGTTTTCCCTGGAGGGGGACGGGAATGAAGTTCCCGAGTCTGAAGCATCCGGCCCTGCGCCCAGATGACTTCGAACCCGCACACAACTGTAGTGCAAGAATCTGACGGTGGTCAACATCTTAGCAAAGAAACTGCAACGAAAAAGTAAAGAACTGGGGAAAACCCGAGTCCAACTATACGGAAACACTATCAAACACAACTCGACAATCTTTTTCGAACCACGAGAATGCGTCGCTCGCGTGTCGATGGTTGTCACAATTCGGCGGTTCGGTCAGGCCCGCCGGGTTCTAGGTGTCGTAGAACTCTCCGGCGTTGACCAGCAGGCGCTGACCGGTGACCATCCGGGCGCGGTCCGAGGCGAAGAACACTGCCGCTTCGGCCACGTCCGCGTCGGTGGGCATCTCGCGCAGGGCCATGCCCTGAGCGATCTCGTCGCGCACCTCCGCTGCGGTGATGCCCCGTTGCGCCGCCTGCCACTCACAGAACATCTTCACGTTCGGGCCCCACATCCAGGTTGGCACGACGGTGTTGACCCTGATCCCTTGCGGGCCGAGTTCCGCGGCCAGGTTCCGTGCCATGGCGAGCAGAGCGGACTTGGCGGCTGCATAGGCGAATTGCGGGATCGCTGCCACCGGTTTGAGCGAGGCTTGCGAACCGATCAGCACGACCGAGCCTCCCCGCTCATTGGCAGCGAAAGTCGGCACGACCGATCGGACCACATTGACCGCGCCCAACGCGTTGATGTCGATCACCTTGCGCAGTTCGTCGTCGTCGAGGTCGGCGAAGGTCCCGACGCTCGCGTCCATGGCCGCAACGTTGATCACCGCCTCGAGCCCGCCGAAACGCTCCACACCGGCGCTGACTGCGGCTTCCAGCGATGCCAGATCCGTCACGTCGGCGCCAGCGACGAGGACCCGTTCCCCTGAGGGGTCGAGTTCGGCGGCTGTAGCGGTGAGGCGCTCCAGGTTGCGGGCGACGGCGATCACGTTGGCGCCGTCGCGCAGCGCGGCGGCGGCGCACGATCTGCCGAGTCCCGGCCCGACCCCCACCACCATCAACGTCGAGTTCTCGAGAATCATCGTGTCGCTCCTTAGTAAGTGCGCGGATTGAACAGCGTAGGTGCGCCGAGACCTGTTGTCTCCCGCTCTTGTTCGCTGCGCTCACGGGCCGCTTGGGCCACGGCCTCGTTCGGTCGCGATCGTGTGCGGGATCAATCCGCTCGGCCTCCTAGTACGTGCGCGGATTGAACAGCGTAGGTGCGCCGAGACCTGTTGTCTCCCGCTCTTGTTCGCTGCGCTCACGGGCCGCTCGGGCCACGGCCTCGTTCGGTCGCGATCGTGTGCGGGATCAATCCGCTCGGCCTCTTACCAGAGTTGGTCTGTGTAGGTGTCGGTTCCGACGATCGTCGGCACAAAGGGTGCGGCATAGACGACTTCGCCGAGCCCGTTCGCCGCTAGACCGTCGGCGTAGGCACGGAACCTGTCCCAGACCGCGGTCGGTTCGTCCTCCATGAAGAAGCACTGCAACTGACGGTCGGGGGGCCCCGGCGGCATGCCCAGATCCATCGGGGCACGGTCGGTGTCACCGCTCGCTGCGTCCTGGTAGTGCCACGAGACCATGCTGGCGACCGGCGAGCTGGCCATCAGCGCCGGCAGCGCCTCATCGTTGAGGTGCGCCACCAACTGCTCCTCGCTAACCCCGTCGGCCGGATCGACCGCCACCACGCCGAGCCCCTTGTAGGGATGGTCCAGAGCCAACTCGATTGGGACGGGGTCGGTGTCGCGGTAGTGGCAGCCTGGGCGCTCCAACAGCACGGTGTGCGCATGAACACGGTTCGGGAATCCCCGGTTGTTCTGGTAGAGCCAAACGACCTGGTCCGTAGCCCAGGAGAAATGTTCATCGTGGGCTCCTTCGAGCACGTAGTAGATCGCCAGGTACGAGCCAGCCTCGACCGGGCTGGCCAGCGGCGTGTCGCCGCGGGGGAAGCGCAGGTCTTTGAGCTCCTTGGTGGCGACCCAGCGCTTGCCTGCGAAGAGCTTCGGGCCGATCATGCAGCCCGCGTAGAAATGGTCGCGTTCATACCAGCGGTTGTATCCGACTTCGTAGCCCTTCTCGGGGTCGACCATCGTGAACAGCATGGAACCGACTCTGATGGGGTGATCGTTCATTCCTGCTCCCTCGGGTAGTTGCGGCGTAGCGGCCAAGCGTTCCAGAAATCAGCCGTCGAATACAATCCGACCGGTCAATTCGGGGCCGGAGCCGGTTGGAGGCTTCGCGCCCGGCAGCGCTTCGAGCACCAATCATGCTCATATGCTCGACGGATGACTGCTCGTGACATTGCACCTCCCACCGGCAAGCTCGGTGTGCTCACCCCGGGTATGGGTGCCGTTGCCTCCACCTTCACCGCCGGTGTGCTCGCCGCCCGCCAGAGCGGTGAGGCCCCGCTCGGTTCTGTCAGCCAGACGGCCCACATCCGTCTCGGGACCCGAGACGAGAACCGCAATCCGCTGATCCGTGATTTCGTCCCCCTGGCCCGTCTCGACGACATCGTGTTCGGGGGATGGGATCCGATCTCGGCCAACGCCCTTGAAGCCGCCCGTGCCTGCGGGGTCCTCGAGGAACGCGACCTGGCCCCGATCTCAGCGGAGATGGAGGGCATAGTCGCCATGGACGCGGTGTTCGACCAGCGCTGGGTCAGCCGCCTCAACGGGGCCCGGGTAAAGACCGAGACCGACATGTGGGACCAGGCGATGGCGCTCATGTCCGACATTGAGAACTTCCGCATCGAGAACGACTGCGAGCGTCTGGTCATGGTCTGGTGCGGCTCGACCGAGGCCTTCCAGGAGCCCAGCGAAGTCCACGCCACCATCGAGTCGTTCGAGAACGGCCTCAAGAACAACGACGACAACATCTCCCCGAGCCAGATCTACGTCTACGCCGCGTTGCAGTCGGGTGTGCCCTTCGCCAACGGCGCCCCCAACCTGTCGACTGACCTGCCGTGCATGATCGAGATGTCGCACCGCAACCGCGTGCCGATCGCCGGCAAGGACTTCAAGACCGGCCAGACGCTCATGAAGACCCTGATCGCGCCCGGCCTGAAGGCTCGGATGCTGGGGCTCCGCGGCTGGTACTCCACCAACATCCTAGGTAACCGCGACGGCGAGGTGCTCGACGCCCCGGAGAACTTCAAGACCAAGGAGGAGTCGAAGCTGGGGGTGCTGCACACGATCCTGCAGCCCGAGACCTACCCCGAGCTCTACGGCAACGTCGACCATGTGGTGCGGATCAACTACTACCCGCCGCGCGGCGACAACAAGGAGGGCTGGGACGCGATCGACATCTTCGGTTGGATGGGCTACCCGATGCAGATCAAGATCGACTTCCTGTGCCGCGACTCGATCCTCGCCGCTCCGATCGTGTTGGACTTGGCGCTGTTCATGGATCTGGCCGCACGCGCTGGCGAGTGCGGCGTGCAGGAGTGGTTGAGCTTCTACCTCAAGGCGCCGCAGGCCGCAGGCGACGTTCCGGCCGAACAGGACCTGTTCATCCAGCAGACCAAGATGAAAAACACTCTGCGCGAGTGGATGGGCGAGCCCGCCGTCACCCACTCCGAGGCCGGCTGACCACCCGGGCCGGGGCTGACTGCCCGGGTCGGGGCTGACCGCCTGGGGCCAGTTGACCTGGCACTCTGTGCAGACGCGCAGTTCTGGTGGCAGACTGTTGGGCGATGTCCGTGTTGGGCGCAGACGCACCGGAACTTGACCTGGAAGGGCACAGCTTCGTCGTGCGGGGGCCCTCTGCGCTAAGGGGAACTGTGGGAGTCTCCGGCGCCAAGAACAGCGTGTTGAAGCTGATGGCTGCGACTCTGCTGGCCGAGGGCAGGTTTCGCATCTCCAATGTTCCCCGTATCACAGATGTGGGGCTGATGGCCGAACTGCTGCGAGCCGTCGGTTGCGAGGTCGCGGTGAATTCGCCGGGCGCAGCCGGAGCCGCGGATGGCTTCTCCTCGTCGGCAACCGACACCGGCGGGTCGCTCGTGATCGACGTTCCGGCGCAGATTGAACCGGTTGCGCCCCGCAATATCGTCGATCGGTTCAGAGCTTCGATTGTGGTGCTCGGGCCGATGCTGACTCGCTGCGGCGAGGCAGTCGTAGCACTTCCGGGGGGTGATGACTTCGGCCCCCGCCCCATCGACATGCATCTGCAGGGGTTGGCCAGACTGGGAGTTGAGTCCGAAACGGTCGACGGGTATGTCCACGCGCGGGCTCAAGAGTTGCGCGGAGCGACGGTCCGGCTCGACTTTCCGAGCGTCGGCGCCACCGAGAATCTGCTCATGGCGGCTGTGCGGGCCGCCGGCACCACTGTGATCGACAACGCGGCGCGCGAGCCCGAGGTCGTCGATCTCTGCGAGTTCCTCGTCAAGATGGGCGCGCGGATTGTAGGGGCGGGTTCAAGCACACTCACGATTGAGGGTGTTGAGGACATCGGGCGGTTCGGTTCGGCCGATCATTGCGTTGTCGGTGATCGGATCGTGGCGGCCACCTACTTGACGGCGGTCGGGATCGCATCTGGGGAGATCACTGTCAGCGGAGTGAACCCGGATCACCTGGCAGTGTTCCGCGGCAAACTGGCCGACATGGGCATGGAGATAACCGTCGATGACCGGAGCATCAGCGCGGCGGTGTCGAGCCGTCTGAGGTCCGCGAAATTCTCGACTCTTCCGTACCCGGGAGTTGCCACCGACCTGAAGCCGCTGTTGGTGGCGCTGCTGGCCACCGCTGACGGGGTCGGCTCGGTCACCGAGAATCTGTTCGCCGAGCGGTTCCGGTATGTGGACGACCTGCGCGCCATGGGTGCAGATATTCGCATCGACTCGCATCATGTGGTGATCGAGGGCAGCGAGCGCTTGTCGGCGGCTGAGGTGAAAGCCCACGATATTCGTGCGGGCGCAGCACTGGTGATCGCCGGACTGGGCGCGCAGGGCCGCACGGTCGTTAGCAACGCCCACCACGTCGCCCGCGGCTACGACGACCTCGCCGCGAAGCTGCGCTCGTTGGGTGCCGACGTCTCGCTCAGTCGTTCTTGAGTTCTGTCTGGGCGTTGTTGAGTTCGGTCTGGGCGTTGCTGAGTTCGGTCTGCGACCGTGCCCGTCGGCGGGCGACCAACATGAGCAGGCCGACGAAGAGCATCGGCACGCCCACCGCGAGGATTTCGTCCCAACCACCCTGGTGGGCAAGGAGCGCGGAGACAGTGTTCGTGCCTCAAAGTTACTGCGATTCTGGGAACGCGTGCGGATTGAACAGGGAGGTGCGCTGACACCAGTTGTCTTCCGCTCTTGTTCGCTGCGCTCGACTCCCGCTCTTGTTCGCTCCGCTCACGGGCCGCTGGGCCGCGGGCGGGCCGCTCGGGCCCCGGCCTCGCTCGGTCCGGTCGTGCTCGGGATCAATCCACTCGGCCTCGGGGTCGTTGCCGGTACCGCAGGTGAACCAATCGTGTCTAATGCTGGCACACTGGGCTTGTGCGCTTCCAGGTTGAGAAGGTCATCAATGCGATCCGGCCGGCGATCCAGGCCGATGAGGGCGACATCGAGCTCATCGACGTTGACGAGACGTCCGGCGTCGTGACCGTGGAGCTGTTCGGTGCCTGCGTCACCTGCCCGGCGTCTACACAGACGCTCAAGGCCGGTATCGAGAGGATCATGAAGGACCGGGTCGACGGCGTGACTGAGGTTGTGGAGAAGAACGCTCTGGGCATGAGCGAATCGCCGGTGATGCTCTAGCCGCTCGGGGTGCTTCGGAGCGCGGTCCGCGGCTTGTTCGGGCCAGGTTGCAGGCGTTGTTGATCAGTCCGAGGTGCGAGTATGCCTGAGGGTGGTTGCCGAGCCCTGCCCCGGTCTCGGGGTCGACTTCCTCGGGGATAAGACCGGTCGGACCGGCCAAGGAGAGGTACGACTCGAAGAGGGACCGCGCATCGTCGAGGTCGCCGGTCAGGATCTTGGCGTCGATGAGCCAACTGGTCGCCAGGTTGAACCCGCCTTCGCCGCCCGGCAGTCCGTCTTCGTGGGTGTAGCGGTAGACCGCCTGGTTGTGTCGCAGCGACTCCTCGACCGCGGCGACGGTTGCAGCGAGTCTGGGATCGTCGGGTTCGACGAGTCCGCAGAGCCCGATTGCGAGCACCGAGGCGTCGAGGTCGGTGCCGTCGTAAGCGGTCGTGAAAGTGCCCGCCTCCTCGTTCCAGGCCCCGGCGATGACATCGTCACGGATCCGATCCCTCAGTGCGGCCCAGTCCGGTCGGTCGCGGCTGTAGAACTCGTTGCTGATCTGAAGGGCGCGGTCAACAGTCTGCCAACACATCACTTTGGAATGGGTGTGGTGCCTGGGGGCGGAGCGGATCTCCCAGATGCCTTGGTCGGGTTCGGTCCAGCGTTGTTCGACGACCTCAACGAAGGCTTCGACCAGCAGCCAGTGCTTTCCTGAGATCACCTCTCGGGCGGTGGCGAGGTTGTGGATCAGTTCGACCACCGGGCCGAACACGTCGAGTTGCAGTTGATGGCAGGCCGCGTTGCCTACCCGCACGGGACGGGAGCCCGCATATCCGGCCAGTTCCTCAACGGTCTGCTCCGGCGGCAGGGACCGTCCGTCGACGGTGTAGAGCGGCGACAGTCCGCCGGTGTCGACGCCGTGGTCGTCGATCAGTCCCGAGAGCCAGTCGAGGAGCCCCTCCGCCTCGGTGGCTGAGCCGAGCCTGAGCAGCGCGTCCGCCGACATGGCCGCGTCGCGGAGCCAGCAGTAGCGGTAGTCCCAGTTGCGGACCCCTCCGATGAACTCGGGGAGGCTTGTTGTCGCTGCGGCGGAGATCGCGCCGGTGGGACCGTAGGTGAGCGCTTTCAAGGTGAGCGCCGAACGGCGGACCATCTCGGGTTCGACCGCGGGGAGTTGCAGGCGCTGCGTCCAGTCGCTCCAGAAGCGTGCGGTGAGCTCGCGGCGCTGAGGCTCTGTCGGGGGTGACGCTGTCGTGGATGGTTCTGCGCCGCAGCCCAGTTGGAGCGTGACCGGGCCGCGGGCCAGATCTATCTCGGCGACGGCGCTCTGGTGTGCCCCGTGGTCTTCGATCGACCAGTCCACGCCGGTGCTTCGCAGAATCGCCGGGTCCGCCGCGCCGACCACTTCGAGACCACCGTGAAGGGGCTCGATACGGGTCGGCACCCGCCCGAAGTCGACTCGGGGAGCGAACACGACCCGGGCCCGTCCGGTGCCTTCGATGTGGCGGATCACCTCGGTTGTCGCGGCGGCCTGCTGGGGTCGGCCGTCGGAGCAGTCGAGGTAGTCGGTCACGCTCAGCGTCGGCCAGGAGGTCTGCAGGATCAGAGTGGCGTCGAGGTAGGTCTGGACGGGTTCTGCGTCGGTGCCGCCGTCAAGCGGTGTGATTGGGAGCGGCGTGATGGAGAAGTGGCCGGCCTCGGGTCCGCCGAGCAGAGCCGCGAAGATCGCAGGGGAGTCGATCCGGGGAACGCACAGCCAGTTGATCTGTGCATGCGGGGTCACCAGCGCGGCGCTGCGTTGGTCGCTCAGCATCGAATGGTTCTCGATCGGCACCAACTCGGGCTCTTCGAGCCGGCCGGGCGGCCGTTCGTGCGGGCGGTTCACGGACCCCGAAGCTATCGCTGTTGGGCTCGGCAACGGTAGCTTCGTGTGTGTGACCGCCGCGTCGGACCCCTCATCAGTCGTCAGCTGCTATCGGCATCGTGGCCGCCGTGCCGGGGTCATCTGTCAGCGGTGTGACCGCCCGATCTGCGCTGGATGCATGAACGCGGCCTCTGTGGGTTTCCATTGCCCCGAGTGTCTGGCGACCAAGAGTCAACGTGTGGTTGTGGGCCCGGTGGAGTTCACGCCGACCCTGACCACGATCCTGGTCGGGTTCAACGTGGCCGTCTGGTTCGTTTCACTGCTCGGGGGTGATCGGTTCCTGATCGACTACGGCTTGTGGGGTCCGATCGTGGCCGACGGCGAGTGGTATCGGATCATCACTTCGGGGTTCCTCCATGACGGGCCCTTCCACCTCGGCTTCAACTGTTTTGCGCTGTGGATCATGGGACGGTCCCTCGAGCAGTTCCTGGGCAGGCTGCGCTTCGCGGCGTTGTATTTCGTCTCACTGCTCGGTGGGTCGGTGGGTGTTCTGCTGCTGGAGCCGAACGCTCTGGCTGTCGGCGCTTCGGGAGCCATCTTCGGGTTGTTCGGAGCGATGGCGATCGCCCAGCGGGCAGTCGGTATGAGCGTCTGGGCCAGTGGGCTGGGGCCGATCCTGGCGTTGAACCTGTTTCTCACGTTCGCCGTGTCGAACATCTCCGTCGGCGGCCATGTCGGCGGTCTGGTCGCCGGTGCAGTCGTCGGCCTCATCTATGTGTCGATGAAGCGGGCCCGCAAGCCCGATTCGCTGGCGCTCGGTGCCGCTGCGGCGTTCGGAGCTGTGCTTGTCGTGCTCAGCCTGCTTCTGGCTTCCAATCCTGTGCTCTAGCCGGGCGTAACCGGAGCCGTGCTGTCGGAACTGGGCGCACTGGGCTATTGCCGGGCGTAACCGGAGCCGTGCAACCAAAGTCGCGCAACCGAAGCCGCGCGAGTGAGGCCGCGCGACGGAGCTGGACGAGCGGTGAGCCGGATCGTCGTCGGGGGCCGTCAGTAGCGGGCTCGGAGCATTTGCAGATTCCGGCGCCAGACTCCGCGCAGTATCGGACTGCCCACCCAGCCACCGATCCTGCCACCGAGCCACCAAGGGAAGTAAAGGGTCTCGGCCCACACGAACCGTGTGGTGTTCTCGTTTGTTGCTGTGAGCGTGAATCGTCCCTCTCCGGTCACGAGCCCCACATGGCGTACGCCAATGGCCTCTCGGGGGGCCCATTCGGTGATCTCCATCCGGTCGGTGAGCCGGATCGGGCCGACCTTAGTCAAGCAGTCGAAGGTGGTGCCGAGACCCTGTGTCTGGTCGGAGGTGAAGACGATGTCCGAGGCGTCTTGCATCCACTCAACATGCGAGGCGATGTCGCAGACGTCCTCCCAGACATCGTCGACCTCCGCCGCAAGCTCCGTCTCAATGGCGATGTCGGCCATCCCCCTAGCCTAATGACGGGAATTATGGACGTGAGTGACAATCCGCAGGTTGTGTGGTAGATTCAGTGTCACACCCCCTCGCCAATGTGGTGGTATGAGCGATGAGAACACCGTACAGACCAAAGCGCCGGGCAAGGCGTTCCGCAAGGGCATGACGCTGGTGGAGTTGATCCGCAAGTTCCCCGACAACTCCGCGGCTGAGGGGTGGATCACCGAGATTCGCTGGCCTGACGGACCGGAGTGTCCACACTGTGGATGCGACAATGTTCAGCATCCGACGAGCCACAAGACGATGCCTTACCGGTGCCGAGGCAACGGTTGCCGCCGGTTCTTCTCGGTGCGGGTCGGGACTGTCATGCAGGACTCGAAGCTCGGCTATCAGGAGTGGGCGATTGCGGTGTATCTGTTCAACACGTCGCTCAAGTCGGTGTCTACCATGAAGCTGCACCGCGACCTGGGCATCACCGAGAAATCGGCGTGGCATCTGGCGCATCGGATTCGTCAGTGCTGGGACGACATGTCAGCCGAGCCGTTCGCTGGTCGTCACAACCGGCGTCCGATGGACACCGAAGACATGATGGCCGAGTCTGTGCGCGGCATGGTCGGACGGCGGCTGACCTACGAAGAACTGGTGGCATCGTGACCGTGGCTCCGACATCGACCATCCCGGCGGTCAATGTTGCGTCGGTGCCCCAGCGCAGCCCGCTGCGCTATCCGGGCGGCAAGACGTGGCTAGTTCCCCACATCCGGCATTGGCTCGCTGAGCCGAGTCCGCTGCTGGTGGAGCCGTTCGTGGGCGGCGGGATCGTGTCGTTGACGGCCGTCATGGAGGGACTCGCTGACCGGGCGCTCATGGTGGACTTGGATCGCGACGTGGCCGCGTTCTGGCGGGCTGCGCTCATGCACGGCGACGAACTGATTGACCGCGTGCTGAAGTTCCCGGTGAGCCGACCGGCGATTGAGGAACTGGAGCGGCGCGTGCCGGAGACGGTCCTCGATCATGGGTTCCGCACGTTGGTTCTGAACCGAACCCGTCGCGGTGGCGTTCTCGCCCCCGGCGCGGCGCTGACCCGCAACGGCGAGAACGGCAACGGAGTGGGGTCGCGGTGGTATCCGCAGACTCTCGCTGACCGGCTCGCACATATCGCCGCTCACGGCGACCGTTTGACGTTCTGTGAGGGCGACGGGCTGGCAGTGCTGGAGGTGGCGGCGACCATCGACGGGGTGCGGCTGTTCGTGGACCCGCCCTATACGGGCGCGGGCGGCAAACGCGCCGGATCGCGGCTCTACGCCCACAACGCCGTGTGCCATCGCCGCATCTTCGAGGCCCTATCCCGGACACGCTGCGACTTCTTGATGACCTACGACTGCTCGCCGGAGGTCGTTGAACTGGTCAGCGAGCACGGCTTCGAGGCGGTGACAGTGCGGATGAAGAACACTCACCACGACAGCATCCCGGAGTTGGTCATCACCCGCGACCGGCTGTTCGCATGACAGCCCGCTATGGGATAGCGGAGTGGTACGGCCACGACTTCCGCGCCCTGACCGAACATCAGCGCCGGACGCTCGCTGACGCCGCGCTGAACGGCCACGAGCGGCCCTGTCCGTTCCGTGGGGGCTCCTGCACCAAGTCGGGCGGAGTGTGCTCTATGCGGCTCTACACCGCGGACGGCGTCCACATCAACGAACCAGCCGGCGCGACCGTCATCATGTGCCCCTGCCGTTTCGAGCAGGACGGGACGCTGACCCGCTGGCTAGCGGAGATCGTCGGCTTCGACCCTCCCGCTGCGATGCTGGCCCGCGAAGTCCCGTTCATGGTCGGGGCAACGGGCCGACCGGCGGGCAAGGTCGATCTGGTCATCGCCGCCGAGTATCACGACCTGCGCTGGTACGGGTTGGAGATTCAGGCTGTCTACTTCTCGGGGCCGGGCATGGACTCGGAGTTCCGGCTCATCGGTGCCACCGCAGGCTCCCGTCCTCCGTTCCCGTCACAGACTCGCCGCCCCGACTGGCGGTCCTCTAGCGCCAAGCGGCTCGCTCCGCAGTTGCAGATCAAGGTTCCGACGATGCGCCGGTGGGGATCGAAACTCGCGGTGGCGGTGGATCGCCCGTTCTTCGACGCGGTAGGCGGACCGTCCGCTCACCCGAGCCGCGATCTCGACGCCGGTGACGTGATCTGGCTTGTGCCCGAAGCGACACCGACAGGACTCCGAGCGGATCACTGGGAAGTCCTGACGCTTGAAGAATCGTGCGAGAAGCTTCTCGCTGCCACCCCGATCTCGCGCACTGACTTCGAGGGTCAGTTGCGCGACCGGCTTCACCCGATGCACCCGAACGGAGACACACCATGACCACCACCAAGCGCAAGCGCGGCAGACAAGCCAAACGCTTGATGCCTGAACCGATCCCAGACACCCCCGTGAACATCATGTGCATCATCGTCAACACACCCCCGAAGACAGACGATGAATGGCGCTACCTCCAAGACAGCGACGGCTGACCAGCCAGATTGTCACTCACGTCTATTATTCCCCAAAGTTGCGTAGGATCGGGTTGTGCCAACCTCGGAGGTCTATCTCGACCATGCGGCCAGCACGGTGGTGCGTGCGGCGTCTAAGGCGGCTTGGGCCGCTGCGGTCGAAGCGCATCACGCGAATCCGACGGGAGCGCACAAGGCGGCCCGTAGCGCCCGCCGGGCACTCGACGATGCCCGTGACCTGATCGCTGAGATGGTCGGTCGTGATCCGGCGGAGGCAGTGTTCACCAGCGGCGGGTCCGAGGCCGACAATCTCGCGGTCCGCGGGGTGCTCGCAGCCCGTGGCGGCACCGCCGTGTGTTCCGCGGGGGAGCACCATGCGGTTCTCGAACCGGTTGAGCACGCCGACGGGTTGACCGTCGGGCTTGATGCGAAGGGCCAGGTCACTCCGCAAGCCCTGGCAGACACGCTCAAAGCGGCCGACGATGTGAGCGTCGTCTCGATCATTGCGGTCAACAACGAGACCGGAGCGGTCAATGACCTCCCGGCGCTGGCACAGGTGGTTCGCGAGCATGCCCCCGGGGCGCTCTTCCACACAGACGCAGTGCAGGCACTCTCCTGGATAGACCTTGCCCCCGCCGTCGCAGATGTAGACATGGTGTCGATCACAGGGCACAAGGTGGGCGGACCGATCGGCACTGGCGTGCTGTTCGTTCGTGCCGGGATCGAACTCGAGGCCCAGATTCTGGGCGGCGGACAAGAACGCGGCCGCCGCGCCGGGACCCCCGATGTTGCCGGGGCGGCGGCCTTTGCGGCGGCCGTCAAGGCCACCGTTGAGCGGCGCCCCGACGAGGTTGTGCGTCTGGGAGGGCTGCGTGACCGCTTGGTCGACGGCCTCGTCGACCGGCTCGGTTCGGCGGTGGTGCCAACCCTGCTCGGCAGGGGCCATGACTCAGAGGTAGCCGCGGGTATCGCCCATATATGTCTCGACGGGGTCGAGGCCGAAGCGCTGCTGTTCCTTCTCGATGCACAGGGGCTGCGTGCTTCGGCGGCGTCGAGTTGTTCGAGCGGTGCCCAGGATCCCTCCCATGTGCTGGCGGCGATGGGTGTGCCCCGTGAGCTTGCCGCCGGGTCGCTGCGCCTGTCGCTGGGCCACAGTTCCACACCCGCCGATGTCGAGACGGCGCTGGAGATCATCCCGCCCGCCGTCAAGCGCCTGCTCCGCCACGGCGGAGGTTGACACCCATTGGGTTGAGCCCCGGTGGACCCAACAGCGGCAGTCGTCTCCATCGCTGGTCGGTTGCCCGGCACCGAGGACACGGTGCGCGTGTCAGCGAGGAACCCGGCTAATTCCACACCGTTGCGCGACAGCGAGGGACGGGCACGGTGGATCGAGAGCACCGTGACCAACCCGGCGAACTGAGCGGCACCGTGCTGAGCGGGCCGGCAGAGCGAAACGGTTGAGCGGAGCGGATCGGCGGCGTCGAACCTACGCTGAACCTGTCGTAGCGGTCACCGCACCGGCGTTCAGTTGGCTCGCGGAGCGGATCGGCGGCGTCGAACCTACGCTGAACGGTATGTCTGGGAACGGAACCTCGATCGTCGGGCGCGCCGGACCGGTGTTGGTCGCCATGTCCGGCGGGGTCGACTCGTCGGTAGCGGCCGCCCTGCTGGTGGAGGCTGGTCACGAGGTCGTCGGTGTCACGATGAAGCTGTGGGGTGGGCCGAGCGACACCGGGTGTTGCGCTGTCTCTGATGTCGACGATGCCCGTCGGGTCGCTGACCGGCTCGGCGTTGAGCACCACGTCTTCAATTTCGGTGACGACTTCGAGCGAGACGTCGTTGCCCCTTATGTGGCCGACCACGCGGCGGGCCGCACCCCGAACCCCTGCATCGAGTGCAATCGACACCTCAAGTTCGATCGGCTGCTGCGCCGGGCCGACGCGCTCGGGTTCTCGACGATCGCGACCGGTCACCATGCCCGTGTCGTTGCCACTGCCGACGGGCCGCGGATCGGGCGCGGCGCCGATGCAGCCAAGGATCAGTCCTATGTGCTGCACATGCTCGACGATGCCGTGCTGGGGTGTCTGCTGCTTCCGCTCGGGGCGATGACCAAGGCCGAGGTGCGCCACATAGCCGCTGATCTCGACCTTCGCACCGCTGCCAAGCCGGAGAGCCAGGACGTCTGCTTCATCACCAACCAGCACGGCCGGGAGGCGTTCCTCGGTGACCGGATCGGGCTCAAGCCGGGAGTCGTGGTCGACCGCGCAGGCACCAGAGTCGGCGGGGTCGGGTCGGTCGAGTTGGTGACGGTCGGGCAGCGCAAGGGTCTGGGCCTCGCTGGCGGCACCGACCCGCATTATGTGATCGACGTAGACCCGACCTCGTCGACGGTCACCGTGGGTACCGCCGAGGACCTGTTGGTCGACGTGACACCACTCGAGTCGTGGGCCTGGACCGGTGAGCCGCTCAGCGGTGAGTTGGAGTTGCAGTGTTCCGCCCACGGGGTGCCGGCGCCCGGCGAGGTGGTCGACAACTCCGTGCTTTGGCGCGACGCGCATCGTCGGGTCGCCCCCGGTCAAAGCGTGGTCGCTTACCGCGGCGACCTGGTGGTCGGTGGCGGCATCGTCGGCCGGAGGGGGGAGACCGTCCGCCGTCGTCAGTAGATTTCGAAGCGGGCCTTCAGCCGTGACATGTCGTCGGGGTCGCCCGTGAGGATGAACGTGCCCAGACCCTCTGCGACCACGGCGAGGTGGGCGTCGACGACATCGGAAGTTCCAGTGTCGGCGAGCCTTCGCCCGATCGTCACCGACTCGTCGAGAGAGTGGATCTCGAAGTAGCGGACCGCTCGCGCCAGGTTTGCCTGACGTGCCGGCTGCCGCCAGACTTGGGCGAGGACCGGGTGGGTTGTGTGCAGTTCGTCGCCGCGCTCAGTCGCTCGCTTGATCAGTGCCCAGAGTCGGGAGTTCAGGTGCTCGCCGTCGACGATCAATGGACCCGCATCGATGATCAACGGTCGACCCCTTGGCGGTCGAGGACCGCGTCGGCCCATTCAAGGTGCTCACGGTCGATGGGACCTTCATCTGCCTCCCAGGAGGCAATCATGTCCAGCATGGCCTGGCTGCGACGGCGGCGCTTGACCTCGGCGAGAAGGGACCTCTTGATGGCGAGCTTCTTTGTGCCGTCCATGGCAACCAGCTCAGCGAGGGCCGCTTCCATGTCGTCATCGAAATTGATGGTCGTCTTCGTAGCCATACAAGTATGTTAAAGCAACCATATTCTTGTTGCAACCCTGGGCACCGGTGGGCGACTCGCCGCTTGGGTGCGCTGAACCGGGTTGTTCTGGCCGTGGGGGTCGGTTGCGTCGGGAGGGAGTGGACCTCCGCGGCGATTGGGGTCAGGCTCGGGGTTCGCGGGGGAGTCCTAGTACTCGTTCGCCGAGGATGTTGCGCATTATGTTCGAGGTGCCGCCCATGATCGTGTAGGCGGGCGAGTAGGCGAAGGCCCTGCTGTGGGGCGAGTCGAGGGTGGCCGCCGGTCCGAGGACCCCAGCGGCGAACTGCGCCACACGCTGTTGATGCTCGGTGCAGTAGGTCTTGGTGGCAGCGCTGAAACCCGGCGGTGCCTGCCTCAGGGTTTCGCGGTAGACGAGGATCCGACCGAGACGGTATCCGGTCTCCAGCCGGGCGATCTGTTGGCGGACCCGCGGATCCTCGGCATCGGCGACCGAACGCGCATGGTCGTACAGCGGTTTGTTGGAGACGAGGCGGTCGATGCCTCCGCGCTCATGTTCAAGCTGGGTCATCGTCTGACGGAAGGCCGCGCCCTCAACCCCCACCAGATTCTCCACGGGAACCCTGACGTCGGTGAACCAGGTCTCGCAGAAGTGGGTGTTGTCGACCATGTCACGGATGGTCCGCACCTCGATGCCGGGCAGGTCCATCGGCACGATCAGTTCGCTGATGCCTTCATGGGGCCTCCCGGTCGAATCGGTCCGGCAGATCAGGTAGCAGTAGTCGGCGAGAGCCGCACCCGACGTCCAGACTTTCTGGCCGTTGACCACGAACACATCGCCGGCTCGAACCGCTGAAGTCTTGAGGGCGGCGAGGTCGGAGCCGGCATCGGGCTCGCTCATGCCGATCGACCAGGTTGTAGCGCCCGAGAGAATGCCGGGCAGGTACTCCGCCTGCTGGTCGTGCGTGCCGTAGCTGATCAGCGAAGGACCGAACTGGCGGTCGGCGAACCAGCTGGCGGCGATCGGCGCGCCCAGCGAGATCAGTTCCTCGGCCACGATGACGCGCTCGATGGGTGGGCGCCCACCGTCGCCGTGCTCAACGGGCCAGGTCATGCCGACCCAGCCCTGCGCGGCGATCGTCTCGCTGAACTCCTTTGAGAACCCGTTGATCCAACTGTCGTTGTGTACACCATGGGCCGCGATGCCAGCCGCGCCCACCGCTCTGGCTTCGGCTCGCAGAGCTAGAAGTCCCGGAGTCAAGCGATAGTTGAGGCTCATGGCTGTGGCACCCTCCAGTCTCGGGCATGCCGGGATCTGACGATGGTTCCTTGTGCCGGCCACGATACGCCGCTTGGGGGTCGTCTGCGGCGAAGCGGCCGCGCCGACAACACCCCGAACAACGAGCAATAGACTTGGGGGGGTGGCCCCGAGTGATTCAGAGAGGCGCGACCCCAAAACCCACGACACGATCGTGTTGGTGCCGATCCGCTCGTTCGACGGCGCCAAGAGCCGTCTCGCCGACTCGCTCGGCCCGCTGGCGCGCCGGGCGCTGATCCGCCGAATGGCGGAGACAGTGGTGGCCGCTGCACACGACCTTTCGGTCTGGGTGGTGACCGACGACGATGAGGTGGCGGACTGGGCACGAACGCGCGGAGCCTTGAGCTGCACCGTCGGCGTGATCGGGCTCAACCCCGCGGTGACGGTGGCCGCCACGGCCGCGGCCGCCGCGGGAGCGTCGCGGATCATCATCGCCCACGCCGACCTGCCGTACGCGTCGGACCTGCGGGTCGTGACCGGAACGGGCGTGGCGATAGCGCCTGACCGGCACCGCGACGGCTCCAACGTCATGAGCCTGCCCACCAACACCGGCTTCGTCTTCGCCTATGGTCCGGGGTCGTTCGAGAGGCACCGCGCCGAGGCGGCCCGGCTGGGTCTCGACTTCACCGAGATCGACGATGCTTCCTTAGGGTGGGACGTCGACAGCCCAGCGGATCTGCCGACACGGGAGTTCAACGATGCACCCGACCACGCCCGCAGCGGTTGTTAGGTATTGAGCCGTGCGTATAGACCTTCCGACACCCGCGACCGCACTGGCGATCGCCGCGCATCCCGACGACGTGGAATTCGGCTGCGGCGCCACGCTGGCCAAGTGGGCTGAAGCTGGGTCCACAGTCCATCTGCTGGTCTGCACAGACGGGAGCAAGGGCACCTGGGACGTCGACGCTGACACCGCTGCATTGACAACCCGCCGACAAGCCGAACAGCGGGAGGCGGCCCGCCGACTCGGGGCCACCGGCGAGGTGCGCTTCTTGGGTGCGCGGGACGGCGAACTCGACCACGGCGTCGATTGGCGCAGCCTGCTCAGCGGCATCATCCGGGAACTGAAACCCGAAGTCGTCTTGGGTCACGACCCGTGGCAGCGCTGGCGTATCCACCCCGACCATCGGGCCGCCGGTTGGCTGACGGTCGACTCTGTGGTTGCCGCCCGCGACCCGCACTACCACCGCGAGCACGGCATCGCCCATCATCGACCCGCGGCGCTGCTGTTGTTCGAGTGCGAGGAGCCCGACCACCTAGAGGCTGTCGAGCAGCCGCACCTCGACGCCAAAGTCTCGGCACTGCTTGCCCACGAGTCACAGTTCGAGACCACCATGGAGATCGACGAGGCCGACGACGGTGCCCAGACCGAGAAGTTCCGCCAACGGATCCTGCGAGAGGCCCGGGATCACGGCCGCCGCGGCGGCGTCCGCTACGCCGAGGCCTTCCGCCAAATCGACCCCGCAAGCTGACCGACCCCGCCGAATCCCGGCCAACTCCGCCGAATCTGCGCGTTCAGCCACACTAGATGTGGCTGAACGCGCAGGTTTCGGAGGGAGGCAGGCCGAACAGGCAAGCCTGAACCGAAGATACTCACTCGCCGAATACTGCCGAGGGCGAGACGATCAGTTCCTGCGGCGGCCGCGCGTGGGGGAGGCACCGCCGGCCGGTGCCCAACGGAATCTGCGCCAGGCGACCAGGGCACCGACAACAGTCCACGCCAGCAGCACAGCCAGGCGCTCCGGCAACAGTGCGGGTGCCTCGCTGAAGGGGCTCATCGCCTCGCCGAAGGAGATCACGAAGTGCCGCAGCGGGAACGTGTCGCCGACCAGCAGCAGCCACGCTGGCGCCTCACCCTCGAGCGAGACGAAGACGTTCGACACGAACGCCATCGGCAGGATCACCGCGTTGGCCACAGCCGGTGCGGCAGCCGCGCTGCGGGTGAGTGCCGCGAGCGCCACACCCCAGGTCGCGAAGGCGGTCGCACCGACCACGAGCGCTGCCAGCATCGCCGGGAGCTTCGCCGCCTCGATGTTGACGCCGTAGGCCGCAACGCCGAGCGTCACCACCGCCACCGTCCCCAGCACCGCCATGTAGACCGCCGAGCCGATGACTCCCGCGAGATAGATCCAGGGAGGCAGCGGCGTGCCCCGAACCCTGCGCAGAATCCCCTCGTCGCGGCGGATCGACAGGTTGATCGCCAGGTTCGTGAAGGTCGCGCTGGCGACCGCGAACACAGCCAGCGCTG
>JAHQYN010000135.1 GCA_024421085.1 Acidimicrobiia bacterium
TGGGCGGCCGAGCCGGGGGCGGCGGCATCGACGATTCTCTGGGGCTCTGCGCCTGCGGTGCGGAATGGGCGGTGGTGCCCGAACGAATCACCGCTTCGACGTCGGAGCGGGTGATGCGACCACCGATGCCAGTGCCAGCGATCATCGAGGCATCGAGCCCGTTATCAGCCAACAACCGACGCACCACCGGAGACATCAGCGGGCTCGTCGAAGAGGCGCGCCCTGGCCTCGGGTCGGCCCGAGTGTGAGCGGTTGGTAGGGTCTGCGCGGGGGGCGCGGGCAGACTCGAGGTCGGAGACGCAGGTGCGTCGGCGCTGTCGGCTGTCTGTACGAAAGTCGTCGCGGCTGCCGTCGCGGACCCGGGTCGGGGCGCAGGCTCATGCCCCGGCTCCGACACGACCTGCCCCGCAGGCTCGGGCGCAGACGCGAACCCACCCTGAGGCGCACCCCCAGACCCCGGCTCCGACACGACCTGCCCCGCAGGCTCCGGCGCAGACGCACGCGCCCTCTGCCGTTCTTCGCCCCCCACGCCCGGGGCTCCGCCGCGACCTGCCCGGCAGGGTGGGGCGCAGGCGCAGGCGCGGTCTGCGGTTCTGCGGGCTGAGGCGCCGCGACCGGCGCGGCGGCCGGATCACCGATCCGGGCGAGTACCTGGCCGACCTCGACGAGGTCGCCCTCGCCGGCGAATATCTCGGTCAAGGTCCCCGCAACAGGTGACGGGACCTCTGAATCGACCTTGTCGGTCGAGATCTCGAAGAGGATCTCATCCATCCCAACGTGATCGCCGACCTGCTTGAACCAGCGGGTGATCGTTCCCTCGGTGACCGTCTCCCCCAACTGGGGCATCGTCACATCAGCCATCAAGTCCTCTTCTCATAGAGTGTTCTCATCGGTCGGGGTCCAGTCTTGCATCAACCATGAAGCGACCGCCCCGTCAATGACAACACCGACTCTCCGAAGAGTTCGCTCATCGTCGGGTGAGGCTGGATGAAGGCCGCCACATCGTCAACGGTGGCCTCCCAGTTGACAGCCAGATACGCCTGCCCGAGCTGCTCGGTGACCCAGGGCCCGACCATGTGGACTCCCAGGATCTGCCCGCCGGTGCCGTCGGGGCGCCTCTCGGCGACGACCTTGACGATGCCGTCGGTGTCACCCACGATCTTGGCCCGACCGTTGCTGATGAACCGGTGTGACGAGGTCACGACCTCGTAGCCCGCCTCGATCGCCGACTGCTCTGTGTGCCCGGCGAACGCAACCTCGGGATGACAGTAGATGCACCACGGCGTGCGGTGGTGGTCCAGCGGTGCCGGTTCCTCCCCCAGCGAGTCGGTCACCGCCAGCATCCCCTCGGCGAACGCCACATGGGCCAGTTGCGGAGTGTCGATAAGGTCGCCGACTGCCCAGACACCCGGCTCCGCGGTGCGGCAGCGCCCGTCGACCTCAACGAATCCACGCTCATCGACCACGACGGCAGTACCGCTGAGACCCAGTCCCCCGGCGTTGGGTCGGCGGCCGACTGACACCACCACCAACGCCACGTCGACAGTGGCGCCGTCGCCGAAGGACACGGTGGTGTGCGACCCCGACGGGTCGACCGAATGGCCGTGCACCGGTGCGGAAGTGTGGACTGTGATCCCGCGTTTGCGGAAGCTGCGCGCCACCACCTTGGCTGCATCGCTGTCACAGCCGGTCAGTACCTGGTCCAACGCCTCGATCACGGTCACCTCGACCCCGAGGTCGGCCATCATCGAGGCGAATTCACAGCCGATGGCGCCGCCGCCGATCACCGCCGCGCTCTGCGGGAGCGACTCGATCGACAGCAGTTCGTCGGAGGTCATCACGACCTTGCCGTCCACCTCGAATCCTGGAATCGTGCGCGGCAGCGACCCGGTGGCCAGAATGACCGACGGAGCGCGCAGCGTGCGGGTCTCCCCGTCTCGGGCGACAGACACCACCCGGTCGGCGCCCAAGCTGCCGACACCGTTGTAGACGGTCACCTTCCGGTGTTTCATCAATGAGCCCAGACCTGCCACAAGCTGGTCGATGACGGTCTGCTTGCGCTTCATCGTGACGTCCCAGGCGAGTTCCGGGGCGCCTGCGTTCACACCGAAAGCACCGGCGTTGCGGACCGTGCGGTACACATGGGCCGTCTCCAGCAATTCCTTGGCGGGAATGCACCCGACATGCAGGCAGGCACCGCCGATCGTCGCCTTCTCCACCAGCGCTGCGTCGAGTCCGATGCCCGCGGCGTACAGAGCGGCCGCGTAACCCCCGGGGCCGCCGCCGATGACGATCAGGTCGTGTTGCGCGTCTATGGGACTGCCTTTCCGTGCGAGTCTCATGCTACCTCCACAGACCCTCCTCGACTGACGATCATCAACTGACGATCATCAACTGACGACCATCAACTGACGATCATCAACAACTGGACCGTTCCAGCCACCAGGATCGCCAGCCCGGCGATGAGAGAGGCAACGATCAATTTCCGGGTGCTCATCGCGCCCTCGCCTCCGACACTGCGACTCTCAGCGGCACTGCAGACTCCCGACTCTCGGGCCCTGTGCGGCCCGCTTCTTCACGGCAACGATACCAACGCCGACACAGTCCGGGCGCCGCTGCGCCGCGCTGAGACACGAACCGCGGGTGCGGCAAGACCCAAGGGGTGCGGCAAGACCCAAGGGGTGCGGCAAGACCCGAACAGCCCTAACCTGGGGCCATGCATCGTCACCTGAACCAACGGGCCGTCGCGGCGGCTGTGGCCCTGCTGCTCGTCGGGAGTTCGTGCGGCAACGCAAGCGACGAGTCCGCGCCAGCGCCGACGACCACAACGACAGAGGCGCCGCCGACCACGCACGGATCAGCGCCCGACACGAGCACCGGCGAGTCGGTCGCGGCCGCCTGGCCCCACGACTGGACCGAGAGCACGGTGGGAGGCGGCCAGTTCGATGCCGGCGACTACGCAGGGCAGGACCTCGTGCTGTGGTTCTGGGCGCCGTGGTGACCGACGTGTCAACGGGAAGCCGGTGCGGTCGCATCGGTGCAGGAACAATTCGCAGGGCGAGTCGAAATCATCGGCATCGGCGGTTCGAGCACGTCGGTGCCTGATCTTGAACGCTTCGTGGCGAGCTACGGGGCCTCCGGCCTGACCCACGTCTCAGACACCGACAATTCGGTCTGGGAACGCTACGGCGTGACCAGCCAGCAGACGTTCGTCTTCATCAACGACGACGGCAGCGCCGAGTCGGGCAAAGTCGACACCGCATTCCTCGGCGACCGGGTCGAGCAGCTGCTGGCCACCTAGCGAACCGCCCGCACCTCTTGGAGGCGATCAGCAGCCTGAACGGAGCGAACCGGCCGAACCGCCCGCACCTCTTGGAGGCGATCAGCAGCCTGAACGGAGCGAACCGGCCGAACCGCCCGCACCTTTCGGAGGCGATCAGCAGCCTGAACGGAGCGAGGTCGCCGAGCGGGTCTCGCGTGCCTGGCATGGCGGGGCCGCGGGAGATCTGTTGGGGCGGGTAGGTTCCATGTGTGGATTTCAACCGGAGCTTTCCCCGTCGAGACACACGGCAGATCATGGTCGGCGACGTCCCCGTCGGCGCCGGAGCACCCGTCACCGTGCAGTCGATGACGGTCACCAAGACCGCCGACCACGAAGCCACGCTCCGCCAGATCTACGCCTTGGCCGCGGCGGGAGCCGATATCGTCCGCTGCACCTGCAACGAGAGCGCCGCGGCCGAGGGTCTGGCGCGGATCGTGCCGCGGTCGCCGGTGCCGATCGTGGCCGACATACACCATCAGTACCTGCGAGCGCTCGAAGCGCTGGAAGCTGGCGTACACTGCCTGAGGCTCAACCCCGGCAACATCCGCAACCCGAAACACATCAAGCTCGTCGCCAGCGAAGCGCTGGACCGCAGGGTTCCGATCCGCATCGGCGTCAACGGCGGGTCGCTCCACCCCGACCTGTACGCCAAGCACGGAGGCAAGGTCACCCCCGAGGCGATGGTCGAGTCCGCTCAACAGGAGATCGCTCACTTCGAAGACGTGGGCTTCGACCTGATCAAGATCTCGGTCAAGGCCTCGAGCGTGCCGCTGATGATCGAGGCGTACCGACAGCTGGCCGAGGTCACCGACTATCCGCTGCACCTCGGTGTCACCGAGGCGGGGCCGCCGCCGATCGGCACCCTGAAAGCGACCGCAGGCATGGCGACGCTGCTCGCCGAGGGAATCGGCGACACCATCCGCTACTCGCTGACCACCGACCCCGTCGAGGAGGTCAAGGCGGGCCGCCAACTGCTGGAGGTGATGGGCCTGCGCGAACGCAAGAACGTGGACCTGATCGCCTGTCCGAGCTGCGGCCGCGCCGAAGTCGACGTCTTCGCCATAGCCGACGAAGCGATGCGAGCCTTCGGCGAAAGGGAGATCCCCTTGCAGGTGGCGGTCATGGGCTGCGTCGTGAACGGGCCCGGCGAGGCCCGGGACGCCGACCTGGGGATCGCCGCGGGCAACAAGCGGGGCCACCTATTCGTCAAGGGACAGAACGTGATGGTCGTTGCTGAAGACGAGATGGTCGACACCCTGGTCGAATGGGCCGAGTACATCCACGCCAACGGCGCTGAGGCGGCGCTCGACCGTGCATCGTCGACCCGTGCGGCGGCCCGACGTGCCGCGCAGCAGGACCGGGACCGGAATCTCAATGACCGCGGCGACGACGCCAACGACACCGAGACGGCGGTCTCCAACATCCGGATGGTGCCGAAATCGGCCCGCTCGAAACCGACTCGCGGCCGGCGCGACTCAGAATGACAGAACAATGCTAGGCTGATCCTTACGTTCGATATCCGTTTCGGATACATCCCCTGTGGATGAGGCGTGGCCTCGCGGCCACGCCTTTCTTTTCTGGGATGGGGTCTTTTCTGGGATCGGGCGCCTGCCACTAAACACAACGCACACTCGAGGAGGTCCGACCATGGTGATCGTCGACCGGGTTCGTGAACTCGTGATTTCGGTAGTAGACGCTGAGTCGGCGGACCTCTACGACGTCGAGCACAACGGCGGGGTGCTGCGGGTGCTCGTGGACGCTGAGGGCGGGATAGGCATCGACGACCTCAAGCGGATCAGCCGCGCCTTGGGACGGCGGCTCGACGAGGTCGACCTGATGCCGGGGCGTTACACCCTCGAGGTCTCGAGCCCCGGACTCGAACGTCCGCTGCGCACCCCCGAACACTTCCGTGGTGCCGTCGGTGAGCGCATCAAGGTCAAGACCATGCCGACAGCCGCTGGCTCGCGTCGTCTCGCAGGTGCCCTGTTGACCGCGGACGACGGCTGCTTCGACATCGACAGCGACGGGCAACGGCACCGTCTGCGCTACGACGAAGTGGCCAGAGCCCGCACTGTGTTCGACTGGGGACCGGCGCCGCGCCGCGGCTCCGGGCGTTCCAGCGGGCGTTCGCTGGGCTCAGCGCGCAGTCCCGGCCCGGCCGAGGCGGGCCGGCAGGGGCCGTGCGGATCAGACCACTCGACCAAGACCAAAACAAGAACCAGCAGGGAGGCCCCGGCATCATGAACTCAGATATGATGGAAGCTCTCCAAGCGCTCGCTGCCGAGCGCGGGATTTCCGTAGATGCCCTGTTCGCGGCACTTGCCGACGCGTTGGAGTCTGCATACAAGCGGATACCAGGTGCCCACGAGTATGCGTGGGTCACGATCGACCCCGAGACCATGGACTTCCGCGTCTTCGCCCAAGACCTCGATGAGGACGGCGAACCCGTCGGCGAAGAGTTCGAGGTCACTCCCGACGATTTCGGGCGCATCGCCGCGCAGGCCGCCCGCCAAGTCATCACCCAGCGGATTCGGGAGGCTGAGCGTGAACTGAAGTACGAGGAGTACGCGGGCCGCGAGGGAGACATCGTCACCGGCATGATCCAGCAGACCGATGCGCGTTACACGCTGTTGGACCTCGGCAAGGTCGAGGCTCTGCTGCCGAAGGCTGAACAGGTCCCCTACGAACGGCCGGATTCCAACACCCGGGTCAAGGCCTACATCGTCGAGGTTCGAAACACGGCCAAGGGTCCACAGATCGTAGTCAGTCGAACCCACCCGGGCCTCATCAAGCGCCTGTTCGAGCTCGAAGTCCCCGAGATCGCCGACGGTGTCGTGGAGATCCGGGCGTGTGCACGCGAACCAGGACACCGCACCAAGATCGCCGTCTGGTCCATGGACAACAACGTCGATCCGGTGGGCGCCTGCGTGGGTGCGCGCGGCGCGCGTGTGCGCCAGATCGTCAACGAACTGCGCGGTGAGAAGATCGACATCGTGCCGTACTCCGAGGACCTGGAGGAGTTCGTGATGAAGGCGCTGTCGCCTGCCAAGGTCAAAGAGGTCAGACCCGACCATGCCAGCGGAGACTGCGAGGTCATCGTCCCCGACTACCAACTGTCACTTGCGATCGGCAAGGAGGGGCAGAACGCCCGTCTGGCGTCGCGGCTCACCGGCTGGGGGATCAACATCAAGTCCGAGTCGCAGCTCGCTGAGGAGGCGACCTACGGAGACGTAGAGTGGGCTGAGGGTGAGTGGGTGATCAACCCCGAGAGCGGTGAACAGGTCTGGCAGCCGGCCGACGGCGGCGAGGTCGTGTCTGCCGACGACTGGGCCCAAGCCGCGGCCACCGCGCCTGTCGGCGATGCCGAAGCTGCCGAGACGGTTGCCGAGGGGGCCGCCGCAGTTGCCGAGACGGTTGCCGAGGGGGCCGAGACGGTTGCCGAGGGGGCCGCCGCGGGCGAGTCTGTCGACAGTCCGGCAGCCGAGGAGTCCACGACCGAGAGAACCACTGCAACTGCGGTCGGAGAGGCATCCGAAACCACCAGCGGCTGACACAGGACTGGCACCCGCGGGCAATCCCCGTTGACAGACGCGAACGGCCAGCAGATCGCTAGGCTCATGGGACCGCGGCTGTTCGGACCGCCCGCCTGCTTGCATGCGGCCGGTCGGCTCCACGGCTTGTGATGCACCCGCGTCACCCGACTCCACAACTGACCTCAAGGACATTCGCCGCAACGTGCCATCCAAGATTCGCGTATACGAACTCGCTCGGGAGCTAGGGCTCACCAACAAGGAGACCCTTGAACTCACCGAGGTGTTGGGGATCGGCGCCAAGAGCCACTCCTCAAGCATTGTTGACGCGCAAGCGGATCGGGTGCGCCGCAAAGCGCAGCGCGAGGGTCTGATTCGCGCTGAACAGCCGCCCGAGAAAGAACCGAGACCCGACAGCGGGGCCGCGCCCGAAGAGGCCGCCAAGCAGACCTCCGCCGAGCAGGCCCACCACAGCGATGTCGGCACCGTCGCCGAAAGCCCACCAGCCGATTCCGGGGCGGATGCGGCGACCACTGGCCGGGGTGTGCCCAGTCCCGCGCAAGCGGGTGCGGCAGTCGCTGCTGCCGCCGGTCGCACAGGCCCCGGAACCGGCGTTACCTCCGGTGCCGAGCAGGCGGTCGCCGGCGAAGGCGACGCTG
>JAHQYN010000136.1 GCA_024421085.1 Acidimicrobiia bacterium
CGCTTTACCTCCAAGGAACAGCGCCGCCGGGTAGTCGCCGGCGTCTACCTCCCAGTCGAGGGCTACGACCACGTAGCGTTCGAGAACCATGTGAACGTCGTCCACCGCAACCGGGCGCCGATCAAACAGTCCGAAGCGGTGCAACTAGCCGAGTTCCTCAACAGCGAGCTAGTCGATACGTACTTTCGAATGTTCAGCGGGAGCACCCAAGTAAACGCCTCCGACCTGCGACGAATGCGCTTCCCCCACCTAGAAACCCCCGATTCGACCCACCGAACTCATACCCTCAACCACCCCCACCCCACGCTTACTCGCAGGCTCTGGAAACGAGCACCGACCGGGACCAACGGTCTGGCATCGGTCAGTTCACCACCCCTTCTGATGTCGCTCGAACCATCGCCTCGTTGGTCGGCAAGCTCACGCACACTCAACCCGCTCACGAATCCTCGTGAACGATCAGGGCCGGGTGTCTGGTGGCGATGAAGCTGACCGCGGGCGCGCTCAGTGGACAAGGCGGACTGCGTGATGCTCGCTCAAACCCTCGGGATCGACAACCCGATGATCTGCTCACCTCAGCGAAAAATCGCTCGTTGTCGCGGTTTTTGTCGTGTTGTCGCTGGCGAGGAGATCGCCGATATAGAGATCGACTTCTGTTGTCCCGTAGGTGGCGCTGATGCGGAGACGCCCACCGGTCGCTTCGATGAACCGTCTGAGAGTGGTCAGGTTAAGGTTGTTTCGTCGTTCGAGCTTGGAGACGTCGCCTTGGGCCATACCGAGGGTGTCCGCCATTTGGTTCTGGGTGAGCCCGATGGCGCGGCGAACCTCAGCAAGGGTGGCGTGCTTGGCTGCGAGCCGGTCTTCGATTCTGGCCATAAGAGCGTCGTGAGCGGCTTTCGCTGAAGCATCACTGAGGACGCGTTCGCGGGCCTGCGCCACTCGGCTAGCGGCGTTGGCGTATTCCTCTGAGGTGCGGTCGGTGTCGACATCAGGTTCCGGGATGATGGGTTTGGTCATCGTGTCCTCCGTATGAGTGCGTGGTGACCGGGATTGGATTTCTCCCAGCCGCCGATGAGTTGGTCTTCGATCTTGTTGACCTGAGCCTGGTACCAGACGCTGCCGAGCCGGGTCTTGTCTCCCATGAGCATCACCACAGCGAACTCTTGGCCGTCCGCGTCGACGAACCAGACGTAGGGGATACGAATGACGGGCGGCGCGTCGGCATATGGCGTGTAAGCCGTCGGGGGAGTCCGGCGCAGCGCGAACATGTGATAGCGGGATACGACGATTGGATGGCTCGGGTCATCGGTGGCTTCTCCTTCAAGATCATGTCCATGCTCCTCAAGCGCGCCGAGCAAAGCCATAACCTCACCGGCGGTCTCCATTGCTTCGGGTTTCTCGCACAACTCTGTGACCTGATCGGCGAACACGGGGTGATACTCGACTCGCGCCACCGACCAAGTATGGCATGAGAGCAATACAGAGTCAACCCCATAATTCGATGCCACCCGATACAGAATCCGACGGCAAAGCTGGTTCAGGTTCTTGAGGCTTGGCGGGCGGCGGCTGAGCCTGAGGGGTAGCCGACCAGCATCACCGTCCCGGAGACGACGAAACAGGCGATCACCCATACGAAGCCGTCGTAGATGCCGTCGTAGCTGAACCCTGCGGCGAGGGTGCTCACCACGCTGATGCCGATAGCGTAGCCGACCTGTTGGAAGGTGCGAAGCGAAGCGTTGGCGCTCGCGAACTGGTCGACCCCGACCTCTGCCATCGCCGCGCTCTGATAACCGGCGATGGTCGCTCCGACGCCCACGCCGATGAGGATCGCTGACGGCACGTAGACGAAGAAGTAATCCTGTTCCGACGTGAAGGTCAGCAGCATCCAGAGGTAGCCCGCGGCGACCACCCAGCAGCCGATCGACACTATCCAACGGTGCCCGATCCGGTCGGCCATCCCTCCCAGGCGTGCTGACGCCACCGCGGCGATCAGCGGACCCGGAGTGAGACCGAAACCGGTCTTCAGCACGCTCATGCCCCAGAGCTCCTGGAACATGAACGAGTTGAGGAAGAACCCGGCCGTGAAGGCCAGCGAATAGGCCCAGAAGGCCGCAGTCGACACCGAATAGGGACGACCGGCGAACAGCGACAGGTCGAGCAGCGGGGCAGGGTGGCGTGCCGACCGCCAGACCACGAAGGGAACGACCGCGACACCGGCCAAGATCAGCAGAAGCACGCTCTGGTCGGTCCAACCGTGCTGTTCGGAGCGGACGATTCCGTACATCACCAGAGCCACGCCGGCGACGCCGACGGGAACGCCGATCAGGTCGAGCGGGCCCGTGGCGGTCTCATCACGCGTCTCAGCGACCAGATGCCGGGCCAGCACCGCGACGACCAGCCCCAAGGGGACGTTGACTAGGAATATCCCCCGCCAGCTCCAAGCGCTGATCAACACTGCACCGACAGAGGGCCCGAAGGCCGCACCCAGCGCACCGGCGGCACCCCAGATCCCGATCGCCACACCTCGTCGGGAGAGCGGGAACTGGGGCAGGACCATCGCCAGAGAGGCAGGCATGAGGAATGCGCCCCCCGTCGCCTGCACCACTCGGGCGACGATCAGGGTTGTCGGGCTGTTGGCCATTCCGCACAGTGCGGAGCCGGCGAGGAACAGGTACAACCCGGCTGTGAACGTCGCCCTGCGGCCGCGACGGTCCGCGGTTCGTCCTGCCAGCAGCAGCAGTGACGCCAGGGCGATGTTGTAACCGGAGATAACCCAGGGGAGCTGTGCCGACGTCGCTTCAAGGTCGCGTGCTATCGAGGGAAGGGCAACGTTGACCACAGACACGTCGAGCACAACCAAGAAAGCCGCCGCGGTAACGACGATCAACGCCACCCAACTCTCCCGGGAGATCTCTTGGGGCGCTGCAGCGGGCATGAACCGCCGACGGTAGTTCACAGGCGCAGTCTCCACTCAGCGCCGCGCCGAACTGGTGTGCCGAGGAAGCCGAAGGGCGCTAGACAAATGCCGTGCCGACAGTGCTTGACCGCGACCAACGAAAGTTCTCACGCCGCGCCGTGTTCCTGCGTTTCGTGAGCCGACTGTTCTGTCGGACCCGCCATACCGACGACGGCCCGATCGACACGCTGGGAAGGCCCGTCGTCGTGGTCGCCAACCACCGCAGCTTCTTCGACGTCCCGGTCGGCTTCGCGCTCCTAGAGGGGCTCGGCCTGCGGGCCCGGATACTGGTGCGGGCCAAGTACTTCGACATTCCGCTGGTGGGGAGGTTCCTCAGATCGGCCGGCTGCATCAGCGCTGGCAGCGGCTGGCGGGAAACGATCAATACCGCTGTCGACACGCTCGCAGCAGGCCGCCCGGTGGCGGTGATGCTCGAGGGCAGGATCGTGCCCCCCGAAAAACGCGACGGATCGGGGCTCGGCAAGGTTCGCAGAGGGTTCCTGGAGATCGCTAGACAAGCCGACGCGGTCGTGCTGCCCGTCGGCGTGGTCGGATCTGATGACGTCTGGCCGAGCGGCAGTCGGTTCCCGCGGATTAGATGGCGCGGCCGCCCCCTGGTGCAGATCCATGTCGGTGAGGTCATATGTATCGACGACCTCACCAACCGCGAGGCGCTCGCTGCGGTCCGTTCAGCCGTCGCCGCCCATATATCCCGGTTGAGTTGAGCGTTCTAGGCTGCGGCAATGGACAGACAACCCAACATTCTGCTGATCGTCTCCGATGAGGAACGGCGCAACGACTGGCTCGCCGGCAGAGCCGACCTTCCCGCACATGATCGGCTGCGCGCCGACGGGTTGACGTTCAACCGCTACTACACACATTCGTCGCCGTGCTCACCGTCTCGGGCAAGCCTCTACACCGGCAGCTACCTAGCCGAGCACGGCGTGGTCGACAACGTCTCGTTCCCGGCCCACACGGCACTCGACCCGGCGATCCCGACAATCGGGAGCCTGCTCGCAGAGCGCGGCTACTACAGCGCTTACCTGGGGAAATGGCATCTCTCACACGAGCACGTTCCCGAAATGACCGCGCATGGCTACCAGGACTTCCGCGGCAACGACACCCACTACACAGGTTCGGCCTGGAGCGGCCGCTTCTTCGATCCGATCATCGCTGCCGATGCCATGAACTGGCTGCGCGAGCATGCGGGCGACGACACGCCCTGGCACCTCACCGTGGCCCTAGTCAACCCGCACGACATCATGTGGTTCCCGATCGACCATCTGAGTTATCAGGCCGAGCACCCCGGAGACGCCAAGGCTTTCGAGTTCATGCGCAAGCTGCGGCTCAAGGGTGTGCCCGTGGAGGCGGTCGCCGAGGACTACCCGCGGCGGTTCGACGAGCTCCCCGCAAACTTCCACGACGACCTGCACTCGAAGCCCGAGATCCAGCGTGCCTGGCGGCAGGTGCGCAACCACGAACACTTCGTGGGCCGGATCGACCTCGCCGATGAGCGGGCCTGGCTGCGCCAGCTCGACTACTACGCCCACCTCCATGAGGAGCTCGATGGGAACCTCGGCGAGCTGCTCCACACTCTCGACGAGTTGGGCATCTACGACGACACCGTCATCGCCTACACCTCCGATCACGGCGACGCCTGCGGCTCGCACGGCCTGCGTGCCAAGCTGCCGTGCGTCTACGAGGAGGTCATGGGCGTGCCCCTCGTCGTCAAGGTCCCCGGCGTCACCGAACCGGCAACGACGACCGATGCTCTGGCGACCCATGTGGACCTCGCCGCGACGCTGTGCGCTCTCGGCGGTGTTGACCTCGACGAGACGCCGTCGCTGTCGGGTGTCGACTTGACCCCGGCTCTGGCCGACCCGGCGGCCCGGCCCCGTGACCATGTGTTGTTCTCCCAGGACAGCGCCCAGTCGTCGCTGCTGCGGAACTGCCGTTACGCGGTCCGCGGCTTTTACGACGGTTTCACCAAATACGCCCGCTACTACGGAATCGGCGGAGGCATCGAGCGTGACGGCACCCGCTCACCGGTCCCGAAGCTCTTCGATGTCGATGCCCCCTTCGAGGACCACGACCATGAGTGGTACGACACCAACGAGGATCCGCTGGAGTTGGTGAATCTGGCCCACGACCGCAGCAGGCGCGATGAGCTCCGCGCCAACTTCGAGCGGCTGCTGAAGATCGAGGCCGACGCGGGAGTTTGAGGCAGCAGCGCACAACGCTGCCTGTAGCCTGCTTGGTGGGCCGCTAGCTCATCGGGTAGAGCAGGAGACTTTTAATCTCAAGGTGCCGGGTTCGAGCCCCGGGCGGCCTACGAGCCCCTCGCATGGATTCAACTGAAATGCTGTTGCTGGCGATCCGGCGCGGTGGCTTGTGGTAGGTTTCGGGTTGTCCGAATTTCAACACCCCGTCACACCCGGTGGAGCCATGTCACCACGCCAGATTGCAGTCACTCTCGTTGCGCTGATCTTCATAGTCGCAGCCGCCCTGGTCGTTGTCAGCCGGGGCGGCGACGACTCAGCGGACACACCCGAAACCACGACCACCTCGACTCGGGCAACTACCACGACAGACCCTGAGCCTGATCCTGGGCTCGGGGGCGATGACAGCGCCTCGGCTGATCCCACGGTCAGCACCAGCTCGACCACGTCGATCCCGCTGTCGGTGCCGATCGAGGTTCCTGCCGTCTGCACGGCGCAGGGCGCCGGCGCCCAAGTGGTCGCGGAAGCCGCCGCCGACGCGGCCGTGCAACTGGGCACCGGCTCAGCGGTCAGCACGGCCGGGCTGGGAGTGGTCACCTTCGGGCTGACAGTGCCCGCAGCCGCCGAGGCGAGCGGCTCGGCGATGCTGGCGTGCGAACCGGTCAGCGAGTGCTACCGCGTCACCCCGGCAGCGGCTCCCCCCGGGGTCAGCCTCTTGGTGCATGCGTCCACGATCGAGCGCGTCGACATTGTTGACGGCCCTGTCACGACGGTTTCGGGGTACGGCATCGGCACTACCGCCGAACAGTTGGTTGCGGCGTTCGGAGACCAACTTGAACGAGAGGTCGTCGACGCCGACACCGTCAACTTCGTGTTCGTGCCCAGGGATGCCGGCGACGCCGAGTTCCGGGTCGTGTTCACAGTCGAGGACGGCGTGGTGACGACCTACCGGTCCGGTCGTCTGCCGATGATCCTTCAAGAAAGCCCCTGCGGCGCCTGACTTCTCGCCGCCTCGAGGTTCACGGGTCGGGGATTTCGGTCTCGTAGCTGCGGCACTCAACGACCACCGAGCCGATACCCGCCGGGGTGAAGTCACCGGTCTCAATGTCTAGGTCGGTGACGAAATCGACCTCGTCGAAGCGCACTATGTCGTGGTCGAACGTGAAATCGAGCAACGCCCCGAGGCGCGGTTCGAAACGCACCGTCTCGTCGGGGTCGCCGACTTCCACTCCGATGTAGGGCTCTGCGACGAACGCCTGGACAAACGCTTCGACGGGTTTGTTGTTCACGTCCCGCCCTACCCCGACCGCGAGGATCTCACCGGCACCCCGGTCGACGCAGGTGAACACGAGATTGTAGGCAGACGGACCGATGCGGACCAGACCCACCGATTGCGGGATCGTCGTCTCAGCAGGCAGCGTCGACGTCTCCTGCACGGTCTCGATACGGTCGCCGCCTTCAGCGCCGTCTTGTTCAGCGCAGCCGGCAAGGACCGTCGATGCACAGCAGGCGAACACGCAGACGGTTGACACACAGAATGGCCAGCGCACACCACGAGGCTACAGAACGCTTGGAGCCCACGCAGTCAAGCGGTAGCTTCACAGTTGTGGCGACCAACCCCAACACCCGCAAGCGACGCGTCAAGGCGGCCCGGCAACAGCACCACACCCAGGCGGTGTCCAAACAGGCGCAACGCCGCCGTCGCCTCCTTTTGTGGATGGTCGTCGGTTTGGCCGTGGCTATGGTCCTGCCGCTCGCCGCGGGGATCATGTTCACGCTCTTGAGCTAGGTTCGGTCACGGTCCGAAGTTGGCGAGGCACGCCGATAGCCTGTGATGCCGTGACTACCGACAAACGCGCCCGTCAGAAAGCCAACCGAGCAAGCCGGATCGCCGCGGCCCGGGCGGCCGAGCAGAGAGCCAGGACCCGTCGGCGGATGATCCGCTTCGGTTCGGGGGTGGCCGCGATCGTGATCGTGATCTTGGGCGCCAACTGGTTGGTGAACAGCGGCAATGGCGACGGTGCCAGTTTGGTTGAGACGAACACAAACCCGCCCGCCACCGAGCCGGAGCCGGTCGACACCCAGCCGGTCGACACCCAGCCGGTCGACACCCAGCCGGTC
>JAHQYN010000013.1 GCA_024421085.1 Acidimicrobiia bacterium
ATACCGGCCGGCACCGGCAACTGCACCAGAATGCCATGGACCGAACCGTCTTCGGCAAGATCGCGGACCGCCTCAGTGACCTCGCCGTGCGTTGCGTCCTCGCTCAACTCCACATGACGCGACACCAAGCCCCCCGTCCGTCGCCTCGATGTGGACCCCTCCACGCAGGCTTCGATTTTGGGGAGTGCGGCGCGTGTCGTAGGGTCGGGGCATGAGCGACTACAGCCAAGAGACGGCCAATCCGAGCGGCACCGGCAACGGTGGCGCACCCGCGGCGGACCACCAGTGGGTCCTGCTCGACGACCCGATTCAGGGGGTCCGCAGGATCACCTTGAATCGGGCCGACAAACGCAACTCGTTGATCCACCCCCTGCGGGGCGCGATCCTCGGCGCGCTCCGCGATGCCGATGACGACGACAGCGTCAAGGTGTCGATCGTGCGGGGCGACGGCCCGTCGTTCTCCGCCGGTTATGACCTCGGCGGCAACAACGCCGAGTACGACCTGCCGTTCTTCACCGCACAGGGCGAGGGGCAGTGGCCGCGCCATGTCACCGAGGGTTGGATGAGCATCTGGGACCTCGCCAAGCCGGTCATCGCGCAGGTCCACGGATACTGCTTGGCGGGGGGCAGCGAGCTCGCCACCTGCTGTGACCTCGTGTACGTGGCCGAGGATGCTCAGATGGGCTACCCCGCCACCCGTTTCGGCGTGCCCGACATGCACTTCCACACCTGGTTCTTGGGAATGCGCAAGGCGATGGAGATGATGCTCACCGGCGACCCGGTGAGCGGCGTCGAGGCCGTCGAGTACGGCTGGGCCAACCAGGCCTTCCCAGCTGAGGACCTCTCGGCCGAGGTGCTGAAGATCGCCGAGCGGATCACCCGGACCCCCACCGATGTGGCTCAACTCAACAAGCGGGCGGTTCATCGCCAGATGGAGGTAATGGGCGTGCGCACCGGTATCCGCGTCGGTACCGAACTGTGCGCGCTCGGCGTACACACCGAATCGATGAAACGGTTCATCGGCAACATCAAGGAGAAGGGCCTCACCGCTGCGCTGAGCGAACGCGACCAGCCCTACGACGACTACCGCACCGCTTCTTCGCAACCCAAGGTCGCCGACTGACCGCTGCGGACCGAACGCTCCGACCGGGCCGCTCCTGACCCACCGCTCTCGACCCACCGCTCCCGACCGGCCGCTCCCGAACAGGCCGCTCCTGACCGGGTCGCTCCCCCACTGACCGCGCAGGGCAACCGGTGCGAGGGCGTGCACAGACGGTAGCCTCGTGCGTCATATGGCTACGTCGCGAATTCCCGACAGACCGGACCTGGTCGGCCTTGAGCAGAAGTGGGACGCCGTCTGGGATCGAGACGGGATCTACCACTTCGACACCACTAGGCCGCGTGATGAGGTCTTCTCGATCGACACGCCGCCGCCGACGGTGAGCGGGTCGCTGCATGTGGGTCACGTCTTCAGCTACACCCACACCGACACCATCGCCCGCTACCAGCGCATGGCCGGCTGCGAGGTCTTCTATCCCATGGGCTGGGACGACAACGGCCTTCCCACTGAGCGTCGGGTGCAGAACTACTACGGGGTGGTGTGCGACCCGTCGCTGCGCTACGACCCCGATTTCACCGCACCCGCCGACGCCGGCGACCCCAAAGCAGTGTCGAAGCGCCGTCCGCAGGCGGTCAGCCGCCCCAACTTCATCGAGCTGTGCCTGGAACTGACCGCCGAGGACGAGAAGGTCTTCGAGCAGCTGTTCCGACACTTGGGACTGTCGGTCGACTGGACCCGCACCTACACGACCATCAACGACCACTGCCGACGGGTCAGCCAACTCGCCTTCCTCGACAACCTCGCACGCGGTGAGGCCTACCAGGTCGAGGCGCCGTCGCTTTGGGACGTGACCTTCCAGACCGCAGTGGCTCAGGCCGAGTTGGAGGACAAGGAGGTTCCCGGCGCCTATCACAGGCTCCGCTTCGCACGCTCCGACGGGGGCGAGGAGGTCTGGATCGACACCACACGCCCCGAGTTGGTTCCCTCCTGCGTCGCTCTGGTCGCCCACCCCGACGACGAGCGCTACCAGCCGCTGTTCGACGGTGTCACGGTACTGAGTCCGGTCTTCGGTGTTGAGCTTCCCGTTCACCCGCACCATCTCGCGGACCCCGACAAGGGCACGGGGATCGCCATGATCTGTACCTTCGGCGACACCACCGATGTGACCTGGTGGCGCGAGCTCAACCTGCCGGTGCGCACGGTCATCGGCCGTGACGGCCGTTTCACAGGCGACACCCCTGAGTGGCTCAGCGCACCCGATGCCGCTGCCGCCTACGGGCGGCTGGCGGGGAAACGCGTCGCCCAGGCGCAACAGGAGATGGTGCAACTCCTCACGGAGTCCGAAGACCTGCAGGGAGAGCCGCGCCCTATCACCCATCCCGTGAAGTTCTTCGAGAAGGGCGACAAACCCCTTGAGATCGTGGCGAGCCGTCAGTGGTACATCCGCAACGGCGGCCGCGACGAGTACCTTCGCGAGGCCCTGGTGGCCCGCGGCGACGAGATCAACTGGGTTCCAGACTACATGCAGGCCCGTTTCACGAACTGGATCGAGGGCCTCAACGGAGACTGGCTGATCAGTAGGCAGCGCTTCTTCGGGGTGCCGCTCCCGCTCTGGTACCGCCTCGACTCCGATGGTGAACCGATCTGGGAACAGCCGATCACGCCGCGCCACGATCAGCTCCCGGTCGACCCCTCGAGCGATGTGCCCGACGGCTTCTCCGAGGCCCAGCGGGATCAGCCGAACGGTTTTGTGGGCGAGGTCGACGTGATGGACACCTGGGCCACATCCTCGCTCACCCCCCAGATCGCCACCGGTTGGAGGACCGACCCCAAGCTCCACGCAGCCACGTTCCCCATGGACGTTCGGCCCCAGGCGCACGACATCATCCGCACCTGGCTGTTCTCCACGGTGGTCCGGGCCCATTTCGACGCGGGCACCGCTCCTTGGCACAACGCCGCGCTCTCCGGCTGGATCCTCGATCCCGACCGCAAGAAGATGTCGAAGTCGAAGGGCAACGTCGTGGTGCCGACCGACCTGCTGGAGCAGTACGGCGCCGATGCCGTCCGCTACTGGGCCTCATCGGGGCGCCCCGGCACCGACACCGCCTTCGACCAGGGCCAGATGAAGATCGGCCGCCGCCTAGCGATCAAGCTGTTGCACGCGTCGAAGTTCACGCTCAGTTTCGGCGCAGCCGATGCCGCCGATGCAGACAGCGCAGCCGATACCAACGATGCCAACGATGCCGCCGATGCCAACGATGCCGCCGATGCCAACGATGCCGCCGGCGCAGCCGATACCAACGATGCAACCGATGCTGCCGATGCCAACGATGCCGCCAGCGCAGCCGATACCAACGATACCAACGATGCCAACGATGCCGCCGATGCAGACGATGCCGACAGCGCAACCGATACCAACGATGCCGCCGGCGCAACCGATGCCGACAGCTCCGATGACTGTGATCCGGCCAGAATCAGCGAGCCCCTCGACCGTTCAATGCTGGACCGGCTCGCCGACCTCGTTGACGATGCCACCGAGGCCTTCGAGCGCTTCGACTACGCCCGGGCCCTGGAACGGACCGAAGCGTTCTTCTGGTGGTTCACCGACAACTATCTGGAGCTTGTGAAAGCCCGCGCCTACGGCGAGTACGGTGAGCATCGCGCCGAGTCGGCTCGCCACGCCCTCCGATTCGCCCTGTCGACGATGCAGCGAATGTTCGCTCCCTTTCTGCCATTCGTCACCGAGGAGGTTTGGAGTTGGTGGCATGAGGGCTCGGTACACGCCGCCGACTGGCCCGACAGGGGGGACAGGAGCGATGTCCTGCGCCTCGTTGCAGATAAGATCGGCGCACAGACCAGCGGTGTCGCAGCAGAGGCCCTCAGCGCGGTGCGCCGCACCAAGTCGGAGAACAAACGCAAGCTGCGCACCCCGGTGCTGTCCGCGGCCTTCTCTGGGAGCGCCGAGCAGTTGGCACTGCTCGACACCGTGATCGACGACGTGAAGGCCGCCGGCGTGATCCTCACGGTGGAACCGCACACAGTCACCGACTCGGGCGAGATCAGCGTCAGCGCCGTCCTCGAACCCGAACTGCCAGAATGACCCCGAAGGACGCCCCCGGGGAATGACACAGTGATCGACCTTCGTTCAGACACTGTGACCCGACCCACCGAAGCGATGCGCCGGGCGATCGCGTCCGCCGAGGTGGGCGATGACGTCTTCGGCGACGACCCCACCGTGAACCGCCTCGAGGCCATGGTCGCCGAACGGCTCGGCACCGAGGCTTCCCTGTTCGTCACCAGCGGAACGCAGTCCAACCTGTGCGCCCTGCTGGCCCACTGCGGACGTGGCGACGAGTACATCGCCGGAGACACGGCCCACACGTTCCGGCTGGAGGCCGGCGGCGGCGCGGTGCTCGGCGGGATCGCTCCTCAGCCCGTGGCGACGGAGACCGACGGGCTCCCCAACCCCGATGCGGTCGCCGCGGCCGTCAAACCCGACGACACCCACTTCGCCCGCACTCGACTGCTGTGCCTTGAGAACACCAAGAACGGGATGGTGCAGTCGCCAGAGCGTATGGACGAGGCGATCAAGGTGGCGCGCGACGCCGACCTCAGCGTGCACCTCGACGGTGCGCGCATGTGGAATGCGTGCGTTGAGCTGGGTGTCTCGGGCGCAGAACTGGTCGCCGGCTGCGACTCCGTCTCGATGTGCCTGTCGAAAGGACTCGGCGCTCCCGCCGGATCGCTTCTCAGCGGCCCGCGTGCGCTGATCGATGAGGCCCGGAAGTGGCGCAAGATGCTCGGCGGCGGCCTGAGACAGGCCGGGGTGCTGGCCGCAGCAGGCATCTACGCCCTGGAGAACAACGTCGACCGACTTGCCGACGATCACGCGCGGGCAGCGCTGTTGGCGGCGGGGTTGGCCGACATCGACGGGATCGAGGTGAACGCCGTCAACACCAACATGATGTTCATCTCCATTGACGGTGCCAGCAGCGATCTGCAGCAGCGCCTGGCAGACCGCGGCGTGCTCTGCGACGTGCGCAGAACCAGGGGCCACAAGGGGCCGAGCCCCTACGCGCAGTTGGCCGGCACGAGACTCGTCACCCATCTCGGCATCAACGACGACGATGTCCGCGCCGCCACCGCCGCGTTCGCCGCCGCATTGAGCGACTCAGCCTGATCGCCCGGGACCCCCCCCCCCCCCCCTCCCCCCCCCCTTCGCCCCCCCCCGCTGGACCCCCGGGCCCCCCCCCCCCCTCCCCGCAGCCAGGATCCGCGTCTTGCCGTACATCCCCGGTTAGCCGGGGACCGCGTGACCGAGGCTCACATGTTGGCGAAGGGCAAGCTGCCGTTACGCAGCGACGAACGGCTCGACGGGAGCGCCGCCATCGTCGTGTTATGCTTCTTACATGTCGTCTGTGGTCTTGTCTCGGAGCCGTTCGGAGGTCATCCGCGGCTGGGTTGAGGCTCTGCCTGCGGGCACCTGGTTTCGTTCTGATGCTGTACCCGAGGACCCTCGGTTGGTTCGCACGACTCTTCATCGGCTGATGTCTGAGGACCTCCCGATCATCGGGCGCGACGCGCCCGGCGTGTACTGGCGCCAGTTCTCGCCCGCGGATCGTCGTTACGGTCACCCGCCGGTGCTGACCGACAATTTCGTTGCGGTGTACTGTCCGGTGGGTTCAGGGTACGCGTCATGGTCGGCGTTGCTGGCGATTGGCTGGTGCAAACAGGTCCCCGCTCGTCATCTCGTGGCGGTATCCCGCAGGAACCTCAAGATGCCGACGCCGCTGGGCCAGCCGACGTTGAAGTTCATTGAGCGTCACAACCGCCGCCGCCGAGAGCTCAACTGGTCTGAGGTGACGTTGCTCGAAGCAGCAAAGTGTCACGGCCCGGTGGACTATCACCGGTGGGATCACGCCATGGAGAGACTCACAACGAACAAGACCTGGTTGTTGCCTGCGGCGCCGGTGTCGAAAACGAAGTTGCTGTGGGCCGCTGAGACCGAGCCCGCGGCGAAGAAATGGCCTGCCGGGCAAGGCGACAACTCGTTCGACGCGGTGATGGCACGACTGCAGGCCGACATGCCCGAGACCATCGACACGCTATGACCACCGACCGGGTGCGCTGCGGCGCTGCGAACCTGAGCGCCGCCGGAACGTGCCGCAACTATCGAGACACATGCCCGGTGGGGCGACAGAATCCCGTTGCGTGAAGCTGTAGACCTTGCTGTGTCGCTCGACCCCGGGCCGGCCGCACCGCAGCAAGACCCTCCCTACAACCCCGGTGTTGTGTACCCACTGAACAGGCCGCCTGTGTGACGACTGATCCGGCGACGGGCCGTTGATCCAGCGACGACTGATCCGGCGACAGGCCGTTGATCCAGCGACGACTGATCCGGCTGTGGGCCGCACCAACGACCTCCTCGCCGGGTTCAAGGTGATGCTAAGAGGAGGGTCCCGGGCCGCGCAGGATTCGGGTCTTGCCGTACATGGTGCCGAAGAGCAGGCGGCCGTCCTCGTCGATGGTCACGCCGGCGCCGGTGGTGTTGAACTTCGAGCCGCCGACAATGAAATGGAAGCGGCTCTCGCCGGTCTCCCAGTCCACCGCTTCGATGGTCCAGGCGCCGTTGCGCGCACCACAGGTGTAGACCAGCCCGCTCTCTTGCGCTACGAAGGGCACTGAATTGGGCGAGGAGATGTCGTGGTTGACCCATGCCTGCCTGAGTTCCCGCGCCTCGGGGTCCCACTGGTACTTGTGCATTCCATGCGGGGTGTACTCGGGTTTGTGACCGAGCATGAAGCAGAGCATCCGTGCGCCCCGCGGGGGGAAATTGTCGGGCACCGTGGAGGGTTCGTTGTTGACGGTCATGGCGCCGTACCCCGACACCGTTATCGACTGCTCGGTCTTGATCTCCGAAAGGTCGGGATCGCCCATGTTCGCCGGGCCGATACCTGCGATCCGGCGGTGCGGGGCGTCCGCGAGCTGTTCCCAGTCATCGGGGATCTCCTCACGCCACAGCAGCGTGATGTTGACCACTTCGTCGCCGTCGCCGATCACCACGAACTTGTCCTCGTCGGGACCGAACCCCATCAACGACGGCGTCGTGCCCGATCCGCAGCCACCGCCGTTGCGATAGGGCACCGACCAGCAGCCGTCGGCCTCGTTGTCGGAGAGCCGCTCTCCGGTCCAGCGGAGCTTGTGGTGGTGGTCGTTGGAACTGACGTAGATGCCGTTGTCGTCATCGACGCAGATGCTGGTGCGCATCCAGCCGTAACCGGTGTTGCCCCGCTCGGCTGCTCTCATCGCGCAGTACTCCGCGGCCTGCTCGGCGCCGCCCGCTATCTGGATCGCGTGGTACTCGCTGAAGTCGCGGGCCAGCACCACGACCCAACCATGGTCGGTCGACATCACCAGCTGGCCGTCGAAGGTCATGTTCATCCCCACGAAATAGCCTTCGATATGGTCGGGCTTGTACCAGCGGTCGCGTTCGCTGATCTCCGAGGCCGGGTCGCTCGAATCGGCCTCCATGTAGGCCACCGCATGATCCTTGCGGCCCAAGAACAGCGTGTTGTCGCAGTCGACTAGGCAGTAGACGCCGTCCAGTCCGGTCATGAACCGCATCGACAGGCCCAGCGCATGGTTGATCGCGTCCTGTCCCTCCAGGTTGTCGAGACCGGCGAGGTTGGCTTCCAACTCGGCGATCGGGGTGCGTCCCCCGGCCCCCACGATCTCGTGGTCGGCCAACACTTCCAGGGTGTCATAGTCGAGTTTCGCGATGTTCTGGCGGCCGTTGCTCCACACCACCCGACGGCCGTCGGGGTAGGGGCCTGAGATCGTGCAGCCGAAGTGGCAAGGTCCGAGCCACGAATACTGGATGTCGCCGTCGCTGAGAACCTCACTCGGCCCTTCAGGCCCACGCCAGGCGACGTTGTCCTGCTGGTCGCAGCGGCCGTGCGCCATGGCGTTCGAGGAGTCGGCGAGGAACGGGTTTCGAGGTCCGGTCTGCATCCGCGCACCGTATTTCGCCACCGACCCGCCCCACCAATCGACGCAACTTTGGCGACCCCGACAGTAGATTCGAGGCGTGATCATCGGGATTGACGTCGGAGGGACCAAGGCGCTGGGTCTGCTGGTCGATCCCGACGACGGCCAGATCCTGGCCAGGACCCGAAAGTCGAGCCGCGGCAGCGGCGATGAACTGCTCGGGCGGCTGACCGAGGTCGTGACGGAACTATCTGAGCAGAGCCCGACACCGGTGCAGGGCGTGGGTCTCGGGATCGCCGGTCTGGCGGCCCGCAGCGGCGTGGTGCGCTACTCCCCCAACCTGCCGAACCTGATCGAGTTCCCGGTGGGTCCACTCCTGGCCGAGGCGGCCGGCATACAGGTCGCCACAATCAACGATGCCACCGCCGGCACCTGGGCTGAGGCGAAACTCGGCGCCGGCCGCGGCACAGACGACTTCGCCTACGTGGCTCTGGGAAGCGGGATCGGGACCGGCTTCGTCGCCGGAGGACACCTGCTGCTCGGCGCCAACGGGTTCGCGGGAGAGTCCGGGCACATGACCGTCGACGCCAGCGGACCCGCACACATCACCGGCGAACCGGGACCGTGGGAGTACTTCGCTTCAGGCAACGGGCTCGGCCGGCTCGGCCGTGAAGCCGCAGCCGCCGGCACCTTTCCCGCGGCAAGCGCCCTAGTGAGCGATATCAGCGAGATCCGCAGCGAACATGTCGTCGCGGCCCTCAATCAGGGCGACCCGACCGCTGAGGAAATCTTCGACGGATTCTGCCGTGAGGCCGCTCGCGGCATCGCCAACCTGATCCTGATTCTGGACTCGAGCCGGGTGGTGCTCGGCGGAGGCCTCGCCGAGGTGGGCGAGCCGCTCAGATCCAGAGTCGACGACTGGCTCCAACGCCTGCTGTTGGGTTCGGAGCATCGTCCCAAAGTCGAGGTCGTGTTGGCGAAGTTCGGCTCCGAGTCCGGCGCCCTCGGCGCCGCGCTGGTCGCCGCCGATCCGCACACAATTCGTTCTGGCGGTGCCACCGGTCGAAAACCGACGCATGGCACCGCCAGAACGGGGTGATCAGCGGGCTAGGCGGGGCCGGAACGGCCGGGGGCGGCGTCGTTGGTGGCCCGGTAGGTGGGGGTGGCCGGGGGGGGGTGAGCAGGGGCCAAGGCGGGCCCGGACCGGCCGATGGCGGCCTCGTTGGTGCCCAGATAGCTGGCGATGACCAGTGGGTCGTTGCGGACCTCGTCGGGGGGTCCGTTGGCGATCACCGCGCCAGACTCGAGGCAGTAGACCCGGTCGCTGATGCTCATCACCAGAGGCATGTCGTGCTCGATCACGACCACCGACGCGTCGAGCTCGGACTGGATCTGCTTGATCAGCGGCCCGAACGCCTCCGCCTCGCGCTGGGCGACGCCGCCGGTCGGTTCATCGAGCAGCAGCACGCGGGCGTCAACCGCCAGCAGGCTGCCAAGCTCGACGATGCGGCGGGTGCCCGTGGAGAGCGCCTCGATGAACGAGTCCGCATAGCGACCCAGCCCGAGGTAGTCGATGATCTCGTCCGCCGAGGACCGCTTGACCCGCTCGTGGGCGCCCGATGGCGGCAGCGCCAGCATCGACGGCACCAGGCGGGAGTGCTGACGTGCCTCCAGCGCAACCATCACCGCCTCGCGCACGGTGAGGCCCGGATACAAGCGGGCCGCCTGGAAGCCCCTGCCGAGACCGAGGCTGTGACGAGCCGAAGCGCTGCGCTCGGTGACATCGGCTCCAAGCACTTCGACCGTGCCCTCCGACGGAACGAATCCGCCTATCGCATTGAGCAGGGTCGACTTTCCGGCGCCGTTGGTTCCGATCAAACCGACCAACTCTCCCTGGTTGACCTCGAAATCAACGTCGGACACGGCAATATTGCCTCCGAAGCGGACGGTGATTCCCCGCGCCGCGAGCATCGGGCCGTCGATTGCAGGAGGATCGGGTCGTGTTGTTGCCGGAACCGACTTGTGCTCCCCAACTTGGGGCACCTCGTCGGGTTGTCGCTCGCGCAGGCGACGGTCGGCCACCCCGAGCAAACCGTCGCGGATCGAGTAGACGATCTGCAGCAGCCCTCCCGGGAAGTACATGAGCAGCACCAGCAGGCCGATGTTGGAGGTGAGCAGTTGTTGCAGGTCGCGGAGCTGGTCCGGGACCAGCCGTTCGATGCCCAGGATCCACAGCGAGCCGAGAACCGGACCGGCCACCGACCCCAGGCCGCCCACGATGGCGATAACGATCACCCTCAGGGAGTTGGCAGGAGCGAACTGGGTGCCGGGGCTGAGCGACGGCTGCACGATCACGTAGAGCGCTCCGGTCAGCGCCGCCATCCCGCCGGCCACCGCGAAGGCGGCGAGTTTCATGCGGCCCGGCGCCACTGTGGAGGCTGCTGCCATGTCCTCGTTGTCGCGCACGGCAATGAATGAGCGGCCGATGCCTGTCGCGCGGATGCGGGTCACCACCCACGACATCAGTACCAACGTGACCAGACAAACCAGGTACATCGTTCGCCGCGACTCCCCCAAATCCACCCCGAACAGCGCCGGGCGGTCGGGTGGGCGGGGCGAGGTCGTGCCGCCGCTGAAGAAGTCCTGAACGAAGATCCAAGTGCCCGCCATGACCGCGAATGCGAGGGTTGTGACGGCCAGGAACAGTCCGCGCACCCGCAGCGCGGGCAGGCCGACCAGCACCGCGACCAGCACTCCCAACGCGGTCGCCAGCACCACCGCGATCCCCCATGGAACGTCGATGCTGAGATCGAACAGGTCGAACGGGATCGGAATGTCGTGGCCCTCGGTGAACGCCAGCGTCGCCAGACCTCCCACGCCGACGAACGCGAACTGGCCGAGCGACAACTGCCCTGCCCAGCCGGTCAGAACGGTCAACGACAGAGCGACCATGGCGAACAGCAAGATGTTGCTCCAGGTGAAGATCGGCGCGGACTCGGTCACGAAGATCGGGACCAGGGCCAAAGCGCCGAACAGGAAGAAGAATCCGATGCCGTTGAGGTTGCGGACCCACCAAATGCTGCGGAGCCGCTCGGGGATCGGGCGCAGGGTCGGCGACAGCGACCAGCCGACATCCTCGCGGCCCGAGCGCACGAACCACAGCACCACCACCAACACGGTGACGAAGAACCACAGGTTGACGATCGACTGGTTGGTCGATTCGACATTGTTGCGAACGATCTTCTCGACCACACCGACTGCGAGACCCGCCCAGATGACCCCCGGCAGCGACCGCATCTTGGCCAGCAGCGACACGACCAGAACCTTCAACAGCAGTTCCTCGACCAGAAGATTGCCGGTGTCGTCGACGGTCGCCGCCTGGAACCCCTGCAACGGGGCGGTGAGGATCGCGGTCGCCGCCGCGAACGCCCCGGCGATGGTCCAGACGATAGTCGACACGCGCCGCGGCGAGGTTCCGTACACCCGGGCTGTGTCGGGATTGGAGGCCGAAGCTCTCACCGCCAAACCGAAGCGGGTCTTGGTCATGAACAGGCCGAGCAGCGCGATGAGCGCAGGCACCACCACGAGCACGGTGATCTCCCGTGCCTGCAGCCGGATGTGGTCGGTCGGTTCCCAGGTCACCTCGAAAGCTGTGGGAATGTTCCCTCCCGCGGTGATGTCGGGGATCCAGCCGACACGCGCCAAGGTCAGTATCTGACCGACCCCGATGGTGGCTATCAGCAGGACCAGACGCGGCGATTCGAAGAGGCGCCTCACCACGATCAACTCGACGGCCATCCCGATCAAGGCGGTCCCGACGAGCGCCAACCCGAAGGCGAACCACCAGTTCAGTTCGTAGTTGATGATCATCATCACGAAGATCGCCAGACCGAAGAAGCCCATCTCGCCGTGCGCGAAGTTGAGCACCCCCGTCGAGCGGTAGATGAGCACGAAACCCGCCGCCAACGCGGCATAGGTGAGCCCTGCGATGATCCCGATGACAATCGATTGTTGACCGATTTCAATACCGAGAAGTTCGATCATCCGCCTTCGCCTCCCAAGAAGACGGCACGGGCCAGGTCGTCGCGTTCAGCGAGCTCCTGGGCGGGCCCCTCGAAACGGACCACGCCCTTCTCCATGAAGACGGCGCGGTCAGCGAACGCCAACGCCACGTTGAGCGACTGCTCGACGATGATCATCGTCTGGCCCCGCGCCTTTAGGTCCGCCACGACCTCCAACAGTTCCTGCACCACCACCGGCGCCAGGCCCAGACTCAGTTCGTCGATGAGCAGGACCTCGGGTTCGTGGATGAGCGCCATGGCCAGGGCCAACATCTGTTGCTGGCCTCCTGAGAGGTCTCCGGCGAGTTCACCGAGCCAGCCTTCAAGCGCCGGGAAGGTCTCGACTGCGGTGGCGATCCTGCGTTCCACTTCCTCGGGCTCCATCTCCTTGCCCAGCAGCGCCGCCCGAAGGTTGTCGCCGATGCTCAGCGCCGGGAAGGTCCCCTCCCCGCCGCGCAACTGAACGATCCCGACTCGGAACCGCGTCTCGGCTTCGGCGTAGGTGATCGTGCGCCCGTTGAGACGGACCACCCCCCGGTCCGGTATCCCCAGGCCGGATATGGCTCGCAGCAACGTGGACTTGCCGGCCCCATTGGTTCCGAGCAGGGCCAGCACCTCGCCCTTGGCAACCTCGATCTCGACGTCGAACAAGACCTGTACCGGCCCGTAGCTGTAGTCGAGGTTGCGGACCTGCAACGCGGGAACGGGTTCACCCGAGGCGATCTTGCGAGCCTCCGACTGCTCCTCGAGCAGCTCCTCCACCGCCAGGGAGATGTCTCGGCGAATATGCACCGCGCCGCGTCGGATCAACCAGCCGCCGAGCATCGCCGTGTACGGCGCCAGGATGAGCATGGCAGTGCGGTTGTTGTAGGCGTCGGAGATCTGTCCTGCGATCAGGCCGCCTATGAATCCCCCCATCAAGAAGATGAAGACGGGAAGCAGGGCGAACGCCTGGGCGCGGATCCGATAAGGGGCGACCAGGGCGATGATCGTGGGGGCCGCAACGAACGCCGCAGAGATCATCGCCTGGGCCAGACCGACCAGCAGGAGCAGGGGGCCGATCGCCTTGATTGGCAGTGCCACGAAATAGACCAGGCCGGCGCCGATGATCAACGCTCCGGTCAGGTTGACGACGGCTTCGGGGTCTTCGCGGAACTTGCGGTCGAAGACTCGACCCGCAATGGGAATCCCGATCAATGCGGGAATCCACATCAGAGACTCGACGATCCCGCGGTCGAGGGCGTCGAGACCATACTTGTCCTCGAGCATCAGGTTGAACTGGCCGGGCACCGCGATCAGCGCGAAGCCCAGCACGCCGACGCCCGTGGCGAAGAAGTAGAACGTGCGGACCTTGCGCAGCCGCGCCAACGCCGTGCTCATCGACGCCTCGAGTTCCTCGACTTCGATGGCCTCGTCGTCGAGCAGGGCCTCCTGTTCGTTGCGGCCCCGCTGCGGCTCCTTCATGGCGATTGAGGCCAAGCCGACGATCACGGGCGGGATCGCCATGATGTAGAAAGCCCAGCGCCATCCCTGTTCACCGCCCGCTATTGCCACGATCACGCCGATCGCCAGCGGACCGAGCAGTTGGCCGAGCGGTCGACCCAGTGCCTCGAAAGCGAAGACCCGGGCCCGAGCCTGTATCGGGTAGCGGTCACTTATCAGCGAGTTCGACACCGGGATTCTGTACGCCTGCCCGAAGCCGGTTGCGGCGTTGGTCCAGAAGAGCTGGAAGGCATTGACGATGAACCCCGACAACGCCATCGTCGAGGCCCAGAACAGCGAGGCGACCGGGATGATGGTGACGCGGGTGACGCGGTCGGCGAGCGCCGCCATCGGCACCGCGCCGAGAACCAGGGCCACCCCACCGAAACCGAGGACCCCTGCCAGCACGGTGTCTGAGATGTTGAGCGAGTTCTGGATGTCGGGGCCGATCACCCGCACGGCGCGGGGAAGATCGTCGATGAAGTTCAGCAGGAACATCATCACCACGGTCATCTTGCCCCCGGCGACCATCGCCTCTCGCAGCGTCATCGGCTCGTCGCCGACCCCCGGCAAGAGATCGTCGGGGAACAGCACCGCCTTGTCCCGCTCCGCCTGTTCGAGTTGGCGACGGGCCTCTTCGTCGAGAACCGCGGCTGCAAGCCTCGCCGCTGTGCTTCCGGTTGCAGCGTCGCCTTGCCGGCTTGTCATCGGCCCCCCAGATTGACTGTTCTGTGCGCCGACATCATTACCGCACAAGCAGAGCCGCGCCAGTACCGAACAAGCAAATCCCAGTACCGAACAAGCAAATCCCAGTACCGAACAAGCAAATCGATGTCTGGGGCATATGACCGCCATTGAACTCGAGCGTCTCGTATTCGGCACCAGTACCAAACAAGCAAATCGATGTCTGGGGCGGCGGCGACTTGTGTCGCGCGTCACTTGGGGCGACAATACTGGCTGTGCCGTGGACCGACGCGGCGCTCAGACTTGGAGGGTCCGATGCACAACCTACGGTTCCGATGGCTAGCTGTTCTGCTGGCGTTGCTGTTCTTTGCTGCTGCTTGCGGCGGGGAGACGACCGGAGACTCAGGCGACGGCGCCGACGGCGGCACCACGACCCAACCGAGAGCAACTGCCGAAGACGACACAACCGAAGCCGATCCGGGCGACGGCGGCGACGCGCCCACGACGACCGCGAGTGACGCTGCGGATGACGCGACCGGCGACGACATGCCCGAGCCCGGGGCGGAGCCCGAACCCAACATCTACGACGATCCTCGGGGAGGAGTCTTCGCCGCGTTCCAGCAGGGCTTCGACCGAGGCGACCATCCGTTCTTGCAGTACGACGCCTTCTGTGTGGCCCATGATCCGGCCGCAGACCGGGTTGACACCGATGACGGGATCAGTGCCGACTCGATCAAGGTCGGCCACATCCGCAGCCGGCTGGAGGACGCGGCCCGTATTGGATTCGCCGTTCCCGTCGGCGACCCGAAGGAGATGTTCGAAGTATTCATCGACTACATCAACGAGGAGTGCGGCGGGATCAGGGGCCGCATGCTCGACCTCGGTTACGCAGAGGCAGAGCTTCTCGGCGACGATGTGGAAGTCAGCCGCAACGCTGCGTGTCTGGCCATGACCGAGGACCACAAGTCGGTGATCGTGATGAACAGCACGGGTTTCCAGGGCACGGCCAACGTGTGCCTAGTCGTGGAGCAGGAGACGATATTCATCTCCACCCAGGGCCAGACCGAGGCGTTCATGGCCGGCGGGAACGACCGGCTGCTGTCGTTGTCGCCGACACTCGAGGAGAGTCTCCGCTTCATGGTGACCGAAAGTCTGGACAGTGGTGCATTCGACGGCCTCACGTTGGGTGTTGCGGCACCGGACACGCCGGGGCAGGCCGAGGCCGTGGAGGAGGCTCTGGTGATCCCGCTGCGTGATGCCGGGTTCGAGGTCGTGTTCGACGTGATCAACTGCGGCGGCACAACGATCTGCTTCGGCGGTGGCCCCGAGTCGGTCACCAACATGGTCAACGCCGGGGTCAACGGCTTCTTCAACGTCCTCAACATCATATCTGCGCCCGGCTACATCGCCGAGATGGCCAACCAGGGTTATGAGCCCGGGGATGTGCAGTTCTTCGCTTCGGACTTCAACTCCCAGACCAGTGAGCTCGTGGCTGGCAAGATCACCGAAAACGTCGGGGCCGGCAACCTCTACAACGGTGCCAAGATCATCGACTTCAGGACCACCGGGGAGTACCGGGACCCGGCCTTTGAGCCCAACCCGATGGCCGACATGTGCAACCGGCTCTACAGCGAGAACAGTCCCTCGGGCGCTGGCCACGACTGGCGGGACCTGGGAGACTCGGCATACGGAATGGTCGGGAGCGTCTGCGGGATCGTCAGGATCATGGCCCGCGGCCTGTACGACGCAGGCGACAACCCGACTGTCGCCGACGTCCAAGAGGCGATCGCCAACTTGGGCCCAGTCGACAACAACGCGATGTCGCCAGCGTCGATCCGTCCCGGCAAGACCGCGATGGCCGACGTCATCCAGACGCTCGACTTCTCGTTCCCCTGCTATCAGCCCCTGCCTTTCGAGCGGGCCGACGATCCAGACGAAGAACCAGATAAGGCGATCTGCATCACCGGACGCAACGACTTCCGCCCCGCCCCCCGCTAGCGCGGTGTTTACGCCGGACGCAGCCGGAGCCGCGCAGTGTTGACGCCGGGCGCAGCCGGAGCCGCGCAGTGTTGACGCCGGGCGCAACCGGAGCCGCGCGGTGTTTACGCCGGGCGCAGCCGGAGCCGCGCAGTGTTTACGCCGGACGCAGCCGGAGCCGCGCGGTGTTTACGCCGGACGCAGCCACGACCACGCAGCGTTTACGCCGGACGCAGCCACGACCACGCGGTGCTGACGCCGGACGCAGCACGAACCACGCAGTGTTGACGCCGGACGCAGCCGTTCGGAGGGCGCAGCGCACGCCGCTTGCGTGGGACTGGGCCGCCCTCGATACTCCCGTCCGGCCTTGGCCTAGCCGCGGCTGGGGCGGCGGCGGAACAGTCCGGTCAGCGCCGAGTCGAAGTGGTAAAGGAATCCGCCGACTACCGCCAGCAGGATCACGTATGCAGCCGCGAAAGCACCCAGGTCGGGCTCGCGCGCGACGCCCAACTCGGCGATGACTATGGAGAACTCGCCACGCGCGACCAGCGCCGCCCCGGCCCGAAAACGGGCCTGCCCATCGAGCCTGCGCGCCGCGAACCATCCCGCGCCAACCTTGGTGAGGGCCGTCACCGCAGCCAGCGCGGCCGCGATTCCCGCCACCGCGGGGATCAGACCGGGGTCGACCTGGAGGCCGAAGAACACGAAGAACGAGGCGGCGAACAGGTGCCGCAGAGGCAGCAGCAGGTCGCGGGCGTGCGACACGACGTCACCGGAGAGAAAGACGCCCACCAGGAACGCCCCCACCGCCGCGGAGAGGTGGATCCGCTCGGCGAGACCCGCGAAGACCAGGGTGGCGCCCAGAAGGGTCAGCAGCATCGCCTCGCGCGAGTCGCTCAGGATGAGCGTGTTGATCCTCTCGCCGTAGAAGTACTCGACGGTCATGATCGCCGCGACCGCCGCCAGCGACACCGCGATGGTCACGGCGATGCGTCCGGGCGACCCCCCGATGAGCACCGCGGTGACGACGGGAAGGTACAGGACCATCGCCAGGTCCTCGATCACCAGCATCGTCAGGACGACCCGGGTCTCCCCGTTGTTGAACCGGTCGAGATCGGCGACGAGCTTGGCGAATACACCCGACGACGAGATGTATGTGACCCCTCCCAGCAGCACCGCGACGATGGGGTCGAACCCCAGCAGCAGCCCGGCGACAAGGCCCGGCGGGAAGTTCAGGACCAGGTCGACGGCACCGGACCCGGTAGAGCGCCGAACACAGTCGATGAGTTCGTGGGCCGAGAACTCCAGCCCGAGCATCAGCAGCATCATGATGACGCCGATCTGGGCCCCCACCTCGATGAAGTCGACGGCTGCGCCCAGCTCCACGAGCCCTCCCTCGCCGAAGGCGAGACCCGCCAGCAGATAGACGGGAAGCACCGGCAGACCGAATCTTCGGGCGAGCCGAGCCACGATGGCGAGACCCAGCACGACCGCGCCGAACTCGACCAACAGGACGTCAACCGGGATTTCCATGAACGATCATCCCAACGATCCGACAGCGCTCTACCGAATCAACGCTATACAGAACTCAGAGAAACGCAGTGGAGGTGAGGGGAATTGAACCCCTGGCCTCCTCGATGCGACCGAGGCGCTCTACCAACTGAGCTACACCCCCTGCGAAGGGGCAATCGTAGCGGTACGAGGCCGAGGTACCGCACTTCCAACCCTTCAATCGCCCCCTTGCGGGCCTGCGGGCTGCTAGCCGTTGGCAACCCTGCCGACGCCCACGGCCGCGCGATGATCGATCACACGGTCGGGGTAGAGAGTATGGACCTTCATCTCACGCTCAGCGACGATGCTGCGACGCCGTGTCGCCAGCGAGACGAATGATCCCGCGGCAATATCGGACAGAATGTGGAGGGCCCAATACACAGAGCCGAAGGCCAACGCCGCGAACAAGGTTGTAAGGCAGGCCATGCCCAGGGCGACAGCCACGTCGCGGCGCCGACGTGCCGCTCCCCGCCCGCCCCGCGGAACCAGCGGGGACGACCCGTGGACCGCCATCGCCGACCCACCTCGCACCTGCTGCGCCGCGCCCAGAGTTCCGAGCCCCTGAGAAAAGGAGCTCACCTCGTCCCTGTCCTGAGTCGAACTCTGGAACCGCAGTCTCAGATACCAGCCGAAATACCCTGCCCAGCACACAGCGAGGGCCACAATGATGATCGACTCCGACATATGTTGTTGAACTCCAAGAGCTGGTGGCTGAGCAAACGACCGCTGCCGAGGGGCGGACCCTCGAGAACTAAGTTACAGTTATACTACAATCGAAACGCAAAAGCAACGAATCGTTGCAGGGAGATTTTCACAGCTCCTCTTCACGGCGGTAGCGACCGGAACGGCCCCCGGTCTTCTCCCACAGGGCGACCTCTGAGATCACCATCGAGCGGTCCATCGACTTGCACATGTCATAGACGGTCAGCGCAGCAACGCTGCAGGCCGTGAGCGCCTCCATCTCCACACCCGTGCGGTCGACCGTCTCAACCTGAGACTCGATCACGATGCTGGTGTCGAGGATCTCGAAATCGACGGTGACTGCGCCCACAAGCAGCGGATGACACAGCGGGACCAGGTCTGAACAGCGCTTCGCGGCCTGGATCCCGGCAACGCGTGCAACCGCCAGCACGTCACCCTTCTTGATGGCACCCTGGGCCACAGCCGATGCGGTCTCGGCGGTCATCAGCACACGGCCGCGGGCAATCGCCCGGCGATGCGTCGGATCCTTGGGGGTGACGTCGACCATTCGCGCGCGGCCCGCAGGATCCAAGTGCGTGAATCCCGGTTCGGCCATGGCGCAAGAGTCTAGAAGATCGCGGCACCGCGTCGTCGGATGCAGGTTACGTGCCGGTGCAGGTGACCATCGCCGGCCACACGTCTAGAAGATCGCGGCACCGCGTCGTCGGATGCAGGTCTTCGGAACGAAGGGCGGGATCAGCCGCCGATCTCCGACATCGAGCGGCGCGGACGGATGAAATGCACCTGATTGATGCTGTGGCCGGCCCACTTCGACGACACCGACCGCTGCAGCGCCACGGCGATCTCGTCGTCGCCCGCAGCGCTGCGCAGCAACGCCCGAACGTCGGTCTCGCCGGTCGCGAACAGACAGTTGCGGAACTGGCCGTCGGCGGTGACCCGGACCCGGTCGCACGAATCGCAAAACGACTGGCTCACGCTCGCCACGATCCCGATCTCGCCGCGGCCGTCTGCGTAGCGCCAGCGGGAGGCCGGCGCCGAGGTCCGGGCGACCGGCACCAACTCGAACTCAGCGGAGAGACTCGCGAGGATCTCGGCCTGGGTCATCACCTGGTCGCTGCTCCAGCCTTCGTCGGCATCGAGCGGCATGAACTCGATGAAGCGCACCACCACAGACCGGTCGCGCCCGAAATGAGCGAAGTCGACGATCTCGTCGTCGTTGACGCCCTTCATCACCACGACGTTGACCTTCACAGGGTCGAAACCTGCTTGGCGCGCAGCCTCGACGCCTTCGAGCACCCGCGCAAGGTCATTGCGGCGGGTGAGCTCGCCGAAGCGATCAGCTCGCAGCGAGTCCAGCGAGATGTTGATCCTGTTAAGACCCGCAGAGCGCAACTCGTCGGCCAGCAGCGGCAGCGTGACCCCGTTGGTCGTCATCGCCAGATCGACGCCGAGCGCCGCGAGCTTGGCCACGAGGACCGGCAGCCGCGCACGCACCGTGGGCTCTCCGCCCGTCAAGCGGATGGCGTTCACCCCGAAGCGCTCCACCATGATCCGGGCCAGGCGCTCGATCTCCTCGAACGAGAGCAGGTCCTCACGGCGCTGCCACTGCATCCCCTCCTCGGGCATGCAGTAGGTGCAGCGAAAGTTGCAGCGGTCGGTCACGGAGATCCGCAGGTCGCGGTGGACCCGCCCGAAACCGTCGATCAACTGCGTGGTCATTCCACCACCGTACCCATCGGGATGATCTCCACCTCATCGCCCGCGGCGATCTCGGTGCGGTCACCGACGATCGCCAGCGCGTCGGCGCGGGCCATCGCCGTCAACTGGTGCGAGCCCTGCCCGCTCAGTCTGCGGACGTGCCAGCGCCCGGTCTCGTCGGGGCCGCCGCTCACTCGCAGGAAATGGGTCTTGCCGTCGTCGTGGCGGCCCAACGGCTCCTCGCTGACAGCCCGCCGCAGCGGCCGGTGCATGCGCTCGTGGCCCGCCATCTTGCGCAGCGCCGGACGTGCCAGGAGCTCGTAGCTGACCATCGACGAGACAGGGTTGCCCGGCAGACCGAAAACCGGCGTAGTACCGATCAGCCCAAACGCGAAGGGCTTGGCGGGCTTGATGGCGATCTGCATCCAGCGCATGTCGCCGAGGCGGTCCAACACTGCCTTCACATAGTCGAAAGCCCCCATCGACACACCGCCCGAGGAGAGGATGGCGTCACAGCGCGCCGCGCCGCCGCTGAAGGCTTCGGCGATGTCGGCCTCGTTGTCGCGGGCGATGCCGAGGTCGACGGGCTCCATGCCCGACTCGCCGAGCATCGTCAGCAGGGTGCGCCGATTCGAGTCCCTGATCTCTCCGGGTCGCAGCGGTCTCGGGTCGTCAACGAGTTCATCACCGGTCGACAGCACCCCGACCACCGGTCTGCGGTAGACACGCACCGCAGGCAGCCCGACACTGGCCAACACTCCGAGATGGCCGGCGCCGAGCACGGTCCCCGGCGCGAACAGCTCATCACCGGGCTGCACGTCCTCGCCCGCCCCGCGCACGTGGTTGCCCTCGGCGACCGCGATCTCCACGTTGACCCGGGAACTCTCGGGGTCATAGGAGGTGCGCTCCACCATCACCACTGCGTCGGCACCCTGCGGCAGCGGTGCCCCGGTCATGATGCGCATTGCCTGACCCGGCTTCAGCGGCCGCGTCGCCGCAGCACCCGCAGCCACCGTGCCCGTCACTTCGAGGGTGACCGGGGCATCGGCCGTGTCGGCTGCAACGACCGCGAAACCGTCCATCGCGGTGTTGGCGAACGGCGGCACCGATTCGTGGGCGACGACCGGGTCTGCAAGGACCAGGCCGGCCGCGTCGGCCAGCGCAACCGACACCGCACCGAGGCGGTCGACCCGGTCGAGAACGTATGAGCGGGCATCGGTCAGCGGGATCACACCTGAAGCGTGCCCCAACTTCGCCGCAGATGCCACCCCGCGGCGGCGTCTTGTCGGGCCGCTAACGCTGCGACAGGAGGCGACGGATGTTGGACTGGTGGCGCACCACAAGGATCGCGGCGACCCCGACCGACACCAGGATCTCCCAGGCTGGAAGACCCGCGATCGCGGCCAGCAGCGGGTAGGAGAAGGCGATCGACAGCGATCCCAATGCGGCGACTCTCAGAACCTTCACCACGACCAGGAAGGTGAGCCCGCACAACAGGCCGATGACCGGGCTGATCATCAGCCCCGCGCCACCCGCGGTAGCCACGCCCTTGCCGCCGCGGAAACCTCGCAGGGCAGGCCAGACATGGCCGAGGACCGCCGCCACCCAGACAGCGTGCGCAGCCGGTCGGCCGGACACCAGCAGAGCCAGCGCCGCGGGGGCCGCACCCTTCCCCATGTCGATCAGCCCCACGATCACGCCGGCTCTGCGGCTCGCCAGACGATAGATGTTGGAAGCGCCCGGATTGCCTGAGCCCTCCCGCGTCGGATCCACGCCCAGCCGCCGACCCACGATCGCCGCGGTCGGGAACATGCCGACGATGTAGGCGCCGACCACCAGGGCGACAACTTCGATCACCCGACCATCGTATGGTGGCGAGCGCCGTCGGTACGGGTATCCTCCGTTCTCGTGCCCACCTACGACTACCGGTGCCAGCGGACCGGAGAGATGTTTGAGTTTTGGCAGTCGTTTCGCGACGAGCCCCTGACCCGCTGCACCCAGGTGCATGACGATGAGGACCGGCAGTGCGGAGCGCCCGTCAAGAGGGTCTTCTCCAAGGTGGGGATCTCCTTCAAGGGCGACGGCTTCTACAAGAACGATCACGGCGCCAACGCCCGGGCCCGGGCGTCTGAACGGTCCAAGTCGGATTCGTCGTCCAGTTCAGATTCGTCGTCCGGGCAAGGTTTGTCGTCGAGCGGGTCGGGTGCCGCCGCGAGCGACTCGAGTTCCGCAAGCGCCGATTCCGGGTCGTCATCGAAAAGCCCGGAACCGTCCAAGAGCAGCGCCTCGAGCGCCGCCTGAGCATCGCTACCGGCCCCGCCGCAGCTTCCCCCGCACACAACTCCAGTTTCCCCCGCAAACAACTTCCCCCAAGACACTGTCAAGCCTAAGGACGGCGAAACATGTTCGAATTGGGACGTCCACCACTGGAAACGCTGCGGGCCACGATCAGCGGTGCCCGGGTCACCATCCGCCGAAGTCGCTGGCCGAGATTCGTCTTGACCGCGGCCGTCGGGCTGGGGCTGGGACTCTGGCTCGTCGGGATCTACGACAGCGCCACGACCGCTCGCGCCCAGTGGCAGACCCACATCGACGGCTGGGTCGTAACCAGGGACCTCGAAGCGGGTGCCACCCTCGGTGCCGACGACCTCGCCCCTACGTTGCTACCGACCGCGGGCACGCCCCGCGACGCAACCCTGCGCGACCCGGTCGGACTGACCCTGAGAGACTCCATGGCCACAGGCGAGATCGTCCGCGATGGGCGCTTGACGTCGGCGTCGGGGCGACTGGCCGCGCAACTCGGCGAAGCGACCGGAGCCCTGACCATCGCCACCGACAAGACCCCCCTGATGCCCGGCGACCTCGTCGATCTGCACGGCCTCATCGACGGCGCCCGGTTGGCCACAGACGCCTCCGTGATCGCAGTTGACGAAGGATTCGTGACCGTCGCGGTAGCAGACCAGCAGATCCGCGCGGTCATCCAGTCGCTGACCGTCGGCGGGGTCGTACCAGTGCTCGTCGGTTAGCACCAGCCAGTCGGCACCAAGCGGTTAGCGCCAGTCGGTGGCGAGCGCGGCAAGCACGCCGAGACCCACCATCACCCGGTACCAGACGAAAGGCGTGAAGCTGCGGCTTCGCACCAACCGCAGCGTTCCCCAAACCGCTGCCCAGCCGGTCAGCGCCGAGGTTGCCGCGCCCCACAGGAACGGTGACCAGAATGACGACGGGATGTCACTGTCCAACAGCGTGAAGGCGCCCGCTCCGGCAATGACCGGAAGGCTCATCAAGAAGGCCAGGCGGGCCGCGGCCTCCCGCTTGAAACCGAGCAGGCGCGAGACGGTCAGCGTCGCTCCCGAACGGGAGACCCCCGGCTGCAGCGCCAACGCCTGGCCCAGACCCATCAGCAGCGCATCACGGAGGGTGAACTCGTCTTGGGCGCGCCGCTGCGGCATCCGGTCCGCACCCAGCAGCAGCAGGCCGAACACGATCAACATCACGGCGATGACGGCTATCTGATCGAAGTCGTTGATCTGATCGGCGAGGGCCACCCCGACCAACCCCGCCGGCACCGCCGAGACCACCAGCAACCAACCGATCCGGCCGTCGTCGGTCAACTGACGGCGCCGCAGCGGTGCCGCCGCGGCAACCGCGTAGCGAGCGACGTCGGCGCGGAGATAGGCGATCGCGCCGACGAGCGTTCCGAGATGCACCGCAACGTCGAAGGACGTCTCCAGTTCGCCGCTGAGCTGCTCCCATCCGAACAACCAGCGGGTCAGCTCCAGATGCGCGCTCGAGGAGATCGGGAAGAACTCCGACAGCCCCTGCACAATGCCGAGGACGATGGCCTGCAGGGTCGACATCGCCCCGCCTGCTCAGGCACCCGACATCATCACATCGGATATCACCAGCGAGACGCCGACCGCGCTCATGGGAAGCCATTGCAGATCGTTGCCGATCTCGGTGATGTCGAGGAGTATCCGCTGCAGAGTCGAGGCGATGGTGATCTCGCGCACGGGTTCGGCCAGAGCACCGTCACGGATGCGCAGCCCCTCCGCCCCGGTGGAGAAGTCGCCGGAGACGGGATTGACTCCGGAGTGCAGCCCCGCCACGCCCTGCACCAGAAGTCCGTCGTCGATGCCGGCGATCAGCTCCTCGGGGGATCGGGTCCCCGCACGCAGTGCCAGCGCCTGCGACCCGACACCGGGAGCGCCCTTGAACCCGGCACGCACCGCTGAACCGGTCGACGATGTTGCGCCGCGCCGGGCGGTGTAGGAGTTGTGCAGGAATCCCTGCAGCACCCCGGAGTCGATCAACGAGGTCGGGCGGGTGGCCAGTCCCTCTCCATCGACTGCCGAAGCGGCGAAAGCTTCAATGTTGGTGGCGTCGTCGAGCAAGCAGAATTCGGTCACTGCGACCTGCTCACCGATCCGGTCGGCGAAGATTGAGCGGCCTCGCTGCACGGCGTCGCCGCTGAGCGTTCCGCCGATGATTCCGAGCAGTTGCGCGGACACCCACGGGTCGAGGACCACGGTGAGCTTGGATGTGGGCGGCTTGACCGCTCCCAGCAGCCGGGTAGCCCGCTCCGCGGCCTGCGAAGCCGCGAAGTCCACATCGAGGACTTCAGGGCCCCGGCCGATTGAGTATCCAAAACCAGTCTGGGTCTCGCCGTCCGCCTCGGCCATTGCATAGGTTGTCAGGTAACAGCCCGTCTCACGGCCGGCGCTGGCGATCCCGGTGGATGTGGCGACTGCCGACTCGAAACGAGTGTCGACGTATTCGGCCGACTCAATCCCCGAGATCCGCTCGTCGGCTGCGAGCGTGGCGCGCTCGAGCTCCAAGGCGAGCGCGACCTTGTCGTCGGTTGAGAAGTCGTTCAGCGACGGGTCGAACAGATCCAAGCCGACCGGGGCCACCCCGTCGGGCTCGGCCACTCCGTTGAACTCGTCGGGTTCGGCGAAAGCGGCGTTGTCACGAGCCTCCTGCAGCGTCTCGGACAGCGCGGAGGGGTCGAGCGTTCCCGCATAGGCGTATCCCTGGCGCCGGTCGGCCACGACCCGCACGCCTATCCCCTGGCTTCGTGCCGAGGTGAACGATTCGACTGCGCCCTGATACGCCCGAACCTCGGTCTCGAGTTCCTCGGCGACGAACACCTCGACCTGTTCGCCGTCGTCGGCCCAGCCCGCAACCCGCGTGGCGATGTCTAACAGTTCAAGTTCAGTGCCGGTCGACCCGTTCGTTGCGGCCATGACTGCGCCTCAGGCCGCGATGCCGCCGATGGTGAGGGCCTTCACCCGCAGTGTCGGAGTTCCGTCGCCAACCGGCACTCCCTGACCGTCCTTGCCGCACGTCCCCGGTGACCCCATCGCGAAGTCATTGCCCACCGCGTCGATGAGCTTGAGGACCTCGGGCCCGTTGCCGATGAGGTTCCCCTGCCGTATCGGGTCGGTGATCTCACCGTCCTCGATCAGGTATGCCTCGGTCATGCCGAACACGAAGTCGCCGGTTGCGGTGTTGACCTGCCCACCACCGAGCTGGGCGACGTAGACGCCTGAGGGGGTTGCCGAGATGATGTCGTCGGGGTGGTCGTCGCCGTTGCTGATGTAGGTGTTGGTCATGCGCACCATCGGCAGGTGCTGGTAGCTCTGGCGCCGGCCGTTGCCCGAACTCGGTCGGCCCTCCTTTCGGGCACGCAGGTGGTCCCACATGTAGTCGGTGAGCACTCCACGGTCGATCAGCACGTTGTGCGCCGCCTGACGCCCTTCGTCGTCGATCGCGAAATGCCCCCACTCCCCTGCCATGGTGCCGTCGTCGATGAGGGTCACCAGCGGCGTGGCCACCTCCTCGCCGACACGGCCGGCGAAGACGCTCGCCGACTTGGCCACCAGGTCGGCTTCCAGCCCGTGGCCGCAGGCTTCGTGGAACAGCACTCCGCCGCCGCCGGGCCCGACCACCACCGGCATCGTCCCCGAGGGTGCCGGGCGGGCGCCCAGCTTGGTGATCGCACGGTTGGCTGCACGCTGCGCCAACTCGGTCACATCGGTCTCGTCGAACAACTCGAAGCCGATGGTCCGACCGACCGACTCGCGCCCGGTCTGCAGGCCCGTGTCGCCCGTCGCCACGCATGAGACTGAGAACAGGGTGCGGACCTGGTCGTCGGTTGCGAGCAGTCCGTCGCTGTTGGCCACGAGGATCCGCCGACGGCCGTCTCCGTAGCGGGCTGAGACCTGCGAGATCTGCGAGCCGACCGAGCGCGCCGCAGCGTCGGCGCGCGCCAACAGCTCGACCTTGGTGGTCTTGGCAACATCTTCGGGCAGGACCTTGGCCGCAGCGCTGGCCGCGACGGCACCGGCGCCGACCGAGACCGTGCGGGTTCCGCCCCCGCCACCCCTGGCCGCGGCTGCGGCTACCTCGGCGGCAGCGGTGAGCCCGGCCGCAGAGAGGTCGGCGGTATGGGCGAAACCGGTGGTGTCGCCCGCGACCACACGAATGCCGGCGCCCCGATCACGCCCACTGGTCAATTCCTCGACACGTCCGTCGTCGAGCACGGCCGACGACGACTTCTTGTCTTCTACGAACACTTCTGCAAAATCCGCGCCGGTACTCAGCGCGGTGCTGAGGGTGCGGTCGATCAACTCATGGTCAAGCACGTGGCAACTCCAAGGTCCAGAGGTCGCTATGGTACCGCCAATGCGCGCCGAAGCAGGCCCCGACAGCAGCGTCGAGACCGACCCCTCTGCGCGTCCGGTGCTCAAGTGGTGGCTGGAGGCGGCCATGACGCTGGGGTTCTACATCGTCTATTCGGCGATCAGGAACCAGTTCGGCTCCGCTCTCGGCGACAGTGTCCGGGACCGGTCCTACGAGAACGCGCTCGACATCATCGGCGTGGAGGAGTCGATGGGGCTCTACATCGAGGAGTGGACGCAACAGCAGTTCCTCGACTGGGACTGGTTCATCGTGTTCTGGAACGTGTTTTACGGGTCGTTCCATTTCATCGTCACCATCTTCGTGATGGTGTATCTGTTCTGTCGCTTCCCGGCACGCTACATCTTGATGCGTTCGATGCTGGCGGTCACCACCGCATCGGCGCTGATCGGCTTCGCCCTGTACCCGCTGATGCCGCCCCGGCTGCTGTCGAACTGCGCTTCGCAGTACGGCGCTTGCGAGCCGGGCCACAACTATGTCGACACGCTCGTCGATCCTGGCGGCCTGTGGTCCTTCGAGTCCGGGACGATGGAGGCGATCTCCAATCAGTACGCGGCCATGCCGAGCCTGCATGTGGCCTGGTCGGTGTGGTGCATGATCGGCTTGTATCCGGTGCTGAAGCGTCGCTCGACACGGGCAGTGATCGCCGGTTATCCGCTGCTGACTCTTTTTTCGATCGTGGTCACAGCAAACCATTACTGGATCGATGCCGTCGGAGGGCTTGTGTCTGTCGGTCTGGGAATGCTGTTGGCCCCGCGGCTCTCTCAGTACCTGCCGGGCGGGGATCGCCGGCGTCGCCGCGCAAGTGCCGTTTGAAACTGTGTCTGAGTCGAACCCGGTCTGTCGGCGGGTCGTTCAGGACGGCCCCAGTTGCCAGACGGCCACGAAGATCGAGCAGCAGACAGAGATTGTCGTCACCGTCATGGCCACGGCGAACGCCCAGACGTCTCTGGCGCGTTGTCCCGACAACTCTCCGAACCGGGTGTCAACCGCCCCGAACTGCGTAGCGATCTGTCCGCGGAGTTCCGAGAACTTGACCTCCATCTTGGCGTCGAGTGCGACAACCGAAGACTGTGTCTCGACAACCGAAGACTGTGTCTCGACAACCGCAGTCTTGAGTTCGAGGATCGCAGACTTGAGTTCGAGGAACGCTTCCTGGGTTCTGGTCTCGAGTTCTGCGAGGTCGCCTTTGGTGGCGAACTGCTCCCATCCTCCAGGGGGTTGCTGTGCCATGAGGTACTCCGCTTGGGGTTGACCTACAGTATCGCAGAGGTTGCTGTAGATCTCGAATCGCTGATGTTCTGTCAGAGCCACTTTGGTCTCCCATTCTATTCGTAGTGATTGGTTGAGGGGGAAGTGGGTTACTGACGACACAGTATCGCCAAAATGGCTGAGATGCAAGCAAATCGGGCAGGGCCGGTCGGCGGAGCCAACACAAGTGCCGGACGAAATTGCTAAGATGCCTTGCCCCACCACCGCGACAGGACACTCATGCGCCTCGATGCCATCCAAGGCCCGATCGACCTGCAGGGCCGCAGCTTCGCTGAGCTCGACGATCTCTGCGAGCAGATCCGCGAGGAGGTCATCGCCGCGGTCAGCGAGCACAGCGGCCATCTGGGCTCCAACCTCGGCGCAGTGGAACTGACCGTCGCGCTGCACCGCGTGTTCCGCTCCCCTCACGACGCGATCCTCTGGGACACCGGGCACCAGGCCTACGTCCACAAGATGCTGACCGGACGACTCGCGGGGTTCGGTCAACTCCGCAAGGAGGGCGGACTCTCCGGATACCCGTCGCGAGCCGAGTCCGAGCACGACTGGATTGAGAACAGCCACGCCTCAACGGTGCTGTCGTACGCCCACGGCCTCGCCACTGCGTTCCATGCCAACGATGAGCGCCGCCGGGTGGTGGCCGTGATCGGCGACGGCGCCCTGACCGGCGGCATGGCTTTCGAGGGTCTCAACAATCTGGGGCACAGCGGGCACGATGCCGTGATCGTGTTGAACGACAACGGCCGCTCCTATGCGCCGACGGTCTCCCGCTTGAGTGAGAGCCTCGTCAAGATTCGCAGCAACCCGACCTACATGCGTCGGCAAGCGAAGGTCGAGGAGATCGCTGAACGGATCCCCTGGGTGGGTGAGCAGATCAAGCGCGGCGTGAAGATGTCGAAAGCCGCGATCCGTGAGATGTGGGAGCCGCCCGCCTTCTTCGAGAATCTCGGTGTCCGCTACATCGGGCCGTTCGACGGTCACGACATCGAGTCGCTCGAGGAGGCGCTGCACAACGCCGCCGAGTTCGACGGGCCGGTCCTGGTGCATGTGCTGACCCAGAAGGGCCGGGGTTATGGTCCCGCCGAGAACGACAACATCAAGAACATGCACGACATAGGCTCGGTGAAGGACGGCTCCTACACCGCGGCGTTCGCTGAGAGTCTGGTGAAGCTCGGCGATCAGCATCCCGAACTCGTGGCCATCACCGCGGCGATGCCTGACTCCACTGGTCTGTTGCCTTTCCGGGAGCGTTTTCCAGACCGCTGCTTCGATGTCGGGATCGCCGAGCAGCATGCTGTGACTGCCGCGACAGGCATGGCGATGGGCGGGCTCCGCCCCGTGATCGCCGTCTATTCGACCTTTCTGAGCAGGGCTTTCGATCAGATCAATCTGGATGTCGGATTGCATGGCCAACCCGTCATCTTCTGTGTGGACCGAGCGGGTGTCACCGGCCCAGACGGTGCATCGCATCACGGGCTGTTGGACATGGTGCTGTTCACGAAGGTGCCTGGAATGACCGTTCTGGCACCTTCGAGCTATCAGGAACTTCAGCAGATGATGGACGACGCCATGGACCTGACTGACGGTCCGGTGGCGATCCGCTGGTCGCGCGGCGCGGCTGCCCATGTGGCCGACCATGAGGTCGGAGCGGGCCTGCGCGCTCGCAAGACCCGCAGCGGCGACGGACGGGTCGCGCTGCTCGGCTTCGGCCAGATGCTCGGTGCGGTGACCGCTGCGGCCGAGGGGCTCGCAGCCAAAGGGATCGAGGCCACCGTCTATGATCCTCGAGCGGTGGTGCCGCTTGATCCGAAGATGATCGACGACATCGCGCAGCACGATGTGGTTGTGACCGTCGAGGACGGATTGCGCATCGGCGGCGCGGGGGCCGCGGTTCGCGACACCCTGGGCGACCGCGACACTGATTGCCGCATCCGGGTCTTGGGTATTCCCGTGGAGTACGTCCCCCACGCCGACCCCAACGCCATCCACGCCCGCTTCGGTCTAGACGCCAAAGGCATCACCACCGAAGTCCTCAACTACGAGTAGTAGGGGTTCTCGCCTTGGTCGTGGTCGGTGGTGTCGACGACTTCAGTGATTTCAGGGATGGCTTCGAGGATTGCCTTGGAGATCCCCTCGCGCAGGGTGGCAGCGCTCATGGCGCACCCCTGGCAACCACCTCCCATGGTCACGAAGGCCCGGTCGCCGTCCACACCCACCAGCTCGGCGTAACCGCCGTGCGAGGCGAGGGCGGGGTTGATCCGCTCGGCGAGCAGTGTGCGGACCTTGTTGGCCGAGTCGCCGACCAACTCGAGTTGACCGAGGTCACCGAGCGGGTTCGGCCGATTCGGGTTGCGGATCACCAGGCCGCCCTGGCCGGCGTTCGTCGGAAGGTCGAGGGTGGCACCCATCAACGCGGTGACGCTGAGCGCCGGGACGATCACCGTGAGCCCGTCTGAGGTGTGGGTGTGGTCGTCCTGCGCCTTCTCGTCGACCGGTTCGAGCGACAGGTCGTAGGTGTAGTCGACGCCGCTGGCACCGGTCACCTCCACGCGCAGCCCCAGTGATTCCGCATCATCTTCGTTGGCACGGATGTCGAGCACCGTGGCGCGCGCCGCGTCGGTGACGATCAGGACCTCACCCCAGTCGGTCTCGGCAGCCGCAAGTTGCGTTTCCGTCATGGCGCTCAGGGTACCGGCACGCAGTATGGATCAGAGCCGTTCACGCTCCGGCCGCTCAGCGATGTTCGAGTCATCGGATTCGCGGTGTCTCAAGTGGATCGCCACCGCGGTGCCGCCCATCAGCACGCCGTCGATGTCCTGGGCGCATTCGGCAACGCGGGGCCACACACGCCGCAGGTTGACGGGCAGAAAATCGGCGTATTCCTCAATGCTGGTCATGCGTCGGTTGTCCTCCGGTCGATTTCGGCGTCGAGCAGGCGGGCGGGGGTTCCCGTGTTGCAACCGCGCAGCGCGCGGCACTCCCGCAGGACTCCGGTCGGCAGGGTGCCGAGCGCCCAGGCTCTGGCAACCGGATCCCTGCCTGCGATGAGCGTCTCGGCGATGTGCAGCCCGTGCAGAGAGATTCTCAGTTCGTCGGCCGACGCGCCTGACCAGAAGTTCCTCCAGAACCTCGACGGCACGCGGTCGCCGGGTTCGGTTGCGAGCACCGTCGGACGGTCGCGCAGGAACGCGAGCGCCTGCATGCAGGAGTCGGACCAGGTGAGCGCCCATAGGCCCACTGGCCTGAGTTTGTAGCCGTGCTGCACAGCCTTGACAGTCCGCTCGACCCAGCCGCGGCGCTCGAGCGCGGCTAGCGCACGCGTGGTCTGCGAGTACGACAGGCCACAAAGGGCGGCAAGCTTTGCAGCCGTAGCGCCGAACGGACGGGCCCGCAGCGAGTTCAGGGTTGCTTTGGTGCCGGCGCTGAGTTGGTCCAGAGGGTTTTCCTGCGAGCGCAACGGTGCAGGCAAGGGGTCGACCAGCCACGGGTCTCGGCGCGGTGCTGTGTGCTGTCGCCCCTCGAGCAGTCGCTCGAGCCGTTCCGCAGACGAGAGACCCGCGACTGGTCCGAGCAGACCGGCGATCCTGCGCGCCGTTACCCGCGAGACGCCGATCTCCGCGGCGATCGCAGCCGGATCAGGCACCTTGAGATCAACGACAGCGATCCAATCGCCCGGTGCCAGTTTCGTGGCGTGTATCGCGGTGCCGGTCGTCACCGCGTAGCGCTTGCGGCAACCTCCGCAGCGCCACCTGCGCCATTCGCGATCACCGCCCCCGACCCGGATCGACGACTCGCTACCACAGGCAGGGCACATCGGCACCCCGTCCCATCTGGCTTCAACCAGCCTGTCGTCGAGCGAGGCCGACGCCTCCAGTGCCACAGCTGCAAGCATAGCCCACCTTCGGGCTACTTCCTTTCTTATGCAAATACCGATTGGCCCCGGATTGTCGAACCCGTGGAGGCGAGCGGGGGCCGGCGGGTCAGCCGCGGGCGACTCGACGTTTCAGGGCGCGGAACGCCAGCGTCTGGCTGACGAACGCCACGCCCGCGATTGCCAGCAGGGCCTTCAACAGCGACCGGCCGCTCCACTCGAGGAAGAGCGAGCGCAGGCCCTCCAACAGATAGGTCACCGGGTTGTATCTGGCAGCCTCACCGAGCCATCCGGTCATCGCGTCGATCGGCACGAACGATGAGGTGATGAACGCGAACGGGAAGAACAGCAGGAACGAGGAGTTGACCGCTCCCGGGTTGCCCGTGCGCAGGGCGATGGCGTAGGGCAGGCCGGTGTAGGCGACCCCCCAAAGGGCGCCCATCACAATGAACGCGGCCACTCCCAGCGGACCGGTCGGGAACCGCACACCGATGATGAAGCCGAACACCAGCACCGGGATCACGAGCATCACGACCAGCACGAAGTCGGCGACGATATGCCCTATCAGCAGCGCCCGGCGCGACACCGGTGTGAGCATCAGGCGGTCGAAGTATCCGTTCTGGATATCGAGCACGAGGGCCGGCGCACGCGACACTCCCGTCACCGCGAAGATGATGGCCACGGGCAACTGGAACGCCTTGTAGTCGATCTCGATGGACGTGAAGTTGGCGACATCTTGCAGCGAACCGACGTTGATGACCAGAAAGAACAGCGGGATCAGAAGCGCGGGGATTACCGCCTCGAGGTCGCGGGGCAACTGTCGCACCGACCGGATGGCGATGCTGCCGACGTCTCTGAAGAACCCGGTCGGCCGCGCCGCGATGCGATCATGCGGCGTGGTTGTCGTGGTTGTCGTGGTTGTCGTGGTCATGAATCGACTCCTTCCATGCGATGGCCTGTGACCTCCAAGAAGACGTCGTCGAGGGTCGGTGTTCGCAGTGCCAGTTCGGCAACCGACACGCCGGCGCGGTCGAAGGCCAGGGCGACGGGGCTGAGCGCCCGGTTGCCGTCGCTGGTGTTGATGATCAGTTCGTCGCCGCGGCGCTCAACGGAATCAACCCCGTCGATGCCGGCCAGCGCAGCCGCCGCTTTGTCGTGGCCGTCTTCAAGACGGGCGATCACAACGTCGGTCCCGACGGTGCGCTTCAGTTCTGTGGGCGACCCCTGCGCCACGAGCTTGCCGTGGTCGATGATGCCTATGCGGTTCGACAGCTCATCAGCCTCCTCAAGATACTGCGTGGTCAGGAACACGGTCATGCCGTGCTCCCGATTGAGGCGGCGCACTTCCTCCCAGACACGCAGCCGCCCCTGCGGGTCGAGCCCTGTCGTCGGCTCGTCGAGGAACAGCACCGACGGGCTGTGCATCAACGACGCCGCGAGGTCGAGGCGCCGCTTCATTCCTCCCGAGTATGTCGAGACGAGCGCCGGCACCGCTCCCATGTCGAGGATCGGCGCGAGTTCTTCGATCCGCCGGGTGATCTCGCCCGAGCGCAAGCCGAACAGGCGGCCCTGAGTCTGGAGGATCTCGAGGCCGGTCATGCGGTCGTCGAGGGCCGCCTCCTGGAGGGCCGCACCGATCGAGAACCGCAACTGGGCGGCTTGGGAGACCACATCGAAGCCAGCCACCCGGGCGCGACCGCTGGTGGGGAGCAGCAGAGTGCACAGCATCCTCACCAGGGTCGACTTGCCGGCGCCGTTGGGGCCCAGGAACCCGTAGATCTCTCCTTCGGCGACTTCGAGGTCGATTCCGTCGACGGCTCGCAGCTCACCGAAACAGCGAACCAGTCCCTCCACCTGTATTGCGGCCATCCCCTGACGCTAGCGGCGCTTCACCGGCGGTAGCCTCGCTTTGTGTCTGAGATCGACGTGTCCGCGATCGACGGGTCTGATATCGACGTGTCCGCGATCGACGGGTCTGAGATCGACGCGGTGCTGCTGGTCGGCTTCGGAGGTCCTGAAGGGCCCGACGATGTCGTGCCGTTCCTTGAGCGGGTCACCGCCGGCCGCAAGATACCGCCCGAGCGCCTCGCCGAGGTCGGTGCCCACTATCAGCACTTCGGCGGGGTCAGCCCGATCAACGAGCAGTGCCGGGCGATTCGCCGCGCACTCCAGTCAGAGCTCGACTCGGCCGGCCATGCACTGCCCGTCTACTGGGGAAACCGCAACTGGCACCCCCTGCTTGCCGAGACGATCGCGCAGATGGCCGACGACGGGGTCGGCCATGCCGTCGCCCTGGTGACATCCGCATACAGTTCCTACTCGGGCTGTCGGCAGTACCTCGAAGACCTCGACCGCGCCCGGACCGCCGCAGGGGCCGACGCTGTGCGGATCGACAAGATCCGGCCCTACTTCGACCACCCCGGGTTCGTGGCGCCGTTCATAGCCTCGACCCGAGAAGCGCTCGACCGCCTAGCCTCGACCGATCCTGCACCACTGGTGTTCACCGCTCATTCCATACCGGCGGCGATGGCCGAGCGGTGCGACTACGAGACCCAGCTGCGGGCGACCATGGACTTGGTGGCTGAGGCCGCGTCACCGCAGAGCATCCGTCATCTGGTCTGGCAGAGCCGCTCGGGGCCCCCGTCGGTGCCGTGGCTCGAGCCCGACATCAACGATCACCTCCGCTGGTTTGGGGCCCAGGGGTTCCGCGAGGCGGTGCTGGTCCCGATCGGTTTCGTCTCAGACCATGTGGAGGTGGTGTGGGACCTGGATCACGAAGCTGCTGCAACAGCCGCAGCACTCGGGATTCGGATCGAGCGTGCGACCACACCGGGAACCGCCCCCGACCCCGATTTCATCGCTATGGCCCGCGAGTTGATCGAGGAGCGGTTGGGCATCTCAAGGCGGCGGGCCCTGAGCGCACTGCCGGCACGGCCCTACGACTGCGCCCCCGGCTGCTGCACGTTCAAGGGGTGACACAGAACCGCAGTGTCGCGGGTATCCACCAGAACCGATGGAACCTGTTTTATTCTGTGCGTTGTCTCTGTCCATTCGTGCTGTGGTTTATCCACAGGCTCGGAATCTGTTGGAGGGCGCCACAGGTGAACCACGCAATGATCGCAGCCGAGGCGCTGCGCTATCGCCTGAAGCTGGTCCAAGCCCCGCTTGTGCAAGACGACGAGTGGAACGTCGAGGAACTGGCGGTCGCTTCGGTCACCGCCGCCGATCCTCAGGTGGACGGTGCGATCCGCCGGATCGCCGAGTCGTGGACCAAGGCCGGTCTCGAACCGACACACCTGTGCGTCCCTTGGGGCGGGCCATTGGTGGACGAATTGTTCGAGGGCCGTCCCGACCTGGTCGATGCTCTAGACGACATCCTTCGGGGAGCGACCAGAGCCCGACGCGCGGCCTGACCAGAATCGAGCCGCTCCGCCGAGTCTGCTCCGTCGTGGCCGACGCTGTTCCGTCGCGAGCGGCGACTCGGCTCCGTCGCGGCCAAGTCCGCTCCGTGGCGAGCGGCGACTCGGCTCCGTGGCGAGCGGCGACTCGGCTCCGTCGTGGCCGACGGTGGATCTGTTGGCTACCTTGTCGGTGTGCAGGTCGTCACGCTGGTCAACCAGAAGGGTGGAGTCGGCAAGACCACTGTGGCATTGGGGCTTGCCGCCACGGCCTGGGCCCGGCGACTCGACTGTCTGGTGATCGACATCGACCCGCAGGGCAACGCCACCACCGGTCTGGGGGTGTGGAATCCGCCGTTCAGCGTCGACCACGCACTGGCCGAGGAGCGGCCCGGCTCGATCGCCAGCCTGCGCGCCACCTCGGGCTGGCCCGCCGAGAACGGACGCCCGCCGTCGGTGGTACCCGCGACACCGGCTCTCGCGGCCCGTGAACCGCAACTGATGACCGACCCGATCGGGGCCAACAACCGTCTGTCGGTGGCGCTCCAAGGTGTCGACCACGACCTGGTGATAATCGACTGTCCCCCGTCGCTGGGTCTGCTCACCGTCAACGGGCTGTTCGCTGCGGACCAGGCGCTGATCGTCACCGAACCGGGCGCCTGGGCATCCGACGGCGTCGATCAGATACTGCGGACTGTGAAGCGGGTCTCCTCGCGCCGCAGCGAGCCGCTCACTCTGGCGGGGGCGCGGGGAGGCGGTCCCCCCCGCGCGCCGGCGAGCCGCTCACTGTGGCGGGCGTGGTCGTCAACCGCATGGGTCGCACCAGGGACGCCCGCTATTGGGACGAACAACTCCGAAGCGACCACGGCTCCATGGTGCTGCCGGCGGTGCGGCTCCGCGCCGCGGTCACCGAAGCGGCTGCCAACTCCGTGCCTGTCCACGCCCTCGGGGCTCGGGCCGGTGCCGCCGAAGCCGCCGCCGAGTTCGATACCGTCTTCGATCTCGTCGTCGACCGAGTCGACCAAGTCGGCCAAGAGGTGGCTGATGGCGTAGCCGACCATGAGGTGGCTGATGGCCTATGATCCCCAAGCCCGACGCAGGCGTCCGAAACCGGTGCCCGAGGGGTCCGCCCCGGTGGACGCGCTGCTCGCCGGTGCCACCGAATCCAGCGGCCGGGGTGCGGACACGGACCGTCCCGGCTCTGGTGCCGCGCGGCGGGGCGACGGGGCCTCTGAGGCAGCGAACGGCCCGCCGCCAACCCCCGCGGTTACGCCCGAGCCTGCCAATCCGCCTCCAGACAAGCTGCTGCTCAACAGCGCTCTGGTCGGTGCGCTGGGCACTCTCGTGGCGGTGCTGGTGCTGCGCTGCCTGCGCAAACGCTGGTTCCGCAACACCAGTTCCGACAGCACAGCGGCAACTGGCCCGTGATCCGTGAGCGGAAACGCTGGTTCCGCAACACCAGTTCCGACAGCACAGCGGCAGCTGGCCCGTGAACCGTGAGCGGAAACGCTGGTTCCGCAACACCAGTTCCGACAGCACAGCGGCAACTGGCCCGTGAACCGAGCCCGCTCTGGCTCGTTTCAGCTGGCCAGAGCCACTAGCCGTGCCTCTTCGGCGGCCTTGCGCTCAGCGGCGGCGGCGACTTCGGCCGCGCCCTGCGGACACATCGACACATAAGGGCACCAGCCGCACAGCGGGCCGGTGCGCGGCTCGAACTCGTCTTCAGAACAGGCAGTCCTTATCTCAGACCAAGTGCCTGCGAGCTTCTCGGTGACAGCATCGATCTCCTCGTGGTTGACATCCATGCCGATCGTGCGCTGGCCGAGGTAGAGCAGCCGAGCACGCACGGGCATCTCGCCGGTCGACGCCTCCACCGCGGCGGCATACAGCAACACCTGGTCGAGCCGCGACCGCCGGTAACGATACGGCGGCGCCTTGCCCGACTTGTAGTCGGTGACGACGATCCCGTCGACCTCGGTCTCGATCCGGTCGACGATTCCGCGGAACGGCACTCCGGCCAGTTCAGCCTCGACGCCCTGTTCGGTGGCTTGCACCTCCACCTTTGCGGGGTCTTCGAGATGCCACAGGCCCTCGACCGCGGTCCATGCCTTCCAGCGGAAGCGGCGGGACTGCTCCTCGTCGTGCCGCAGCGCCTGATAGTCTTCGGCGGCCTCGGTCTCGGGCCACTCGGAGCGGGCGATGACCCGGGCCTGCGCGACGGTCCGTTGGGAGGGCTCGCGCTGCATCAACAGTTCGAGGACCCGGTGTGCGAAGCTCCCGGCCAGCGCGTCCTCGCCTGGAGGGTCTTGGAGACGGTCGATGTAGCGGAACCTCCAGCGGCGGGGACACTGCACGAACGTGCCCGCTCCCGAAGGGGAGAGACGGGGCGGAGGCACCGGAACCGACGGCGGTGCCGCGGTGTTGGTCAAAGGGGATGCCGAGGCTTTTGCATCTGAAGTGCGGGTTGGTGCTGAGTCGAGTTCCACTCATGTAGTTCTACACCATGGGCGTGACATTGCGAGGCGGGGCCTCCAAGTTCTGCGAGCGAACCGGCCGCGCGGGCCGCGCCGGGCCTAGGGTGCGGTGTCGGAGGCGCTGAACGAGGCGGGACCAGCCGCGCGGGCCGCGCCGGGCCTAGACGTCGAGGGTGGTGCTGTCCACCAGGGCGCTGTTGCGGATCAGGAAATCACGCCTGCTCGCCACGTCTGTGCCCATCAGCACCTCGAACATCTCCAGGGCCTGCTTGGCCTGGGCACCGTCGTCCATGGTCAGCCGGCGGAGCGTGCGGGTGCTGGGATCGAGCGCGCAATGACGCAGTTCCTCGACGTTCATCTCGCCGAGACCCTTGAAACGCTGCCACTTGATGTTCTCGCGGCGACGGTTGCCCCGGCACAGCTCGTCGGTCACCGCCTCCTTCTCCTCCTCGGAGTAGACGCGGTACGTGTCGTCGCCGACCCTCGTTGTGAACAACGGTGGCTGGGCCGCGTACACCCGCCCCGCCTCGAGCATCGGCCGCAGGTACTTGTAGATCAGCGTCAGCAGCAGGCAGCGGATATGGCTGCCGTCGACATCGGCGTCGCAGAGGATCACGATGCGGCCGTAGCGGGCGTCGGCGATGTTGAACTTGCGGCCTGCGCCCGCACCGAGCGCAGTAAACAACGCGGTCGCCTCGGCGTTGTCGAGCACCTGCTTCTCGGTTGCCTTGTGGGCGTTGACCACCTTTCCCCGCAGCGGCAGGATCGCCATCGTCTCAGAGTCGCGGCCCCGCTTGGCCGGGCCCGCCGCCGAGTCGCCCTCCACCAGGATCAGCTCAGAGTCGGGGCCGTGGACCCGGCAGTCGGCGAGTTTCTGGGGCATTCCGGTCGAGCCGAGGCTCGCGGCCTTGCGCTGGTTCTCCAGCAGTGTCTTGGAGGCCACACGGTTCTGCACCGCGTTCGACAGCTTGTCGGCGATCGCCTTGACATGAGTGCGCGGCCCCCCGCCGGGCTCGAACCACTCCTTGAGCTGCTCATACACCACCCGGCTGACGATTCCGTCGATCGCCGGAGTGCCCAGTTCCTGCTTGGTCTGGCCTCGGAACTGGGGCTCCGCGAAGGTCACCTTCAGCGCCGCCACAAGACCCTCCTGCACGTCATCCTTGACCGCCTTGTGCTTGTTCTGCTTGGCGAGCTTGGCCAACTTGTGGTGGTCCTTGAGCAGCACATTGTTGACCACGCGGGTGAGCGCCTTGTCGAACCCCGCCACATGGGTCCCGCCCTGGGAAGTGGGAATGGTGTTGACGAACGACACCACCTTCGTGTCGTAGCCGTCGACCCAGCGCAACGCAATGTCGACGGTGCACTCCCTGGTGACGTCGGTCATCTTCTTGTTGACCGGCACCTTCTCGACGAACGTGTCGATGCCGTTGCCGGTGATGACGGCACTGACCGGCGGAGAGTCCGAAAGGTGGTCGACGAGGTCGGAGAGGCCGCCCTTGCTCCTGAACACGAAGGGCTCGGACGCGCCTCCGGCCCGCTTGTCGGTGACCGACACCTGCATCGTCGGCACCAGGAAACAGGCCTGTCTCATCCGTTCGCAGACCTCGTCGAAGTCGACGCGGGCATCGGGGTCGAAAATCTCGAAATCGGGCCAGAAGCGCACCCGTGTGCCTGTCCGGTTTTTGGAGACACGCTTGAGCTTGTGGAGTTGATGACCGGCCTTGAAGTTGCTCGAGCCGTTGAACTGGCCCGCCACGCGGTCGCGGAATCCGAGCACGTGGGTACCGCCGTCGCGGTCGACCTCGACAATGAGCTTTGTGGCGAGGGCGTTGACGACCGACGCTCCCACCCCGTGCAACCCACCCGACGACGAATAGGCGCCGCCGCCGAACTTGCCCCCCGCGTGCAGTTCGGTGAACACCACCTCGACCGCTGAGACCTTGCGCTTGGCATGGCGGTCGATGGGGATGCCTCGGCCGTTGTCGCACACCTCCACCGACCTGTCGCGGTGAAGCGTGACATCCACCTTGGTCGCGAAGCCCGCCGCGGCCTCGTCTACAGCATTGTCGATCAGCTCCCAGACCAGGTGCACGAGACCTGCGCTGCCGGTGCCGCCGATGTACATGCCGGGCCGTTTGCGCACGGCTTCGAGCCCTTCGAGGGTTTCGATCGCAGCAGCGTCGTAAGCGGTTCTGGTGGTTGTGTCCAAGTCGGGATCCAAAGAATCGAGAGGGTGGTCAACGAACGAGTGTTCGCAACACCGTACTAGGCAGGAGTGACACTGCCGCGGATCAGCTAATATCGCGGTCATGGTTCTGCAACGCCTGCCAGCCTCGACATTGGCGATCGCTCTGTCCTTAGCCAGCCTGGCCGCGGCCTGCGGCAGCGGGGGCGGTTCCTCGGCGGATGACGCGTCGGGCGGCGCTGTCTTCGCGACAACCACACTCCCACCTCTCGAGCAGGCACCCGCAGATCCGCCCGACGGGGCTGCAAGCACGGACCAGGAGCCGGTCGAGGCCGCACCCGCCGACACGACGACGACCTCGGCGACCGCAGACGGCGACGCCGCGACAGCGACATCGGCACCCGACCCGTCGCCCACCGAGACCACGCCACCGCAGGGAGACGCCGACACTACCGAAGGCCCGGAGACCACAACATCCACGACCACCGCCGCACCAACCACCAGCGCCGCACAGACAACCACCACCAACGCACCAACCACCAGCGCCGGACCGACGACCACCAACCGACCAACCACCACCACCGGACCGACGACCAGCGCCGGACCAACCACCACCAACCGACCAACCACCAGCGCCGGACCAACCACCAGCGCCGGACCAACCACCACCAACCGACCAACCACCAGCGCCGGACCGACGACCACCAACCGACCAACCACCAGCGCCGGACCGACGACCACCAACCGACCGACGACCACCAACCGACCGACGACCACCAACGCACCAACCACCACCAACGCACCAACCACCACCAACGCACCAACAACCACCAACGCACCAACCACCACCAACGCACCAACCACCACCAACGCACCAACAACCACAGCCGCACCAACCACCACCAACGCACCAACAACCACAGCCGCACCAACAACCACGACGGCCAAGACCCTGACTCGACAGGAAATCCTCGACGCCGCGGCCGCCAACCGCCCGTTGTTGCAACCAAACAGCGACCGGCGACTCATTGAGGTCTTGAACGTCGCCGACGGGTCGATCACCAGCCTGGCAGACGCCGTTTACCGCGACCGCCCGGTTCTGTTGTGGTTCTGGGCACCCCATTGACCGACTTGTCGGCGCGAGGCGCCGCAAGTCGAGCAGTTCGCTCGAACCCACATCAACGAGATCCAGGTGATCGGCATGGGCGGCCAAGACGACTTCAACCAGGCTCTCGATTTCGTGACCGGCCTAGGAGTCACCACTCCCACGATGGTCTGGGACCCGTCGTTCAAGACCTGGACGCAATACGGGATCAGGGCGAACAGTTCCATGATCCTGCTCAACGGCGGCCTGACTGACGGAACCGAACCTTTCGTCGGCTTCACCTCCGCGCAACAACAGCGGATCATCGACATGCTCGATCGGTTCTCCTGACCGACACGAGTTGCCAGCCTTCCCACCACAACGACCGGCCCGGCGGCAACCCCACACACCGACCAACACGACAACGGGCGCGGCGACTACCAGCAGGCGAATACCACAACGACCAACACGACAACGGGCGCGGGGGTTACCAGCGGGCTTCTGCGACCACCATGATCTGGCGCTCGGTGCGGCTCGGCACCAGATCGCGGGCGCTGGGTTCGATGTTGAGCGACACAGGGTTGGGATCGAGCTTGCGGGGATCGTCGTAGTCGGCCATGAGCGAGTACACGTCGGTCATGGCCGCAGGCCCGAACCAGGCACCGGTGACCGTCTCGCCGTCGGCCAGCCGGGCGATCCGCACTCCCTGTCCGCCACGGCCCTTCGCCAGCAGGTCGCCGTAGGGCGTCGCCTTGACACCGGCGGCGCTGCTGACAGTCAGCACCACACCGTCTCCGAGCATCACATCGGTGCCAACGACCTCGGCGTCGCCGAGCAGTCTCATGCCAGCCACACCGGCCGCGCCCCGGCCCTGATCGTTGATCGCGTCGACGGGCGTGCGCAGCACCTGGCCGTCGGACGCCACGAACGCAATGTCGACGCCGAGGGGCGCCCGGAACGCCGCGACCACACGATCCGCGCCCTTCAACGAGATCACAGTCGCAGAAGACCGCGTGCCCATCACCTCGCCGAGGGTCAGCCTCTTGACCACCCCGTTGGCTGTCGCGAGCACCAGGCGTTCGTCGCCGTCGGTGAGCAGCGTCAGCACCGACTCGCCCCTGTTGAGCCCGAGCTGCGCCGAGGCGGGCACTCCGCGGGCACGGCCGGTCGCATCGGGAAGCTCCTGGACCCGCACCGGGACGGCCCGGCCCTCGGAGGTGACCGCCATGATCTCGGCGCCTGTGGTGGTCATGGCGCGGGCCGCTATCAGATCGTGGCGGCCAACGGTCGCCCGGCGCGCGCCGTTGGTGGGGGCTCGGCCGAGATTGCCCGATGTCGACAGGGTCACCACACACGGTTCATCGACACCCACGGTCTCGGATTCGTCGGGTGCAGGCTGTTCGTGGACCACGATGCTCTCGGGCTCGACGATCTCGGCCCGCCTCGGGACTCCGTGGGCCTCGACGAGCTCGTCGAGTTCCTTCAGTACGAGCGTGCGGCGGCGGGCCTCTGAGTCGAGCAGCTTGTGATACTCGGCGATGTTGGCGCGCAGTTCCGCGGCCTCCTGTTCGAGTTCGAGCTTGGCGAGCGCGGTTAGTCGGCGCAGCGGCATGTCGAGGATGTGCGCTGCCTGGACATCTGTCAGCAGGAACCGCTCGATCAGCCTCGCCCGGGCCTCGGGGGCGTCCTGGGAGCCGCGGATGATGGCGACGACCTCGTCAATCGCGTCGAGGGCGACCAGCAGGCCCTCAAGAATGTGCAGGCGGTCCTGCGCTTTGGCGAGGCGGTACTCAGTGCGGCGGACGATCACCTCGAGGCGGTGCTCGATGTAGAGACGGCACAGGTCACCGATCCCGAGCGTGGTTGGCACACCGTCGACCAGCACCACGTTGTTGATGCTGAACGTCTCCTCGAGCGGTGTGAGCCGGTACAGGTCTTGGAGGGCGTACTGCGGGTTGACTCCGGGTTTCAGGTCGATCTGGATGCGCAGCCCCTGCATGTCGCTCAGGTCGGCGATGCCCGCGATGCCGGCGATCCTGCCGTTGTTGGCCACGTCTTGAACCTTGCTGATCACCCGCTCGGGGCCGACGAGGTACGGCAACTCGGTGACGACCACCGCTTGACGGGAGCGGGTGATCTGCTCGACATGGGCTTTCGCCCGTATCCGGAACGAGCCACGCCCGGTCTCGTAGGCCTCACGCAGGCCGTCATTGACCACGATGCCTCCCGACGGGAAGTCGGGCCCGGGGAGCACTGCCATCATCTCGTCGATGGTCGGGCGGGGGCGCCGCTTGGTCATCACCAACCTGACCAGTTCGGCCGCCTCGCGAAGGTTGTGCGGGGCCATGTTGGTGGCCATTCCCACGGCGATCCCGCTGGTGCCGTTGACGATGATGTTGGGCACCGCCGCGGGCAGCACCGACGGCTCCTCTCCCTCACCGTCGTAGGTGGCGCGGAAGTCGACGGTGTCCTCATCGAGCTCGCGGACCATGTCCATGGCCGCTTCGGCTAGGCGGCACTCGGTGTAGCGCGAGGCGGCGGGCGGATCGTCGAGGGAGCCGAAGTTGCCCTGCGGGTCGATGAACGGGAGCATCCGCGAGAAGTCCTGGCCCATCCGCACCAGGGTGTCGTAGATGGCGGAGTCGCCGTGGGGGTGGTAACGGCCCATGGTGTCGCCGACGATGCGGGCCGACTTTCGGAACGGTGTGCCGGGGCGGACCCCCATCTGCAGCATCGACCAGAGGATCCGGCGCTGCACCGGTTTGAGGCCGTCTCGCACGTCGGGGATGGCCCTAGCGGTGATGACGCTCAGCGAGTAGGCGAGGAACGACTCGCTCATCTCGTCGGCGACGGGCACATCGACCACGTCACGGGCGTAGCCGGAGTCGAATTCGAGTTGTCGGGGCATGGGGAGCCTCCCGTGGTCTGCCGTGGATACAGCCGTTGCGAAGCTTGCGAACCAAGTTTGCGAACGGACGTTCGTAAGCATAGTTGGGGGCACCGACACGCCCGTGGAGCCTTCGCCGTTAGATCCGTATACCGCGCCTCTACGCCGTCAAACATGTCTTGAATGCCCCCAACACACGCCGGACACGCCCTGGACACGCCGAAAGCCCGGCCCGCCACCCGAACACGCCCTGGACACGCGAAGACCCGGCCCGCCACCCCGAACACACGCCGGACACGCGAAGACCCGGCCCGCCACCGCGAACACGCCCCGGACACGCGAAGACCCGGCCCGCCTCCCCGAACGCTCCCCGGCTGTGCGATCACGCCTTTGTGGCGTCAATACGAGTGCAATAGGGTGCCGACGTGCCTGAACTGCCTGAGGTGGAGACGATCCGCCGCCAGCTTGAGCCTCGTGTGGTGGGCGCGGAGATCGTCGACGCGGGATCGCACTGGTCGGCCAAGTTCACGCCCGCCGCAGGTGCTGTGGGTGCGGAGATCATGGCGGTGCGCCGCCGCGGGAAGTACCTGCTCTTCGACCTCTCCGGCGACGAGGAGCTGATCGTCCATCTGGGGATGACGGGGCGGCTCGCGGTGCGGGAGCGGACTGCCGAGGCGCTGGAACATCCGCATCTTCGGGCCTGGTGGGACCTCGACAGCGGTGGACGGTTGACGTTCCACGACATTCGGCGATTCGGACGGATCCACCATGTTGAGCGGGGTGATCACCGCGGCATTCCCACGCTCGCTGCGTTGGGGCCTGAGCCGTGGGATCCCGCCTTCACGGGGCGGCACCTGGCTGCTTTCGTGAAGCGCTCCGACCGCTATGTCAAGACGCTGCTGTTGTCGCAGCGCCCGGTGGCTGGGATCGGCAACATATACGCTGACGAGGCCTTCTGGATCGCCAGGATCAACCCGGCGACCCGGCGGCTGGGCCCGCAGCGGGCCGAGCGCCTAGTCGAGGGCATCCGCACGGCCCTCGACTCCGGCATCAAGCACGGCGGCACGACCCTGCGCGACTACGTGGACTCCGACGGCCAGGCCGGTGCCAACCAGCACGAGTTGCACTGCTACGGGCGCTTTGGCGAGCCCTGCGACCGTTGCGGCACGATCATGCGCCGCCGAGTCATCGACGCCCGCAGCACCACCTGGTGCCCCTCCTGCCAACCCCGCTAGCTGTGCGTTCCGCCGACGTTGGTGTCTCCTGAGCCGGATCAGCTCGCGGGACTAGACTGACCTCATGAAACCTATCGACAGCCCAACACCAGCCAATCCCAGAGTTTCCCCAACAGCCGCGGACGCAACCTCCGGTACTTCCGGTACCTCCGAGTTCATCGAGGAGGAACTGCTGGTGGAGGAGATTTCCATAGACGGAATGTGCGGAGTTTACTGATCCCGTGGGGTTCGACGCCGCTGAGTTCGACGCCGCTGAGTTCGACGCCGCTGAGTTCGACGCGAATCGTCGCTACCGGCTGCACGAACGTGTGGCGCTGCGGCCGGAACCGTTCGGCGCGCTCGCCTACCACTACGACAACCGCCGCCTCAATTTCCTGAGGGCACCCGAGTTGGTGACGCTCGTCGAGAGCCTCGGGGAGCATCGCAGTGTGCGCGAGGCCTTCGATTCGGCGGGGCTCGACCAAAGCCGCTGGCCGTCGTTCGAGAAGGCCCTGGCATCGTTGGCCGCCTCCGACTTCCTGGTGGCGATATGACCGACACGGCGGTCGCGCCCACCACACCGCCTGACACAGCGACCGGGTCGGCCGCCACGGCGCTCGGGGTCCCCACGACAGCGAAGCCGCACAGCCTGGTGTTGTCGCCCGTCAAGCGCAGCGGCCTCGCCGAGCAGCTGAAAGCGGGGCTCGACGCTCCGATCTGTCTGACCTGGGAACTCACGTACGCCTGCAACCTGCAGTGCATCCACTGTCTCAGCTCCTCGGGCAGGCGCGACCCCCGCGAGCTCACCACCACCGAAGCCGAAGCGGTGATCGACGAACTTCAGCGGATGCAGGTGTTCTACATCAACATCGGCGGGGGCGAGCCGACCATCCGCAGCGACTTCTGGCATCTCATCGACTACGCCACCGACCACGGGGTCGGCGTGAAGTTCTCGACCAACGGCTCACGCATCGATGCCTCCGTCGCCCGCCGGCTCGCCGCCTCCGACTACGTCGACGTGCAGATCTCGATAGACGGTGCAGACGCCGCGACCAACGATGCGGTCCGTGGCGAGGGTTCCCTCGAGGTCGCTCAGCAGGCGATGAAACACCTGCACAACGCCGGGTTCAAGGGCTTCAAGATCTCGGTGGTGATGACCCGCCACAACATCGCCCAAGTCGACGAGTTGGAGGCCATGGCCGCCCGCTTTGATGCCGAGTTGCGGCTCACCCGCTTCCGGCCTTCCGGGCGCGGTGCCGACAGCTGGTATCAACTGCACCCCACCGAAGCACAGCAACGCCTGCTTTACCGCTGGCTGCTCGACCGGCCCGAGGTGCTGACCGGCGACTCGTTCTTCCATCTGTCGGCCCTCGGTGAGCCTTTGCCGGGCCTGAACCTCTGCGGGGCCGGCCGGGTGGTGTGCCTGATCGACCCGATAGGCGACGTCTACGCCTGCCCCTTCGTGCTCCACGACGAGTTCCGGGCGGGCAGTGTCCGCGATCACGGCGGGTTTCAGCGGGTCTGGCAGCACAGCGAACTGTTCGCTGAGCTTCGTGAGCCGCAATCTGCCGGGGCCTGCGCCTCGTGCGGCCATTTCGACGCCTGCCAGGGAGGCTGCATGGCCGCCAAGTTCTTCACCGGAATCCCCCTCGACGGACCCGACCCAGAATGCGTCCTGGGCCACGGCGAACCACTCGTCGATGCCGCCCGGTCAGCCCGCCCCTCACTGGCGCTCGACCATTCCCGCCCGTCGCCCGTGAAACTCCTGGCCCGCAACCACCGCGCCGCAAGGACCTGATCGGAGCCGCCACGATCGTCGGCCCCAATCTCGCGCGTTCGGCTGCATCCCCTGTCGTTGAACACGCAGGTTTCGGCTCGGGTCATGCACGAGGTGGCAGCGCACGGGGCCGGTCACGCGAGTCATACGCCAGCCGGACAATGCTGCTCGGCAGTGAGGGAGCGGCAGTGCCAGTCAAGCACGAGGTGAGGACAGCGCACGGGGCCGGTCACGCGAGTCATACACCAGCCGGACAACGGTGCTCGGCAGGCTGACGCTGCCCGGCAGGCTGACGCTGCCCGGCAGGCTGACGCTGCTCGGCAGGCTGACGCTGCCCGGCGGTCAGGAAGCGGCAATGCGAGTCGGGTGCAGGCCCCTCAACGCCGCTAGGCGGTCAGGGAGCGGTAGAGGTTGGCTAGGAACTTGGCCATCTGTTCACGGGTGACCAGTTCTTCGGGCGAGTAGGTGGTGGCGCTGGTGCCGGTCGTGATCTCGAGGCCGTATATGCGGCCCACATCGTCATGTGCGAAGGAGTCCTCAGCCACGTCGGTGAACGGTGTGGCCACCACCGGGGCGGCAGCGCCGTTCAGCTCCTCATACAACCTGGCCAGAAACGACGCCATCTGCGCACGGGTGACCGGGGCGGTCGGCGAATAGGTGGTGGCGCTGGTGCCGGTC
>JAHQYN010000137.1 GCA_024421085.1 Acidimicrobiia bacterium
ACCACATCATCGTCGCCCTCGACATCGCCCAAGACCAAACCCGAGGTCTCGAAGCGCTCGACCAGTGGAACCCCGCAGGAATCGCTCGTGCCTGGTAAGGCAAGGCACACAAGCAGCAACCCCGGCATCTTCCGCCCGGATGATCTTGCCGAGGTTGCGAGACAATCAGGGCTCAACTTGTCACTCCTCACCCAAGAAGCCATACGCCGTGCGATCAACGCGCGGGGCTTGGAGCGTTGGCTTGACGAGGCGGGCGCACTTCCCCCCACAGGAATTGACCTAACGACTATCCGCAACGCAGTGTCAGAAGCGAAGGACGAACTCGAACTTGGACGATGAACCGAGCGGAGCACTGGTCGTCGACGCGTTCTACGTCGAACTCGCAGAACAACTTGATGCTCCGATCATCACCACCGACAAGCGGCTAGCAGCAGCCGTCCCACAAGCCGAACTTCCACCCTAAATGTCGCAAAGCGTTGAACGAAATCGCCTCAAAGTGTTATATAAAACTTCCTCAAAGTGTTATACGCTTGCTTGGAGATTGGACACGCAAGGAGTTTCGCTATGGATGAGGGGATGCCACCCTTCCCCAGCTACCGGGCCAGATTGGCAGAAACTGAAGTTCAGCAAGCACTGCAACGCCGCGGGGCTGTGCTCCTTGAAGGCGTTCGCTGGTGCGGGAAGACTTCGACCGCGCTGCGGTTTGTCAACAGCGCACTGCGTCTGGACGACCCTGATGCCCGAACTCTGGCAGAAACCGATCCCACCGAGGCGTTGCGCGGTAACACCCCCCTCCTCGTTGACGAATGGCAGAACGTTCCTCAACTGTGGAACCGAATACGGCGCGAGTGCGACGATCGGGCCACACCAGGTCAGTTCATCTTGACCGGATCAGCGTCGCCGCGTGAAGACATCACACGTCACACGGGCACCGGTCGCATCGCCCGGGTGACGATGCGACCCATGTCGCTGTTCGAGACTGGTGCCTCCGACGGTTCTACTTCGCTTTGCCAACTCTTCGCTGGTGACACGATCACCAAGGCTGCCCGGACCGATATCGGGCTGCGCGATATCGCATCGTGGATCTGCACCGGAGGATGGCCGGCACACATCGGCCTGGACGAAACCACAGCACGGCGATCAGCGCGAGACCATCTCAACGAGTCGGTGCTCGTTGATGTCGGCTCCGCCGGCGGAGTCCGCCATGACCGCGACTCGCTGATGGCGCTCGCCCGATCCATCGCTCGTAATGTCGCGACCGAAGCACGCACTTCGAAGCTTATAGCCGACATGGTCGGATCCGAAACCGACTCAAACACGGGTGTCTGGCGCCAGACAGCCACCAGTTACCTCGCGGCGCTACGGCGCATCTTCCTTATTGAGGACCAGCCAGCATGGCCGGGCCACCTAAGGTCCCGAGCAGCGCTTAGGAAAACTCCCAAACGTCATTTCGTGGACCCGTCACTCGCCGCCGCTGCATTGCAAGCATCACCGGAGCAGCTTCTCACCGACACAGAGACGCTCGGGATCCTGTTTGAGTCACTTGCTGTGCGCGACCTGAGGATCTACGCCCAACAAGATTTTGCTACGGTGTACCACTACCGAGACAGCGACAACCTTGAAGCCGACGCGATCATCACACGCGACGACGGTGCCTGGCTCGCCGCAGAGGTAAAGCTCAGCCACAACGGCGACACCATCGACCAAGCAGCCAACAACCTGCGACGCCTACGGGACAAAGTCACCAAGCAACGCCAGCAGGACTTAGCGGGCCTGCTCGTGATTACAGCACTCGGGCCGACCTACCGCCGACCTGACGGAGTTCAGGTAGTCCCCATCACGACTCTCGGACCCTAATGATCGTTCGGCGCGATCGGAGATGTGCCCGCGTCCACACCTCTCACGTCCCGGTCACGACTCTTGGACCCTAGTGATCGTTCGTAGCGGGTTGATGCTGATGAAATCGGGTGATCAAGCGGAGAGCGGTGGTCACGGACATGGCGGCGGCTATGACAACCACTGCCATGCACATGCTGCAACGGGAAGACCTGAGCGTCGGCGAGACCATCGCGGTACCGGGCGCGTCCGGCGGAGTCAGTAGCGCCCTCATGCACCTCGCCAAGCTGCCGCCAACCCCACGATTACGCAGAGGCTCATTCAAAGACACCTTGGATGCGTGTCAGTTTGAGGCTAAACGTCAATCTCCACCGGCATCGCCGCCCGCCCACGGAGGCAGCGATTCCATGAAGTTTGGAACAAGCGGCGACATGCCAATGTAGTGTACTTCGCCGTAAGCTGTGACGTGATAGTGGTGAAGTTCATGGTCCGTGGCGAGCACCACGAAGAACGCGTCGCCACCAGTGAAGGAAGGGTCTGGGCTCGTGGAGCACATGTCGCCCGATCCGAAGACGTAGGGTTCGGAACCCACGCGGTCGACCAGATCAGCTATGGCAAGATGTTCAGCAGCGCCAAGAGAGACCATCGGTCCGTAACCGGTCCTGTTTGCGATCTTGTGATACGCCCACCGCACCAATCGGGCTGTCTCTGCAACGGCCGCAGTAGCACCACCCGCAGTTGCGAGAGACTCCAGAATTTCCACCGCGATGCCTAGGCACGCAGCTCCCCGACCGGCACTGACTCCGTGTAGTGGTAGTGAATGTCCCGTTTCGCGTTCAATTTCGTTGACAGCTTCTGCTGCGCCGTCGTCTAATCCGGCTCGGTACCCAGCGGTGTCTTCTGATTCTAAGTCTGTTTCGTCGGGCACGCTTCCGACAAGGATGAGTACTTCGCGCGACATCCGAGCTTCCGCCGCGGCTTGTGTCCAGTTGTAGTTTTCTAGTCGGGCTGTCATCGTTGTAACCTTAGCAGGTCTGCGCCGATGTAAGCTCGGTTATGTGTTTGCTGCGTCGTTCTGCTGTCATACGTTGAACTCGGTGACGACAACCTTCTCCTCTCTTGCATCTTCAAACGGTAGTACACAGAGTTGAGCCGCCCACATCTTGAGGAACGGGGACTTGGCAGACCAGAATTTGCCGTCGACTGCGACGGCAACAGGTCTCGTGTCGGAAGTGACCAACTCACAAAGAGACTTCGCTAGCGTCTCACGCACCTGCTCGTCGTTGGCGAAAGGCCCCCGGGGTTGATATCCAGATCAGGCGCTCGTCATAACAGGCGTGTGACTCTATGTTGCGTCAATGGATTCGGGCACATTCACCGCTACAACCCGCTATACGGCGACACTTTGCAGATGACACTGACGAACGGTTGACGCTGGCAGTTCGTGGGACACGCTTGATTGTGCCCTGAGGTGCCGTCCGCAGGCAACCCGCGAGGCCTTTTGCTACAGTTATGTGTCATGACAACGAGCAGCAACGAGCACCTGTCGGCGATTTCTGGCACTGACCTGCCTAGTTGAGGGATTGAGATGTCCGACAACACAACATTGCACAAGGCCAAGAAGGCTAAGAAGGACGAGTTCTATACGCAGCTTGTGGACATCAACAACGAGCTGCGACATTACAAGACTCACTTCAAGGACAAGGTCGTGTACTGCAACTGCGATGACCCGTACGAGTCCAATTTCTTCAAGTTCTTCGCCGCGAACTTCAACGCTTGGGGATTGAAGAAATTGATCACTACCTGCTATGACGGCTCTCCGGTCAGTGGTGAGCAACTGAGCCTAGATCACATCGAGGGGTTGTCCCCGGAGGACGGTCGGGACGGTGGTGCCTACAAGATTGAGATAACGTCAGTCACCGATCTCGACGGCGATGGCGCTGTCGGGTTGAGCGATGTCGAGTTGCTCTTGAAGCAGAACGGCAACGTCGTCTCGCCGCTCGAAGGAAACGGCGACTTCCGCAGCGACGAATGCATCGCGTTGCTGGAGGAGTCCGACATCGTGGTCACCAACCCGCCGTTCAGTTTGTTTCGCAAATACGTGGCTCAAATTATGAATCACGACAAGCAGTTCCTTGTGATTGGGCACCAGAACGCCATCAAGTACAAAGAAATCTGGCCGTACATTAAGGAAGGGCGCATGTGGTTGGGGTATGGCTTCAAAGGAGGAGCGGCGCACTTCGTGTCACCGTATGAAGATCGTGCCGTGGCTACGGACCGCCGCGAAGGAATGATCCGTGTGTCGGGAGTCGTGTGGTTCACCAACATGGACCATTCAAAGCGTCACGAAGAACTGCCCTTGTTCCGGGAATACAACGGGGCGGACTATCCACGCTACGACAACTACGATGCCATCAATGTCAAATGGACAGCGGACATCCCATGCGACTACGAGGGGGCAATGGGCGTCCCGATCACGTTTCTTAACAAGCACAACCCCGACCAGTTCGAGATCGTGGGGTTAGACCGGCCTCTGATGACCGCATTGACGGGCAAGGTCACCTGCTTTTGGTTGGAAGGAAAAGAACTCTATTCGCGGATCGTCATAAGACGGATCGGACAACAGTGAAGGACGCCAGTACACAGTTCTTATACGACTATGTAATGTGGCAATGGCCTATCCGCTGGGTTGTCACACTGGCGTTCTACGCGTTCGCGTTCAAGCTGATAGCGGGTGTTCTGCGGCATGTTTTGCTCGGGCTGATCCGGTTGAAGAGATGGGCGATCACCGCCGATCTTTCTCTGTCTCCCAGGGACCCGTTCACATGTACTTACTTGGGGTGGTCCAATCAGGAGGAGAAGGGATCCCTTAGTGTGTCGCGAACATTGAGGATGGCGCGGAGCATCGCGTGGGCGTACTACCGATGGCTGTCGCCAGAGCCATTGGAGGTCACTACAAACATGTCTGCGAAGGACGAATGTGTGACCCGAGGAGATAGATTGCAATCGTGGATATAATGCTGACCCATGTGACGGTCCGGGAGCTTGTCGACGGTTACCGTGACGACGGGGCCGGCGGTGTCCAGGGGTACGGCGGGAAGCTCGATATCCGTCCTGCGTTCCAGCGCGAGTTCGTGTACGGCGACAAGGAACGCGTGGCGGTGATCGACACGATTATCAAGGGCTACCCGTTGAACGTCATGTACTGGTCAGACCGCGGCGACGACACCTACGAGATCATCGACGGGCAGCAGCGGACCATCTCCGTCGCGCAGTACGTCTCAGGGGAGTTCTCGTTCCCTGACCTGTTCACCCACCACGACATGTTCTTCGACAACCTCTCCGAAGCTCAACAACAGAAGATTATGGACTATGACCTCACCGTCTATATCTGCACCGGCGACGACAAGGAGAGGTTGGACTGGTTCAGGACGATCAACATCGCAGGGAAAGCGTTGACGAACCAGGAGTTGCGTAACGCCGTCTACTCCGGCCCGTGGGTGTCTGACGCGAAACGGTGGTTCAGCCGCAACGGAGGCCCAGCACAGAGACTCGGCGGGAAATATGTCAAAGGCGACCCGATTCGACAGGACTACCTAGAGACAGCGATTCGGTGGATCTGCGACGGCAATATTGACGAGTACATGGCGGCACGGCAGAAAGAACCTGACGCGAAAGAACTGTGGAATCACTTCGAGCAGGTCATCAAATGGGTCAAAGCCACATTCCATAGGTATCGAGATTCGATGAAGCGCGTGGACTGGGGTCCTCTCTATGATGAGCATAAGGACGACGTGCTCGACGTAGACGACCTTGAAAACGAAGTGTCCGTCCTGATGAAAGACCACGACGTACAGCGCAGACCGGGTATCTACCGCTATGTGCTCACGGGCGATGAGCGACATTTGAATCTCCGGTCATTTGATCAGAACCTCAAACAGAGCGTCTACGAAAAACAGAACCGTAAGTGCGCTAAATGTGACAGGCCGTTTGAATTTGCGTACATGGAAGGCGACCACATCACCCCATGGGTTGAGGGCGGCAAGACTGTCGAGGACAACTGCCAGATGCTGTGTCGTGACTGCAACCGCCGAAAAGGAGCCAACTAGCCGGGGATCTGCAGCGGACTGGCATACCATCGGCCCACTGACGACCTAACCAACAAACGGGGTCCAGTCACTGTGGCTAATCCAGATTTTTCAGTAGTGGGATTCGTTTTGGGGTGGGTGTTCGCGCGAAGTGCCCTCCTGGTGTGGCAGAATCAGACTTGTAAGTAGGTTCTGAGGCCACGTCAAGGAGGGCACTCGCTTGGTGAAGTATAGTGGTAGTCGGCCGCGGTTGAGGTTTACTGGTGGGGGGCGGGGTTTGGCTGTTCATGCGGGGGCGCGGTTGTTGGCTGATTTGGCTGACAAGACGGGGTTGACTGTGGCGTTGTCGGAGGCGATGGGACCGACGAAGGTGCGGGATCGGGGTCATGACCGGGGTCGGGTGTTGGTGGACGCGGCGGTGATGATCGCTGATGGCGGCGAAGCGATCATCGACATCGACGCGTTGGGTCAGCAACCCAGCCTGTTTGGGGAGGTGGCGTCGGTGTCGACGTTGTGGCGGGTTTTGGATGTCGCACGAAGTCAGAGGCAACCCAGTACTATTGGGCTTTCGCGTGGCGAGTTGGAGGGTTTGGTTGCTGGCGCTGGACGGGTGGTGGCGGCGTTGAATTCCTCACAGGCACGTTGCGCTAATGAGTTCATCGGTTCTGCCGTGCCGCGTCTATCCGTTTTGTGTAGTGTCACACCCTGTCGCTAAGGTTTGGTTATGTTTGATTCGATGATTTCGCAGACCCGGCAGGTGGTTACTGTTGGGTGTTCGCGTGGTGAGTTGGAGGGTTTGGTTGCTGGTGCTGGGCGGGTTGTGGCTGCGTTGAATGCGTTGCAGGCGCGTTGCGCGACTGAGATTGAGGGGCTTGACGACGGCGGGTTGAACTCGAAAGTCGTTTTGCGTGAAGCCGGTCGCATGTCAACGCGTGCTGCTAACCGAGTCGCGCGGACTGCTGCTGGGCTCGCGGAGATGCCGAAACTCGCTGAGTCTTTGGCTAACGGTGCGATCACTGTTGAACACGTTGAAGTGGCGGTGGGGGCGGCTGCGAAAACTTCGCCTCAACAAGTTGAGGATCAACTCTCGGAACTTGCTGAGGGTTCATCTGTTGATGTGTTCACTGAACAATCAAGGCGTTGGGTCAACAGCAAACAACCCAACAACAACGCTGAACGATATGAACAACAACGCAAAAACCGGTTGTTGAAGCATT
>JAHQYN010000138.1 GCA_024421085.1 Acidimicrobiia bacterium
AACGCCGGATTCGGAAACGCCCGAGCCGGCAACGCCCGAGCCGGCAACATCCGAGCCGGCAACATCCGAGCCGGCAACGCCCGAGCCGGCAACATCCGAGCCGGCAACGCCCGAGCCGGTAACGCCCGAGCCGGTCGCGCCGGATTCGGAAACGTCGAGTTCGGTCGCGCCGGATTCGTCTGTAGCAGAGTCGTCTGCGCCTTTGGAACCGACGAGTGATGGTGCCGATGTCGATGCCCCAGTGGATGTCGTTGGGTCTGACGGGAGCGACGGCTAGGGCAGTGCCGGTCATGTCTCGAGACCGCCGAATCGTCCTCGCAGATGCCCGACTTGGAGGCTTGCGTGTCGGGCGAGACCCGTTCTGCCCGCGGGCTGTCAGGACCCGCTAGGAGACTGCGAGTGATGCAGCTGTTGCTTGACACGCATTGCTCTGAGCTGGGGTTTTCCGTCTACGTTCCGGCGAATTCGGATGGTCGGCTGTCTCTGGGGGCAGTGTCGGTCATGTCTCGAGACCGCCAGTCGTCCTCGCGTATCCCCGACTCGGAGGCTTGCGTGCCGGGCGAGACCCGCTCTGCCCCGCGGGCTGCCAGGACCGTGTCATGAAGGCCGTTGTGCTGGTTGGCGGCTTCGGCACGAGGCTGCGACCGTTGACGGCGACGACTCCGAAACAGATGTTGCCAGTGGTCGACCGCCCGATGATCGAGTATGTCGTCAGCACGCTGAGACGGGCCGGCGTCAGTGAGGTGATCCTCGCCCTAGGCTACAAGGAGGACCATTTTCGTGCCGCCTATCCCGACACCGAATGCGCTGGTGTACCGCTCACCTATGCCGTTGAGCCCGAACCGCTCGACACGGCCGGAGCAGTCCGTTTCGCCGCCGAAGCGGCGGGTTTAGACGAGACGTTCATTGTCCTGAACGGCGACGTCCTGACCGACATCGACATCGGGTCGTTGTGGGCGCGCCACCATGAGGCGGGCGCGATGGCGACGATCGCGTTGACCCGCGTGGAGGACCCGTCGCGTTTCGGGGTCGTGCCGACCGACGCTGAGGGCGCGGTGTTGGGATTCATCGAGAAGCCGAACCGTGACGAGGCGCCGACGCGCTGGATCAATGCCGGAATATACGTGCTTGAACCCGAGGTTCTTCAGCGGATCGCCGGTGGTCGCCGGGTCTCGATCGAACGTGAGGTGTTCCCGTCGATTGTTGCTGAACGCGGCCTCTGGGCCGTGCATTGCGATGCCTACTGGATCGATATCGGGACCCCGGCCACCTACGTGCAGGCACAGTTGGACTTGATCGACGGTGTCTGGGGCACCGGGCTGCTCGCCGGGTCGCCTGAGGAGGGTGCTGGGTTGCTTGCCGGTTTGCCTGAGGAGGGTGTTGGGTTGCTTGCCGGTGTGCCTGAGGAGGGTGTTGGGTTGCTTGCCGGTTTGCCTGAGGAGGGTGTTGGGTTGCTTGCCGAGTCGCCTGAGGCGAGCGTTGACGGCGACGCCGAAGTCGATAGGTCGGTAGTGATGGCAGGTGCGACTGTCGCCGCCGGCGCGGTCGTGCGCGACAGCATCATCATGGCTGGCGCGGAGGTCGCTGCCGACGCCCTTGTTGACGGTTCGATCATCGGGCCTCGGGCCCGTGTCGGGGAGGGTGCGAAGGTCACCGGCTTGTCGATCCTCGGTGAGGGGCAGCAGGTCGGTGCTGGTCAGCTCGTCGACGGATCGAAGATCCCGATGAGCGACTGACGTGGCTGTCCTGGTCGCTGGAGGGGCGGGCTACATCGGCTCGCACACTGCGGTTGCTCTCGGTGAGGCGGGCCGTGACGTCGTGATAGTCGACAACTTCGTCAATTCTTCGCGCCGCGCGGTGGACGCGGTGCGGGTGCTGAGTGGTGCCGAGGTGGCCCTCGTCGAAACCGACCTGTGTGACGGCGATGCGGTTCGCAGGGTCTTTGCACAGCATCCGATCACCGAGGTGGTGCATTTCGCTGCCCACAAGGCCGTGGCGGAGTCCGTCGGCGAGCCCCTTGCGTACTATCGCAACAACTTGGATTCGCTGCTCGGGCTGTTGGAGGCGATGCTCGACAACGGAGTTCACAGACTGGTCCATTCATCGTCGTGCACCGTGTACGGGCAGCCCGAAGCGCTGCCGGTCAGCGAGTCGGCGCCCCTGGGAGCGGAGAGTCCCTACGGCCGCACGAAGCTGATGGGCGAGCAGATCATCACCGACGTCTGCGCGGTTCGTCCGATGGACGCGATGATGCTGCGCTACTTCAATCCGGTCGGCGCGCACCCCTCCGGTACCCTCGGCGAGGACCCCAACGACGTTCCCAACAATCTTGTGCCGCTGGTGATGGAGGTGGCCTGCGGCAGGCGTGAGACGCTGCAGGTGTTCGGCGACGACTACGACACCGTCGACGGGTCTGGAGTCCGCGATTACATACATGTCGTGGATCTGGCGGAGGCCCATGTCGCCGCCCTCGACGTGTTGGCCGGGGGGTATCGGGGAGCCGTGGCGGTCAATGTGGGCACGGGCGCCGGCACCAGCGTGCTCGAATTGATAGAGGCGGCCAGGCGGGCGACGGGTGCGGCGATTCCCTTCGAGGTCTGCGAGCGTCGAGCCGGGGACGTCGCCAAGATCTGGGCGGCCACAGACCTGGCCGCCGGGCTGCTCGGCTGGCAGGCAACCCGCAACATCGACGACATGATGGCCGACCACTGGCACTGGCAGCGCCACCACCCAGACGGCTACCGCCGCTAGCGCGGCGTTCGCTGACGTTTGCGTGCGTGTTGGTTCATGCCAGCATGCGGCGACAGCAGGCCGAAGGTGCCGTCGGGCGTTCGCTGACGTTTGCGTGCGTGTTGGTTCATGCCAGCATGCGGCGACAGCAGGCCGAGGGTGCCGTCGGGCGTTCGCTGACGTTTGTGTGCGTGTTGGTTCATGGCGAACCCCTTGCAGGCTGGACTGATCACAACAGCGGGCGTTCACTGCCGTTTGTGTGCGTGTTGGTTCATGCTGCTTGTGGGAGTGGTCGGCCCCAGCGGTGGCCTTTGTCGGCTCGGGTTCGGGCGTGTTCGCGGCGTTGCGCGGCGAGCAGGTCGAGGTCTTTGGCCAGAGGCCCGAGCAGCTGAGCGAGCCGTCGCTGGCACGCCGGGCTAGAATCCGGCTATGAACCTGAGGGAGAGGGTCTTGGTGACTCACCGTGAGCGGATCAAGACGCTGGCAGCCAACCGCAGGGCCGAGTCCATTGCGTTGATCGGCTCGGTCGCCCGCGGAGAGGGCACCGAGGACAGCGACTACGACTTTCTGGTCGGTTTCGTTGAGGGAGCCTCGTTGTTTGATCTTGCGGGGCTTCAACTGGATTTGGAAGACCTGCTGGGCCGGAGCACGGATGTAGTTTCACGAGGCGCTCTCACCGCAGGTGACCAGGGGATGCTCGAAGACGCGATATCGCTGTGAACCACCGGAAACCAAGCGACTCCGACGTTGAGTTGGTCGGACGCATTCTTGAATGGTGTGCCGAACTCGCGGATGTCGAACGACTGGGTCGACGTGCTTTGGACGACGACCTCGTTGCGCGGCGCGCTGCAGAACGATTGGTTGAGATCATCGGCGATGCGACCGGGAGACTGTCGCGGGAGTTCCGCGAGAGGAACCCGGAGTTGCCCTATGCGGAGGCGAAAGCTCTCCGCAACGTTCTGGCTCATCAGTACCATCGTCTCGATCTTGACTTGTTCTGGTCGGCTCGATCTTGACTTGTTCTGATCGGCCATCGAGGTGAGCATCCCGGAACTGGCGAGATCGTTGGTCTCCTTGACAGATGGTTGACAGCGGTCCGATACATGATGACTCGATGCTCTGGGACAACGCGCACCCTTGCGCTACAACCGCAGGCGGGAAGGCGTGACTAGGGCAGGGTCCGTCGACTGGGCGGGGTCTCCCACCGCTCCCGCCTCGGGTCAAACTGAAGACTTTCGCGGCTCTTCGCTCAGGTCGGAGTGAGGGCACCGAATGCCATGATCCGCCTTCTGGATGGTACGCCGACCGGCATCTCGTTCGACACGCATCTGCACCATCTGAGACTGGTGCGATTCGCACCGAGCGACTGACCCCGTACACATGTGACGCCGCAGGTCCCAAGCATGATCTCGTACCAAGAACGGGTCGGCGCAGTTAGCGGAACAGGTCTTCGGCGGGGGGGCGGACGATCTCGCCCACCACGCAGGAGGGTCTGAACCACTCCTCGCGGAGCCCGCGAACGATAGCTGCGGGGATACCTTGTGCCTTGCCCATGACCAGATCGGCGGCTGCGGCGATCTCGTCGACCGCGGCGACTTCGGTCACCTTCAGTTCACGCCCGAACGTGTCGGTTGATCCGCGGAGATCGACAATGGCCGCGATGCCTGCACAGCCGATGGCGATGTCGGTCACCCCCCGTCGCCAGGGGCGTCCGAAGGTGTCGCTGACCACCACCCCCACGTCCACGCCGGCCCGGGCCTTGAGTCGGTCGCGGATCCCGCGAGCGGAGCGGTCGCTGTCTATCGGCAGCAGGGCAGCCTGGCCCCGCTCGACGTTTGACAGGTCGATCCCGGCATTGGCGCACACGAACCCGTGGCTCGTCTCGCTGATTATCAGGTCGCCGCGTCGTCTCAGAACCCTTACCGATTCACGCTCCACCAACGGCTTGTGCGACAGCGGATCGTCGGGGTCGACCTCGACGATCCGGTTCTCGGCCTTGGAGACGACCTTCTGGGTGATCACCAGGCAGTCGCGGTCTGCAAGGTCGGCGTCTGAGTCGAGTATCAGCGAGGCCAGGTCGTCGCCGGGGCGCACCTCACCGATGCCGTTCACCGCGAAGATCTCCAGCGCGCTCATCGCGTCCAGCGCGGTGCTCCCGCGTCCGCCCCGCTCATCGCTTCCAGCGCGCTCATCGCGTTCACCGCGGTGCTCCCGCGTCCGCCGCGCTCATCGCTTCCACCGCGGTGCTCCCGCGTCCGCCGCGCTCATCGCTTCCAGCGCGCTCATCGCTTCCACCGCGCTCATCGCGTTCACCGCGGTGCTCCCGCTTGATGGCAGGTCTCGGCCAGAGCTTGCGCCACGCCCGGTTCTGACATCACGGTCGGCACCGCAATCACCCGCATCCCCAGTTTCTCGATCTCGCCTGCGGACTCGGTGTCGGTCTCATCGATCACCATCGTTGCGACCAAGTCCTGGTAGCGGCGGGCCACACCGACCACGGTCGCCTGTTCGCCCAGTTCCCGCAGCATCCTGTCGGCGGGGCCTTTCAGCGCCTTGCCGCCGACTATCGGCGAGACGGCGACATTGCGGGAGCGGCGGGGGGGGGCCGGGGGCGCGGGTGGGCCCCCCCCCGGGGGGCGGGCGCGCACGGCGGCTTCGATTGCACCCACGGCGAGCACCGGCTGAATCGACACTGCCGGGTTGCTCGGTGCGATCACCAGGGTCTCCGCCGACTCGATCGCCTCGAGGGCCACGGCGGACGGTCTCGCCTGTTCTGCGCCGACGAAGCGCACCGATGAGATCTCCACACTGTGGGCGAGTCGGACGAAATAATCCTGGAAACCGATCTCCTCGCCGGTCCGGAGCGTGACTCTGGTCTCGATCGGGTCGTCGCTGACGGGTGCCAGCGTTGCTCTGACTCCCCAGGCATCGCATATCTCTGAGGTCACCTCGGTCAGGGTGGCGCCTTCGATCAGTCGCTGGGTGCGGTAGAGGTGGGTGCCGAGGTCTTGATCGCCGAGCGAGAACCAGTCGAGCCCTCCGTAGCGCCTGAGCGCGGCCATCGCCTTGAAACTCTCGTCGACGAGGCCCCAGCCTCTCTGCGGGTCGATCGCCCCGGCGAGGGTGTAGGTGCAGGTGTCGAGGTCGGGGCAGACGCGCAGTCCGTGCAGCGTCACGTCGTCGGCGACGTTGACCACGGCGGTGACATCAGCGGGATCGAACGCCTCGACGGCACCCTTTAGATATCGCGCCGCGCCGACCCCTCCAGAAAGAACAGTGTGTTTCAAGCCAGTCCCCGTAGGCGACCCTCGAGCAGGTCGAGGTCGGCGTCGACCATGAGCCGTACGAGGTCTCCGAACGGTGTCTGGGGCGTCCAGTCGAGGTCGGTCTCAGCCTTCGAGGCGTCGCCGACGAGCAGGTCTACCTCTGCGGGCCGCATGAACGACTCGTCGATCACGACATGGTCCTCCCAACTCAGGCCGACATGATCGAAAGCGAGTTGACAGAACTCACGCACCGAGTGCGTCTCCCCTGTGCAGATCACATAGTCCTCGGGCTCGCCTTGTTGCAGCATCCGCCACATGGCGTCCACGTAGTCGCCCGCGAATCCCCAGTCCCGTTTGGCGTCGAGGTTGCCGAGGCGCAGTTCGTCGGTGAGCCCGAGTTTGATCCGCGCCACGGCATGGCTGATCTTGCGGGTCACGAACTCCATCCCGCGGCGGGGACTCTCGTGGTTGAAGAGGATTCCGGAGGTGGCGTGCAGGCCGTAGCTCTCGCGGTAGTTGACGGTGATCCAGTGCCCGTAGACCTTGGCCACGCCGTAGGGACTGCGTGGATGGAACGGTGTCGTCTCGGTCTGCGGGACCTCTTTAACCTTGCCGAACATCTCCGATGAGCTGGCCTGGTAGAACCGTATCTCCGGATCTACCAGCCGGACCGCGTCGAGCAGGCGGGTCACTCCCAGAGCTGTGGTCTCACCGGTCAGGACCGGCTGGCTGAACGACGTCTGCACGAACGACTGCGCTGCGAGGTTGTAGATCTCAGCCGGCCGGTAGGTTCTCAGGATCTCGATCATCGAGACTTCGTCGAGCAGGTCGCCGGGCGCGAAGCGCACCTGGTCCTGGATGTGGGCTATGCGTTCGAAGTTGACGGTGCTCGAGCGACGCACCATGCCGATGACGTCGTAGCCCTTGGCGAGGAGCAGTTCGGCCAGGTATGAGCCGTCCTGGCCGGTGATTCCTGTGATTAGCGCGCGTTCAGCCACGGTGGTCCTTGTCTCAGTGGGTTTGGGGGTCTCGGCGGGGTTTGGGGGTCTCGGCGGGGTTGGGGCGGCGGTCGTTGGGAGACATGCGAATCAGGTCTTGGCGGGGTTTGGGGGGCTCGGCGTGGTTG
>JAHQYN010000014.1 GCA_024421085.1 Acidimicrobiia bacterium
AGCCCCAGCAGGTGATGGTGTTGTCGGTTTTGATCCCACACGAATGCAGCCAGCCGGCGGAGACAGCAGTGAATTCACCGGCAGGCGCGTCCGCCCGCCCATCCCCGTTGTCGCCCCAGCAGGTGATCGTGTTGTCGGTTTTGATCCCACACGAATGGCGGCTGCCGGCGGAGACAGCGGTGAATTCACCGGCAGGCGCGTCCGCCCGCCCATCCCCGTTGTCGCCCCAGCAGGTGATGGTGTTGTCGGTTTTGATCCCACACGAATGCAGCCGGCCGGCGGAGACAGCAGTGAATTCACCGGCAGGCGCGTCCGCCTGCCCAGACGAGTTGTCGCCCCAGCAGGTGATGGTGTTGTCAGTTTTGACTCCACACGAATGCTGCGAGCCGGTGGAGACAGCAGTAAATTCACCGGCAGGCGCGTCGACGACCCCAAACACGTTGTAGCCCCAGCAGGTGATGGTGTTGTCGGTTTTGATCCCACACGAATGCAGCCAGCCGGCGGAGACAGCAGTGAATTCACCGGCAGGCGCGTCCGCCCGCCCATCCCCGTTGTCGCCCCAGCAGGTGATGGTGTTGTCGGTTTTGATCCCACACGAATGCAGCCGGCCGGCGGAGACAGCAGTGAATTCACCGTCGGGCGCGTCCGCCTGCCCAGACGAGTTGTCGCCCCAGCAGGTGATGGTGTTGTCGGTTTTGATCCCACACGAATGCTGCGAGCCGGTGGAGACAGCAGTAAATTCACCGGCAGGCGCGTCCGCCTGCCGGTACGAGTTGCTGCCCCAGCAGACGACAGTGCCGTCAAACCTGACTCCACACGAATGGTAGCTGCTGGTGGCGACAGCAGTGAATTCACCGGCAGGCGCGTCCGCCTGCCCATTCCAGTTGTCGCCCCAGCAGGTGATGGTGTTGTCAGTTTTGATCCCACACGAATGCTCGCCGCCGGCGGAGACAGCAGTGAATTCACCGGCAGGCGCGTCCGCCTGCCCATCCCAGTTGTAGCCCCAGCAGGTGATGGTGTTGTCGGTTTTAATCCCACACGAATGCTTGTCGCTGGCGGAGACAGCAATGAATTCACCGCGGGACGTGTCGGTTTGGTTGTTGGTGGGGGCGGTTTCGGTATCCCCGTTGGTTGGGTCATTTTCCTCGTTGGAGGGAACCATCTCGTCATCGCTTTCGGAGGTGGTGGTTTGGTTGTTGGTTGGGATTGATTCGACGGTGCCGTCGTCAGGGGTGTTGGTTTGGTTGTTGGTAGGGCTGGTGTTGTCGCCGCATGTTGCTAGCAACGAAACCACACAAAGGCACCACCACAGCGCTGTCCAGCGTCTGCTCAGCCGCAACCGGCGTGGGGGGGGGGGGGGGGGGGGGGGGGTGGAGATTTAAGGACGGCTCCTCAAGCAAACAACGACCGCGGGCGCGGGCATCGCCACCATACAGCCCCCACCCCCGCAGACGCACCCCGCCGGTGGCGGCGGGGTCGCCGTGGGTGGGGGTGGGCACCCATAGCCGGGCGGACGCTTGGGACAGAAGCGATGGTGTCGTCACGAATCGAAGGGGTTGCGTGAACGGATTCGGGTCTGTGCTAATCGCAAGGCGTGAATGGATCGAGGCGGGCGACGCGGTTCGGGTCTATCCTTAGGCGCACACTCTCGTCGGCGGTCAACGGTTGGTCTACCCGGAAGCGAAGCCTGCCCAGCGCGGTGGCGACGTCCAGGTCGTGATGGTCGCCCCGAAAACGTGAAACGATCACGGTGCCCTCAAGTTCGCCGTCCGCGGCGACTGTGGCCGCATCACGGCGGATCACCTCGCGATGCGAACCCGTCCGCACGATGTTGGTATGGCCCAGGAACTCCGCGACCGCGACGGTGCGGGGATCAGCCCAGACCTCATCGGGGGGACCCACCCGCAGGATCCGTCCACGGTCCATCACCACCAGCCGGTCGGCGAGGCTGAAAGCCTCATCGTGGTCGTGGGTCACATGCAGCGCGGTTGTTCCCGCTTCCGAGAGGACCCCGGGCAACTCGTCGGTCAGACGGTCGCGCAGACTACGGTCGAGCGAACCGAACGGCTCGTCGAGCAGCAGCAGAGCGGGATTCGGGGCCAGCGACCTGGCCAGCGCCACACGCTGTGCCTCCCCTCCCGACAGGGTCGCCACGTCTCGGGCCTCGAAACCGTCGAGCCCCACCAGCGCCAACAACTCACTGACCCGGCTTTGGCGTCGGCTCGACCCCAGACCGGCCATCCGCAGACCGAACTCGACATTCCCCGCCACGTCGTAGTGGGGGAACAGGGTGTGTTGCTGGAACATCAGCCCGATGCTCCGTTGATGCGGCGGCAACGCTGCCGCATTGCTGCCGTCGATCAGTACCCGGCCCAAGTCGGGCGCCTGAAGTCCGGCGACTACGCGCAACATCGTCGATTTGCCGCACCCGCTGGGGCCGAGAATCACGACCAGTTCGCCGCTCGAGATCTCCAGGGAGGCGTCGTCGACGGCCTGAACCTCCCCGAAACGCACCGACACCGAATCCAGTTCCCAGATCACAGCGCCTCCCCGTTCACAGTGTCTCCCAGATCACAGTGTCGCCCAGATCACAGTGTCGCCCAGTTCACAGTGACTCCCAGACCGCGTCGGCTCCGCGTACGGATCCGCGTGACGCCTCGATCGCCACCACCGCCAGAGCCACCAAAACCATCAGCACAACGGCCAGTGCCATCGCCTGGCCCCGCAACAACTCACCGGGAGTCGACAACAGCCTGTACAACGCCAACGGAGCAGTCAGAGTCTCAGGACGTCGAGGCAGAAACGAAGTCGCCCCGAACTCGCCGAGAGACACCGCGAAGGCGAACCCGGCGCCGACCAGCATCCCGCGACCGGCGATCGGCAGATCAATCAAGCGTCGCACTCGCCCCGGCGATGCCCCCAGCACCGCCGCAGCCTCGCGGATCTGAGGATCAATCCTGCGCAGCACGGGAACCATCGTCCGCACCACGAAGGGAGTGCCGACCAGAGCGTGAGCGATCGGCACAATCCACCACGAGGTCCGCAGATCAAGCGGCGGTTCGTCCAGAGCGATGAGTATCCCGAAGCCGATCGTCACCGCCGAGGTGCCCAGCGGAAGGGTCAGGCCCAGATCAAAGACATGTCGCAGACCGGAACGCCCATGCACCACCACCAGCGCGGCCAGCGTGCCCACGGCCAGGGCCAACGCCGTTGCCACCGTCGCGAACACCAGCGAATTGCCCAGCGCCGTCGCAGCCGTTGCCGGAAGCTGCGGAACGCGTTCAGTGAGCGCTCGATAGTGGTCCAGACCGTAACCGTCCCCCACAGACACCGACCGTTCGACGAGGACCGCAATCGGAGATCCGAGCAGCACAGCCATCACTGCAAGGTTGGCCCAAACGAAACTGCGGGGAAGCGGCTCGGGAGGACTGTGGGCCACTCCGGTGCGCGCCGGTCGGCGACGCTCTAGGCGGGTAGCCGCCGCGATCAGCGCCAACACCGCAAGGAGTTGCACAAGCGCCAACCCAGCCGCTGAGCGCAGGTCGCCGCGAGTCACCGCCTGGCGATAGATCTCCGTTTCCAGAGTCGCCCGACGTGGCCCTCCAAGCAGCAGGACCACCCCGAACGAGGTGAACGAGAAGAGGAAGACGATCGTGCAAGCCGAGGCGATTGCAGGTCGCAGCCGCGGCAGGGTCACAGCCCGGAAGGTCCGGATCGGCCCCGCCCCGAGCACACGCGCCTGCTCCTCGAGGCGATGATCGAGGCCGCTCCAGAACGATCCGACGATACGCACGACCACCGCATAGTTGAAGAACACATGCGCGAGCAGGATCGCCCACACCGTGTGACGCAGACGAAACCCCCCGTCCTCGAGCCCGAACCGGTCGAAGACCCCCTCGAAAGCACCGGCGACGACCACCGTCGGCAGCACGAAAGGCACCGTGACCAGGCCCCTGACCCAATGCCGGCGGCGCCCCCGCAGACGTGTGACCACCGCGGCCGCCGGCAGGGCGGCCACCAGAGTGATCGCCGTTGAGGCGAGCGCCTGCCACACGGTGAACCACAACACCCCGCGGGTGCGCGACGAAGCGAACAGGTCCGACATCGGCCCGAACCCCTCCGAGAAGAGACCGCGCCACAGGATCGCTCCCGCCGGATAGACAAAGAACACTGCCAAGAAGACAGCGGGCACAGCGACTGCTGCGGCGCGGCCAGCGAACCGTGCTAGCCGAGAACTATCTCGACCCACCGGTCCGTCCATTCATCGCGGTTGACCTCGATCTCGGCCGGGTCGATGAACAGCGGATCCTCAGCGATCTGTGCGTGGTCCACGAAGACCTGAGGCAGCGTTGCACTGTCGGCCACGGGGAAGACGAACATGTTGAGCGGCACGTCATCCTGGAACGTGGGCGTGAGCATGAAGTCGATCAGTGCTTGAGCCTCGACAGGGTGGTCGGTACCGGCGAGCACGCCCGCGAACTCGATCTGGCGGAAACAGGAATCGACGAGCACCTCGGTTGGCGCGGCGTCGACCGGCGGATCGGCGTAGATCACCTCGGCGGGGGGGCTCGAAGCATACGAGACGACCATCGGGCGCTTGCCTCCCCCGGCGATGAACTCGCCGTAGTAGGCATCCCCCCAACCGGCGGTGACCGCAACCCCGTTGTCGGCAAGGTCAGCCCAGAACTGCTCCCAGTCGTCGGTGCCGGCGATCGTGGCCAACAGGAACGCCAGGCCGGGCGAGGAGGTCTCGGGATTCTGCACCACGAGTTGATCGGCGAACTGCGGGGCGGTCAGATCCTCGAGGGCTGTCGGGGGGTCGGTTTCCAGCGCATCGGTCCAATAGTTGACACAGACATCGCCATAGTCGATGGGCGTGACCCGGTGCTGGGCATCCAGCTTGAATTCGTCGGGCACGTCGGCGAGGTTCGGCGACTCGTACGGTTCGAACAGTTCGGCGTTGAGGGCCCGGGCCAGGAAGGTGTTGTCGACGCCGAACATCACGTCGCCGAGTGGATTGCCCGCGGTGAGTATCGCTTCGCTGATCATCTGGCCGGCGTCGCCGACTTGCAGCAGCGTCACCTCGATGCCTGTCTCGTTGGTGAAGGCCGCAAGCGTCTCGTCGGAGAGGGCGAACGAATCGTGGGTGAGCAAGGTGATGCCCGCCGGGTCCGCAAGAGGTTCGCTCTCGCTGGCAGTGCCCTCTGCTGAAGTGTCGGCGGTGTCTTCGGTGTCGCCGGTCTGCGTGTCGCCGGTGTCTTCGGTGTCGGTCGGCGTGTCGCCGGTGTCGCCGCTCGGTGTGTCGCCGGTCGGTGTGTCGGCGGTCGGCGTGTCGGCAGTGCCGCCGATGCTGGTCGGTGTGTCGCCGGTCGCCTCGCCGATGCTGGTCGGTGTGTCGGCGGTCGGCGTGTCGGCATTGCCGTCGTCGTTGCCGCAGGCCGTGGCGATCAGCGCGGCCACGGCAACGATGCCGATGGCACCGAGCACTCGCGCCGTGAGACCTTTGGGAAGGTTGAAAAAGTTAGGTCGAGTCATGGTTTCCTCCGCTGGCATTACCCAGATCAGGTTCTTGCGGGTCGCCGACGCTGATGGTCAACCTCTCAGCCCGGCTGCCCCGAGCTCCCCGGATTCGTATGTCCGACAGGAGTATACCCGATCGCCGACCGGACGGCGCGCCATTACGACTGTGCAGAGCGCGCTGCCGTCGGGCATGCTTGTCAGCCATGCCGCGCGCCACCAACCGAACCACCAACGGAACCATAGAGATCGAGTACGAGACGTTCGGATCAACAGACGATCCGGCGTTGATCTGCATCTCTGGACTTGGCAGCCAAATGCTCTCGTACCCCGTCGAGTTGTGCGGGGCATTCGTCGACCGCGGGTTCTACGTGATCAGAATGGACAACCGCGATGCCGGGTTGTCGTCGATGAGCAGCGATGACGACAGCTACACGCTCAACGACATGGCTGACGATGTGGTTGCTGTGTTGAACGCCGCCGAAGTACCCGACGCAGTGGTCCTGGGAGTGTCGATGGGTGGAATGATCGCCCAAGTCACCGCGATCCGACATCCGCAGCGCACCCGAGCGCTGGTGTCGATCATGTCGACTACCGGCGAGCCCGATGTCGGCAACCCCACACTCGACGCCTGGGACGTTCTCACCGCGCCTCCCGAAGACTCCATCGAGGCCCAGATCGAAGCTGATGTGAAGGCAAGCCGAATCTGGTCCAACCCAGAATGGTTCGACCCCGACACGCTGCGGGCCAACCTCGCCGCGGGATATCAGCGGGCATGGAATCCCGGCGCGGCGCAACGGCAGATCAACGCCATCATGCGCAGCGGCGATCGCGTCGCCGGTCTGTCTGCATTGACCGTGCCCGCACTCGTGGTTCATGGCGGCCTCGACACGCTGATAGCCCCGTCGGGCGGCGCACGGACTGCGGAGCTCATCAGTGGCGCCGAGTATCTGCTGATCGAGGAGATGTCACACGATTTCGTCCCGCAAGCCTGGCCTGCGGTGGTCGAAGCCGTCACCGCGCTCGCGGCCCGCACGTTCAGCTGAGAGGCCGTCTTTCGCCGTGTCGCGGCCGGGTGGGGAATCTGTCTGCTCGGCCTCTGGGCAGCTAGGGTCCGAGCCAGGCACGCGACAGGGGAGAAGCAGCATATGGGGCCGCTCGGAGGCTTGAGAATCGTTGAGATCGCTGGGATCGGGCCCGGCCCGTTCTGCGCCATGATGCTGGCTGACATGGGAGCGGACGTGATCCGCGTCGACCGGGCAGACCGGGTTCGCGGCGAAGACCCCGACCAGCCGCCCGCAGACATCATGAACCGCGGGCGCCGCTCAATCGGGGTCGACCTCAAATCAAGCGACGGCATCGAAGTGGTGATGCGCCTCGTCGCCTCCAGCGACGCCCTGATCGAAGGATTCCGGCCCGGCGTGGCCGAACGCCTCGGCGTCGGACCCGACGAGTGCCTCGCCCGCAACCCCGCACTGGTCTACGGGCGGATGACGGGCTGGGGCCAGAACGGCCCCTACGCGCCGAGGGCGGGCCACGACATTAACTATGTGGCGCTGTCGGGCACGCTGGACGCCATCGGTCGGGTCGACAGCGGCCCGGTGCCGCCGCTCAACCTTGTCGGAGACTTCGGGGGCGGGGGCGCGTATCTGGCGTTCGGGATCGTCTGCGCGGTCCTAGAGGCCAGGACCTCGGGGACCGGCCAGGTTGTGGACGCCGCCATGGTCGACGGGGCGGCCTCGCTGGCCACCTTCCTCCACGGGCTGCGGGCCATCGGAATCTGGGACGACCAGCGCGGCACCAACATGCTCGACACCGGCGCGCACTACTACGACGTGTATGAGTGCGCTGACGGGAAATACGTTTCCGTCGGTTCGATTGAACCTCAGTTCTACGCCGAGTTGCGAGAGAAGCTGCAACTTGATGATCCCAAATGGGACGCGCAGAACGACAAGCGTCAATGGCCCGCGCTCAAAGCCGAACTCGCCGAGATCTTCAAGACCCGCACCCGCGACGAATGGTGCGAACTGATCGAAGGCTCCGACGTGTGCTTCGCCCCGGTGCTGACGATGACCGAAGCGCCGAGCCACCCACACAACCTGGCGCGCGGAACTTTCACCGAAGTCGCCGGGGTTGTCCAGCCTCGCCCGGCCCCCCGGTTCAGCCGCACCGACGGAGAGATCCTGCGACCACCGCCCCATGCAGGCCAGCACAGCGACGAGGTGCTCGCCGAGTGCGGTTTCGACCTCGACGAGGTCGCAGAACTGCGTTCGGCGGGCGCCGTCGCCTGAATCGGTGTGATCCACGACCTGCACGAGATCGGCGGCTGGCTGGTCATCGCCGCCAACGGCGCCGCCGGGCTCTGGGCTCTGGCGGCCCACCGCTGTGAGCGGCTGCGCGGCCGACTGGGATGGATCGGGGTCGCTGTCGCCCAGACGATCGTCGTTGCCCAAGTTCTGACCGGGGTGGTGATCCAACTGGCGCGCGACAGTATCGGGGGGCAGCATGAACTGTACGGATTCGCGGCGTTCGCCTCGGTCGGGATCATCTTCGCCTACCGCAACGAGATGCGCGACCGGCCCTACCTGTTGTACGGCCTGGGAAGCCTGTGGCTGATGGGTCTGGGGATTCGAGCGATCCTGCTGGTGTGACCGTGCCAGCCTGACCGTGCCAGCCTGACTGTGCCAGCCTGACTGTGCCAGCCTGACTGTGCCAGCCTGACCGCGCGGGGCGGCTGTCGGTTCGGTCAGACGTTGACAATGGGGCACAGCAGCGTGCGCTCCACCCCGGCGATGCCTTGAACTGCATGCACCACGATCTGACCGAGATCGTCCATCGAAGATGCCTCCGCCCGCGCGATCACGTCGTATGGACCCATCGCAACCTCCGCTGACACGATCTCGTCGAGTTCCGCTGCGGCATGGGCCACGTCGACGGCGTTGCCGACACTGGCTTGGATCAAGATGTAGGCGCTAACAGGCATCAGGTCGATGATAGCGATCGCGATGCCCAGCGGCTGGCTCAGAGGTCGGGCGTGGCCATGTCGCCCTCGGAACCGAGGCGCAGAGCCGTTGCCCTGCCGGATTCGTCGAGGTCGAACTGCACGCGCTGGCCCTGACGCAGCATGCGGAAGACCGAACCGTCGAGGGCATCGTCGGCCAGATCGACCTCATTGAGGCCGGCTTCGTTGATCAACACGCCGTCACCGGTGCCCGGGTCGAAATTCTTGATGACTCCCTGCATGGCAACCGAGCGTAGCGCCGGCGAACTCGCGCGAACTACTCGCGGGAAGTACCATCGGTCGCCGTGACGCTCGACTCGATTGATGCAGCCGCCCTACGACGCATCGTCGTGACTTTCTGTGACGCGCTCGCTGATCACCGAGAGGTGATCAACAACCTCAACGTCTATCCGGTGCCAGACGGCGACACCGGGACCAACATGTCGCTGACCCTTCGCTCAGTCGTAGAGGAACTCGACGGCAGCGGAGACGACCTGGCCTCGGTGTGCGGCGGCATCGCCCACGGATCGCTGATGGGGGCGAGGGGAAACAGCGGCGTGATCCTGTCGCAGATCCTGCGCGGGTTCTCAGGGGTGGTCGCGCAGCAGGCGGTCATCGACGCACAGCTTCTGGCGGAGGGCCTGAGCGCGGCCGCGAGGGGCGCATACGAAGCTGTGGGCAACCCGGTCGAAGGAACGATCCTTACTGTGATCAGAGAGTCCTCTGAGGCGGCCACCGATGCTGCCGCGCACGGAGCCGATCTCCGCGGAGTCCTTGAAGCGGCCCGCACGGAAGCTGCTGCGTCGCTTGAGCGGACCCCGACCCTGCTGGCTGTGTTGGCTGACGCGGGCGTTGTGGACGCCGGCGGAGCCGGGTTCTTGCTCCTGTACGACGCGGCGCTCCATGTTGTCGACGACAGGGCCCTTCCCGAAGCGCCCGCAACCCCGCCCGCAGCTCCCCATCATCGCCAACCCCACAGTGCCGCGCGGGGCGAGGGCGGGGCATCGATCGCCGATCTCAGATACGAGGTGATGTTTCTGCTCGATGCGCCGGATCAACAGATAGCGGGATTCAAGGACGCCTGGGCGCGGGTCGGCGACTCGATCGTCGTCGTCGGCGGTTCTGGGATCTACAACTGCCACATCCACTGCGACGACATCGGCGCCGCGATCGAATGCGGAATCGAGGTGGGGCGCCCCCACAACATCCGGGTCACCGACCTTCTCGACGAGCTCGCGGGCCTCGCCGAGCGCGACTGGGTCGCCGCGGCCCTCGACGGCGACACGACACACGGCGACACGACACGCGGCGACACGACACGCGGCGACACGACACGCGGCGACACGCCACACAGTGACACGACACACAGTGGCAGCGGCGCCGCGGCGGCATCGACGGCAGTCGTCGCTGTGGGGGTCGGGTCGGGCGTTGTGGCCCTGTTGAAATCGATGGGAGTGGGGGCCGTTGTCGCCGGTGGACAGTCGCTGAACCCGTCGACCGCGGAGCTGCTGGCCGCAGTCGAGTCGGTCGCCGCGCCCGAGGCGGTCATCCTTCCCAACAACAAGAACGTCATCGCCGTGGCCCGCCAGGTCCAACAGCAGACGAGCCGCGCCGTGCAGGTAGTCGCCACCACCAGCGTGACCGAAGCGCTGGCTGCCCTGATGGCTTATGACCCCCACGCCCCGGCGTCGGTGAACGCGGCGGCCATGACCGAGGCGTTCGACGGTGTGGTCAGCGGAGAAGTCACCAGGGCCGTGCGTGAGGCGCCCAGCGAGGCAGGGCCGATCATCGCTGGCGACTGGCTCGGGATCGGCCCCGAGGGGATCTCCGCGGTGGGGTCGTCGATGCTCGCCGCGGCGACCGGTCTGCTCGCGGCGATCGTCGAGGAGGACCACGAGCTGTTGACCGTCATCGCTGGCGAGGACGCCGACAACTACACGACCGCGACCATCGAGTCATGGGTGACCCGCAACCACGCCGACGTGGCGGTGGAGGTCCACCACGGGGGCCAACCGCTCTACGCCTACTGTTTCGGGTTGGAGTAGGCGCCGATGCCGGCCGGCGACCCCCCGCTGACCTTGAAGGATCTCGGTGGCATCAAGGTCGCCGAGTTGGCCGGAGTCGGCGAGCGAACCGCGAACGGACTGCTGGCCCTGGAGATCTTCACGGTGCTCGACCTGTTGTCGCACTATCCGCGCCGCTACCTCGACCGCACCCGCCAGGCTCAGATCGGCGAGCTCCTCTCCGGAGACGAGGCGACCGTGCTGGGCACCGTGCGCAGTTCATACAGCCGCAAGCTCCGCGGCCGTCGAACGCTGACCCAGATCGTGATCGGCGACGGCACCGGAAAGCTCACACTGGTGTTCTTCAACCAGCAGTGGCGCGCCAGACAGCTCACTGAGGGCATGGACGTGCTGGTGCACGGCAAGTTCGAGCGGTACCGCGGGACATCGCAGATGACCTCGCCGGTGGTCGATCTTCTCGGCACTCAGACCGGTCGGATCATCCCCGTCTATCCCCAATCCGACAAGACCGGGTTGACGACCTACAAGCTGGCCCAGCTCGTGGAGGAGGCCCTGAAGCGGAGCCGGGCGCGCGGCTTCGCCGACCCGGTCCCGCCCGAGGTGCTCGACAGGTTCAAGTTCGTGGACCGTGAAACCGCGCTGCACGGCATTCACTGTCCCGAGACGATGGAACAGCTGCAGCAGGCGCGCCGCCGGCTCGTGTTCGACGAACTGTTCCGGGTGCAACTCGAACTGGTTCGGCGCAAGCGGGCGGTCGAGATGCAGACGTCGGGCATCAGCCACGACACCTCAGCAGGGCTCGTCGACCGCTTCCACGCGCGGCTGCCCTTCGCGCTCACCGGGGCGCAGCAGCGTGTCAATGAGGAGATCGCCCGTGACCTGTCGCTCAACTATCCGATGCATCGCCTGCTGCAGGGCGACGTGGGCTCGGGCAAGACCCTGGTCGCAGCGACCGCGCTGCTGACGGCGGTCCAGGGAGGTTACCAGGGCGCCTTGATGGCACCCACCGAGGTGCTCGCCGAACAGCACTGTGTGGCGCTGCGCGACATGCTCAGCGGGCTGTCGGTGCCGGATCCGGCCTCGCTCATGGGTCAGCGCCCGCTGCGGGTTGAACTGTTGACCGGCACCCTCAGAGCGGCGGAGCGCCGCAAGGTGCTCGCCGACCTCGCCGACCGCAGAGTCGACATCGTCATCGGAACCCACGCACTGATCCAGGCCGGGGTGCAGTACCAGTCCCTGGGTCTGGTGGTCATCGATGAACAGCACCGGTTCGGAGTCGAACAGCGCGCCGCGCTGCGCGACAAGGGCGAGTCGGCGAGCGTCCCCGACGTGCTGGTGATGACCGCGACGCCGATCCCGCGCACCGCGGCGATGACCGTCTACGGAGACCTCGACGTCAGCGTGCTCGACGAGATGCCGCCGGGTCGGTCCCCGATCATCACCTCCTGGGCCGAGGGCCCGATGGCGCAGGGCGCGGTCTGGGACACGGTCCGAGCCGAGGTGGCCGACGGTCGTCAGGCCTATGTGGTGTGCCCGGTGATAGAGGAGTCGGCGGTGATCGACGTGAGCAGCGTGGAGGACACCTTCGTTGAGCTGCACGACGGTGAACTGTCGGGCCTGCGCGTGGGTCTGTTGCACGGGCGGGTGTCGCCCGCCGAGAAGGAGGCGACGATGGCGCAGTTCCGGTCGGGGTCCATCGACGTGCTGGTCGCGACCACCGTGATCGAGGTGGGCGTCGACGTGCCCAACGCCACTGTGATGGTCATCTTCGACGCCGACCGTTTCGGCATCGCCCAGCTGCACCAACTCCGCGGCAGGGTCGGCCGCGGCCAGCATCAGGGACGCTGCTTTCTGCTCGGCGAACCCAGCACCAAGGTCGGCAGAGCCCGCCTCGAAGCGCTCGTGGAGAGCACCGACGGCTTCGAGCTGGCCGAGGTCGACCTCGAGCTGCGGGGCGAGGGAACGATCATGGGGGAGCGCCAGAAGGGACGCAACGACCTCCGTCTGGCCTCGTTGCGGCGTGACAAGGAGTGGGTGGAGCTCGCTCGGTCCTCAGCGGTGGAGATACTCGCCGAAGACCCGGAACTGACCGACTGCCCGGAACTGAAGGAAGAGGTCGACTTCATGCTCGGCGACGACGAGGCCGAGTTCCTGATGAAGAGCTAGAAACCCCCGGGCGGTTCAAGATCGTCTGGCGCCAGCTCGACATCCCAGCGGTCGTTGCAGTCCGAGCATCGGTAGGCGACTATGTCTCCGGGCTCGTCGCCTTCGTCGGGAGCGTAGGAGAGGCGATGGCATACGCCGCCGCAGTCGACGCAGACGATCTCGGTGGGAGCGCGGTTTTGGGGCCGGTCCATGAGGTTACGCTAGCTCGGCAAGCCACACTGGTAGCCATGCGTGTAGTGGCCGGGTCGTTGGGCGGGCGACGAATCAACGCCGGGGACTCCGAGAACCTCCGTCCCACCGCGGACCGGGTGCGTGAGGCGATGTTCAACTCCCTGTACTCGCTGGGAGCGATAGCCGACTCGGTCGTGCTCGACCTGTTCGCGGGATCGGGCGCGCTGGGGATCGAGGCGCTGTCGCGTGGCGCGGCCCGAGCTGTCTTCGTCGAGTCGGACAGGCTCGCTCTGGCGGTCCTTCGTGAGAACCTCGAGTCTTTGGGCTTGGCGGACCGGGCGACGGTGCTGCCTGCCGACGCAACCGAGTTCCTGCCCCGCGCCGGGCGCTACGACCTGTTGCTGCTCGACCCCCCGTACTCGTTCGACCGCTGGCCCGAACTGCTCGGCGAGGCCGCAGACTCGGTGGTCGCCATCGAGTCCGACCGTGAGGTCGAGCTCCCCGAATCGTGGGAGACCCATAGGGTCCGCCGATACGGAGGTACCGTGGTGACACTCGCCACTGCCCCCGCTGCTTCGGAGAACCACGTCTCGTGACCCGTGTCCTCTACCCCGGTTCGTTTGATCCCGTCCACAACGGCCACCTCGAGATAATCGAGACTGCCGCGAAGCTGTTCGATGAGGTTGTGGTGGCGACGATGGTCAACACCGCCAAGGACGGCGTCTTCGACCTCGACGAACGCGAGGCGATGCTTCAGGAGGCGACCGAACACCTGCGCAACGTCACGGTGCGGATGTTCGCGGGGCTCGTCGTTGACCTCGCAGCCGAGATCGGGGCCGACTTCATCCTGAAGGGGCTGCGGGCCGTCTCGGACTTCGAGAACGAGCTGCAGATGGCCCAGATGAACAACGCCGCGTCCGGGATACACACGCTGTTCATCCCGTCGGCGTCGAGCAGTTCATTCCTGGCATCGAAGTTCATCCGCGACTTCACGAGGTTCGGCGGTGATATATCTAAAATGGTTCCAGCCAGCGTGGCTCGGCGAATGAGAGAGCGATACGGATGACCGACCAGAACACCCGAGACCATCCCGGTGAGCCGGAACCGCCCCCATACCGGCCCCTCGACAGCGAGGAGATCCTCAGAGCGGCGATCGACCTGATCGAGAGGGCTCGCCCCATGCCGATGTCAGCCTCTTCGATCATCAACAAAAACGAAGTCCTCGAACTGCTGAACTCGGCGGTGCAGCGCCTCCCCGAAGAGTTTCGAGCCGCCCGCTGGCTGCTCAAGGAGCGCGACGACTTCTTGGCCCGCGTGCAGGGGGAGGGCGACCTGCTGATCGCCCGGGCGCGCGACACCGCCCAGCGCATGGTCCAGCGCACCGAGTTGGTGCAGGAGGCCAACGAGCACGCCCGACGGGTCGTGTCCTCGGCCGAGACCGAAGCGAGGGACCTTCGCTTGAAGACAGAGGACTGGTGCGATCAGGAACTCGGACGGCTGGAGGTCGTGCTCGAGCGCATCACCCGCTCGGTCGCCTTCGGCCGGTCGCGGATGCAGGGCGCCACCCAGCAGCACGAGTCGCCCCCCCCGCTCCCGGCGCCCGAGCGCGACGAGTTCTTCGACCAGGATCGCGAGTGACAGGCGAGGCCAGACTCCTTGTAGACACGACGGGACTCCTCTGCGGGTCCGAATCCAGGCTTGAACTGTGCACCGAGGTGCGACTCGCCGACATGGAGTTGTCCGAAGTCGTCTCGGAGTCAGCGGTCGTCGACGGTCGACTCGTTTTAGACTTGGTCCTCGAACGCACCGGCGCGGACGAGGCCCCTGGTGGGCCGGCTGATCCTCGCAGGCCTGGGAGCGAAGCAGTCCTGGCTTCTGGAACTGTGGAAGGACGCTGGTCTGCACCGTGTCGGCGCTGCCTGGAGCCCGCCTTCGGTGAACTTGGCACCGAAGTCTCAGAGCTCTTCGAGGTGAATCCGACCGAGGGGGAGACCTGGCCCCTGACCGAAGTGGGAATCGACCTCGGTCCCATGCTGCGCGAGGCGGCACTGCTGGCGATCCCGCTCGCCCCGCTGTGTCGTTCCGAATGCCAGGGCCCGGCGCCGGACCGGTTCCCGACCGGCCCGGCCGAAGACGCGTCGCCGGCCCAAGACGCGTCGCCAGCCGAAGACGCGTCGCCAGCCGAGGACGAAGGCCCGGTTGTCGACCCTCGCTGGTCGGCGCTCGATGAGCTGACCTTCGACGCCTGACCGCGGCGCGGTCAGCGGGTTCGCCGAGCGATATCGCTTCGGCAGCGGTGGCGTAGTAGCGGCGTGTCGCTAGCCTCTGTTGTGCAGGTCGGTCGACTGCGGCCTGAGAGAATCACTACGAAATCAGGTTGCGATGGCCGTCCCGAAGAAGAAAACCTCGAAATCGAAGACTCGCAGCCGGCGCGCCTCGGCTTGGCGCGTCGCAGCCGCGCCCCGCAGCGTCTGCCCGCGCTGTGACTCCACCAAACGCCCCCACCGCGCCTGCGGCAATTGTGGCTGGTACGGCGGCCGGCAAGCCATAGACGTCTACTGATCCATGCTGCCCGTCGCGGTCGACGCTATGGGTGGTGACAACGCCCCCGCCGAGATCGTTACCGGCGCTCGACGGGCCGCGTCGGAGCTGGGCATACCGGTGGTCCTGGTCGGCAGGTCAGCGGAGTTCGGCGACACCGGCGGCCTCGAGGTAATCGAGGCCAGCGAGGTGATCGCCATGGACGCCGAGCCGGGCACCAGCGTCCGCCGAATGCGCGACTCGTCGCTGGTGCGCGCTGCGGGAGCGGTTCGCGAGGGTCGCGCCTCGGCGATGGTCTCGGCGGGCAACACCGGTGCGGCGATGGCCTCGGCACTGCTACGCCTGGGCCGGATCCGCGGGATCAGCCGGCCAGCGATCGCCATCCCCGTGCCGGTGCCCCACAGCACCCACACCACCCTGCTGGATGCCGGCGCGAACGCGGAGTGTCGCCCGGAGTGGCTCCCGGGGTGGGCGGCCCCGGGGTGGGTGTCCTGCCGCGGGCGCTTTTCGCAGGGGCGCCCCCCGCGCGGGCCGCTGGCGGTGCGGGCGGGGGCCGCTCGTCGAGTTCGCGCAGATGGGCTGCATCTATGCCCGTGACCGTTTCAAGATCGAGCGCCCCAGAGTCGGGCTGCTGTCGATCGGCGAGGAGGCCGGCAAGGGCAACAAGTTCGTCAAGGACTGCTTTGAACTGCTGGACCGCCCCGCCTGGGCGGCGTCGAGCGGCGCCGAGTGGATCGGCAACGTGGAGGGCCGCGACGTGATGACCGACGACGTCGATGTGGTGGTGACCGACGGGTTCACCGGCAACGTCACCCTCAAGACCCTCGAGGGTGCGATGTCGGCGCTGCTCGGCCGGCTGCTGAGCGCTATCGACACCGACGCACAGAGCAGGCGAGCGGGCGAATTGCTGGCCGGGCCGCTCGATTCGATGGTCGCTGAGCTGCATCCCGACTCGACGGGCGGAGCGCTGCTGCTCGGTGTCAAGGGGGTGTGCGTCATCTCGCACGGATCGAGCGGCGCCGACGCCATGACCAACGCAGTGCGTGTCGCCGCGGAGATGGTCGAGGTCAAGATGGTCGAGCATCTCTTGGCGGCGGCCCACCAGCAATGACGAAATCCATTATATTTTGGTTGATTTCGGTTCGCAGAGTGGCACAGGCCCAGACTTCCGGTAGCATCGGAGTTTCTTGGTGACTAGGGAGGGTGCAGTTGCCCGCAGAAACGCATGTGGAGCAGTCCCCCATGAGCCGCGAGCAGATACTCGCACTCGTCAGGGACCAGCTCGCCGATATCCTTGAAGTTGAGCCGTTGACGATCAAAGAGGGCGACGCCTTCGCCGATGATCTCAACGCCGACTCGCTGGCCCTGATCGAGCTCGTCGAAGCGCTCGAGGAGGAGCTGGCGGAGCGCTCGTTTGGATTCCGTATCGAGGACGAGGACCTGGAGGATCTCCGAACCGTCCGCGACGCCGTCGATTACGTCGCCGCAAAGCTGGGTTGAGGCGCTGAGCACTGCGTCGCTGTCTGCGTTGGAGGACCGACTGGGGCACCGGTTCGGCGATCCCCATCAACTCGAGTTGGCGGTCACGCACCGTTCGTGGTGCGCCGAGCATGACGATGAGCCCAGCAACGAACGGCTGGAGCTGCTCGGCGACGCGGTCCTCGGTCTGGTCGTCGCCGATTTTCTCTACCGTCGGTTCCCCGACCTTCCCGAGGGGCATCTGGCCAAGGCGAGGGCCGCGGTGGTGAACGCCGACACGCTCGCCGAGGTGGCGGTGGGTCTCGACTTGGGCGCGTATCTTCGCCTCGGCAAGGGGGAGGAGCGCACCGGCGGTCGCACCAAGCCGTCGATAGTCTCCGACGCGTTCGAAGCCGTTGTCGGAGCGGTCTACATCGACGGGGGCCTCGATTCTGCCCGCGAGTTCATTCTCGTTCAGCTCGGTGATCGCATCAACGATGCGGCGAGCCGTCCCGGGGCGCGAGACTACAAGACTCTGCTGCAGGAGTCGGCTGTGCGCGGCCGGCTGGCCTCCCCGGTCTACGAAGTCATCCCGACGGGTCCGCAGCACAGTCGGCTGTACCGGGCCACGGTGAGGATCGACGGGGAAGTCTGTGGTGCCGGGGAGGGCACCACGATCAAGCAAGCGCAACGGCGGGCGGCCCGCGCCGCGTGGGAGACCCGCTCATACCAGGATGGAGCAAGAGATGTTTGAACTGCCGGAAGTCGAGACGGTCCGCCGCGACCTTGAGCGCGACATCGTCGGCGAGAAGGTCAAGTCTGCGGAGGCTTCGAGCATGAAGGTGCTGAAGCGGTACCGGACCCGCAAGGCGTTCACTTCCCGGCTCGTCGGCAACAAGATCGAGACGGTGACCCGTCTGGGGCTGCGCCTCGCTGTCGGCTTCGACAACGAGACGACCATGGTCGTCGACCTGGGCTCGAGCGGGTCGTTGCGCCGCACCGCCAACAAGGCGGAGGTCGACCGCGTCACCGAGGTGGTCATCACCTTCACCCGGCACGGCCAGTTGCGCCTGCTCGACAAGGACGGCACGTCTGAGATGTTCGTCGTCGCCAACGACTCGATCGCCGCTGAACTGCCGGACCTCGAGACCCTCGGGCTCGACCCGGTGTCTCAACCGGTCACCTGGACGACCTTCGGCCGCAGCCTGCTGGCGCGCCGGGTCCGCTTGAAGACCCTGCTCACCGACCCGGCCTTCGTCGTCGGGATCGGCAACATCTACGCCGATGAGATCCTGTTCCACGCCGGGCTTCGTCACAATCGCATGAGCGACTCGTTGACCAGCCAGGAGATCAGGCGGCTTCACCGGGCGCTGGTAGGAACCCTCCACGACGCCATCAAGCACCGCGGCACGTCGCTTCCCGAGCGGGAGTTCATCGACGTGTCGGGCAATCCCGGCGAGTACGGCAGCCACTTGATGGTATGGGGGCGCCACGGTGAACTCAGCGCCAGGTCCCGCCTGCCGATACGTCGGGTCAAGTTCCGCGGCACCTGGACCTACTTCTGTGACACACAGGTGTGAAGTCTCATCCGTGTGATTCGGGCTGATAGTTTCGGGTCCGATGCATCTCAAGAACCTCGCACTGAAAGGATTCAAGTCGTTCGCCGACGCGACCTCGATAGACCTTGAACCGGGCGTCAACGTGATCGTCGGGCCCAACGGCAGCGGCAAGTCAAACGTTGTCGATGCGATTGCCTGGGTGCTGGGATCACAGGCACCCAACGCCCTGCGATCCTCCAAGATGGACGATGTCATCTTCGCCGGCACCAGCGAGAAACCGGCCCTGGGCCGAGCCGAGGTCTCCTTGACGATCGACAACCACTCAGCGACGCTGCCGATCGAGTTCAACGAGGTGAGGATCAGCCGCACACTGTTTCGGAGCGGAGAGTCCGAGTACGCCATCAACGGCGTCGGTTGCAGACTCATCGACGTGTCGGAGTTGTTGAGCGACGGCGGCGTGGGAAGGCAACAGCATGTGATCGTCTCCCAGGGGCAGATCGACGCGGTGCTGACCTCCCGCCCCCAACAACGGCGGGAGATCATCGAGGAAGCCGCCGGGGTACTGAAGTACCGCAAGCGCAAGGAGCGCGCCGAACGCCGTCTCGCCACGTCCGACAGCGACCTCACCAGGGTGAAGGACATCATCCGGGAGGTGAGGCGCCAGTTGCGCCCGCTCGAGAAGCAAGCCGAGGCGGCGCGCCTGCATGGCGACCTCGTGGAGGAGCTCGCAGCCCATCGCCTGTACCTCAAAGGGAGGCAGATCGTTGGGCTGCGCGAGCAGCTGCAGGCTGTCTCCGAGGCGCCGGTCCATCTCCAAGAACAGTCCGTCACCGCTGAACTGGCAGACCTCGACGACAGGATCTCAGCGGCCGAGAGCCGGCTCTCCGAGAGCTCCGAAGGCGACCTCGGCGAGACTCTCCGGCAGTTGGAGTCCACCCGTGAACGTGCCCGCGGGCTGGCCGCGCTGGTCGGCGAACGTCGCCGCGGCATCGACCGCGACCGGTCCGCGTCCACCGACCGGGGCGTCATCGCCAACCTCGAGGCGGAGGCGACTCGCCTGCGGCTCCCCGCCCCGCCCGGGGGCGCCAGCCCCACCCTGGGGGCGGGGGCGGCTCGCCTGCGGCTCGCCCTCGCCGAAGCCGAGACCGCCGCAGTAGAGCTCCGCGACGATCTGGTCACCCGGACAGCCGACGAGCAGCAGCTGGCAGGCGAACGTGCGGCGCTCGACCAACAAGCGGCGCAAGCCGAGTCAGCTTCGGGCAACGAGGCTGCCGAAGCCCGCGGTGAGCTGGCGGCACTTCAAGGGGCGATCGAGACGGGAACCCGGGAACAAGAGCGCCTCCAGACGCGCCTGGACCAACTCGAACAGCGGCACGCTGCGCTCGACTCGCGCATGGCCGAACAGCGGACCGAACTCGAGGCGCTGCGCGCCCGGCACGCTCGGGTTTCTGCTGAACTTGCCGGGGCCGAGACGGCGCAGACCGCGGCCCAGGAGACGCTCGACACCGAGATCGCCGCCCACAGCGAAGCCGAGGCGACCCAGCAGCGTTGGTTGGCCCGGGCCGAAGCGCTCACCTTGGCGCTGCACGAAGCCCGCTGTGAGGCCGGGGCCGAGCGGGTGGCGCATGTTTCCGGCGTGCTCGGCACGCTGCGCGACATCGTGGAGATCGATGCCGGTTTCGAGACGGCTTTCGAGTCTGCTGTCGGTGCCGGGCTCAATTCGGTCATCGTGCGCGACCCCGCCGCGGCCCGTGCGGCCTTCGAGGCGTTGCGCGCCAGTGGGTCGACAGGCGCGGTGCTGGCTCTGGGGGCATTGCCTGCCCGCGGGTCTTCGGGTGCCCGCAGGGGCGCGGGCGGTGCGCGCTGGAGGCTGCGCGGCAGGCGGCGTCGGGGCCCTGGACCAGCCGGCAACCGGCTGCGCGGCCATGTCCGAGGCACTGAGGAAGGCGTCGATGCCCTGCTCGACGCGCTGATCGGAGGCGTCGAGATGATCGAGGGGGATTGGCGAAGCGCCGTGGACCGGGCGCTGGAGAACCCTGCGGGTTCGTTCGTCACGCCCACCGGAGAGTTCATCGGTCCCGACGGCTGGCGCCTTGGCGGCAACGGGTCCGGCGCGACCGCCGCGGCGTTGACCGAGGCAAGCGAACGGGTGGTCGTCGCAGGCGTCGACTGCCAGAAGACCGCGGCACGCGTCGCCGAGGCGCGCGCCGAGACGGCCGCCCGGGCTGAGGCCGCAACAGAGTGCGCCGCGCGGGTCACCGAGCTCGATTCGGCGCTCCAGGGCGCGTTGCAGGGGTCTGCGCGGCTCGAGGCGCAACGCCGCGACTCCGCCACTGAGTCCGAGACCCTCCGCAGCGGCTTCGATGAACTTCTCAGCCGCCTCGGGCACGATCGCCGCCGCGTAGACGAACTCGAGAGCGCCAAGGGACTGCTCGAGGCTGCTGAGTCCGAGCAGCGCGCCGAGGCCCAGCGCATCGCCGCAGCACGCGCCGCCGCGGAGTCACGCCTCAACGAAGCCGTTGCGCTGCGCACCGAATTGGAGGTTCGCGCCGCCGCTGTCAATGAGCGGGAGAACGGCCTGCGGACCCGCATAGCGGAGATCGAAGCCCGACTCGAACGCGACGTCATGGAGCGGTCCCGCGCTGGCCAACAGCGAGAATTCCTCGACCGTCGCGCCGCGGTTCTCGACAGGTTGGCCGCCGGGTTGGGGGCCTCGCAGGCCGTCATCGACACCCGACTCGGCGAGGCGCGCAGGGCACACGAGCAGCAGTCCGAAACGACTCGTCAACTCGTGGGGCGCCTCAGCGATCTGCGCGCTGAGCGGGCCGGCGTCAACCAACGGTTCGAGAGTCTGCGCGAACGCGCGGCCGCCGCCGCGGTCGAACGGGCAGAGCTGCGAACCAAGCTCCAGGCCGTCGTTGAATCCCTGCGCGCCGAACACCAGGTGGTGCCCGATGTGGCCGTGTCTGCTCCGCGCCCGCCGCTCGACGACGGGGTCGACCCGGCACGTCGCATAGAGCAGTTGCAGAGCGAGCTCGAGATCATGGGCCCGGTCAATCCGCTGGCCACCGAGGAGTGCCGGGAGCTCCAGGAGCGCCACGAGTTCCTGCAGGCCCAACTCGCAGACATCTCCACGACCCGGCGTGAACTGACCAAGGTCATCGCTTCGATCGACGATGACATCGTGACGATCTTCGCGAGCGCGTTCGCCGACGTCTCCAGCAATTTCGAGAAGCTGTTCGAGACCCTCTTCCCGGGCGGCCAGGGATCAGTCCGGCTCAGCGCCCCCGACGATCTGCTCAACACCGGGATCGATGTGGTTGCCAGGCCCGGCGGCAAGAACGTTCGCAAGCTGTCGCTGCTGTCGGGCGGGGAGCGGACGCTGACCGCGTTGGCGTTCCTGTTCGCGGTGTTCATGAGCCGACCTTCACCGTTCTATGTCCTCGACGAAGTCGAGGTGGCACTCGACGACGTCAACCTGCACCGGTTCTTGAACCTGGTCGACGAGTTCCGGGCCGACGCGCAATTGGTGCTGGTGAGCCACCAGAAACGGACGATGGAGATCGCCGACTGCCTCTATGGCGTCTCGATGAAACCCGGCGGTTCGAGCACTGTCGTGAGTGAGAAGGCTGCGACCGACGAGGTCAACGTGGCCTGAGACCGACCCTCAGCCGATGTTCGACGGTGTCGGGTTGTCGATGCCGAGCAGGTCGGCCACGGCCTGGGTCACCATGTTGTTCACTGCCGGATTCAGTTCCTTTCCAATCAGGCCGCTATCGGTCAAGCGGTCGCCGAGACCGATGAAGATCGCGCAGAAGCGCATCGCGCCGAAGACCTCCCAGTAGTGCGGGGCGCGAACCTCGCGGCCGGAGACCTGCTCGTAGATGCTGATCATCTCGGACCGGGTGGGGAACCCCTCCATCCGGGCCGCCCCCACGTCGTCGAACGACATCCGGTCGAACATCAGCCACCAACCGATGTCCGCCTCGGTCGGTGACAGGGCGCACGCCTCCCAGTCGAGCACCGCGGCGGGTCGATAGTCCTGCCACAAGATGTTGCCCAGACGGCTGTCGCCCCACGACAGGCCGATCCGCTCGTCGCCGGGATCATTGGCGATCAGCCAGTCGAATGCTGCTGAGAGCACCGGATGTTCCCTGCCGGCCAACTCACGGGTCGTCGACGCCCGGTAGAGGTCGAGCTGCACGCGGGTGCTGGGCTGTTGGGTCCCGCTGGCGTCGAGCCAGTCCAGGCCAGCGTCGCGCCAGTCGATCGAGTGGATCTGTGCCATTGCCTCCAGGCCCGTGGCGACCATGCGATGGCGCTGCGCCGGTGTTGCCTCGTTGACCAGGAATCCCTCCTCGGAGTAGCGGGGCTGATCGGCGGGCACCCGGCCCTCGGTGTGTCCCATGACGAAGAAGGGTTGACCGATGACCGCGGGGTCTGACTCGTAGCCGAGCAGTTCGGGCACTGGGGCGTCGCAGTGGCGCGCGACCGTCTCCATCGCCCGGTACTGCACCTCGACTGAGACGCCGCAGTGGGGGCTCTGAGCTGGGAACAGGGCGCCTGTGGCGGGTTCGATGCGGGCCACGAAGCGGTCCGAGCGCTCGGTTCGGTCCTCGGTCCATGTGGCGTCGAAGAAGACGGTCTCGTTGGAGAAGCCGGTGGACACCGGAATGTCGATGTTGGTCACGGTCGCGTCGGTCCGGTTCGGGTACCGCCTGGTGATCCACTGCTCGAGCGCACCACCGTAATAGCTGCGGTCAGTGTGGAACTTCGGCGCGCTGCGCAGCTCCGTAGACACCTCCGGTTCCTGGTCGGCGGCACCGCCTGGATCATCTGGTCGGCTCTGTTCGGTCTCACTCATCGACCCGACAATACGACACCCGTTGTCGCAGCCAAAACCCGGCGACCGCCCCGGCTTGGACAAGCGAAAAAACTCCAAAAAATACCCTGCTGGATCGACGCGCCTGCGCGGGTTGTGTTCGGTAGTGTTTGGGGCTCATGGCTCGTTCGTTGCGTTCGGGTCCGGTGCTGCCGGACCGGGCTGAAGTCGTTGTGGTCGGCGGGGGCATCGTCGGCTGCTCTGTTGCCTACCATCTGACCCGACGTGACATCAGCGATGTGGTGCTGCTGGAACAGGGCACGCTCACCTGCGGGACCACCTGGCATGCCGCGGGGCTGGTGTCGCAACTCAAGTCAACGCACTCGTTGACTAGGCTGGCGACCTACTCGGCGCGCCTGTTCGAAGAGCTCGAAGACGAGACCGGTCAGGCGACCGGCTATCGAACCCCCGGCTCCGTCTCTGTGGCCGACAACGAACAGCGCTGGGAGGAGATCCTGCGCGGCGCCACGATGGCCGAGGGCGTCGGCGTCGAGACGCAGGTGATCGACCTCGACGAAGCGAGCGAACTGTGGCCGCTGATGCACACCGACGACCTCGTCGGCGCGCTGTACATCCCCCGTGACGGACAGACCTCGCCGGTGGACACCACCATGGCGCTGGCCAAAGGCGCCAAGAGCCGCGGGGCCAGGATCGTCGAGGGCGTCTCGGTCACCGAGTTGAAGGTTGCCGACGGCAAGGTCTGCGGGGTGGTCACCGAACAGGGTGAGATCGAGACCGAAACCGTCGTTCTCGCCACCGGAATGTGGACCCGTCACCTCGCCGCCCAGATCGGGGTCAACGTCCCACTTCAGGCATGCGAGCACTTCTACATCGTCACCGAACCACTCGAGGGCATGGAGATCGGCACGCCGACCCTGCGCGACCCCGGCAACTACACCTATTTCAAAGAGGAGACCGGCAAGCTCATGGCCGGGTTCTTCGAACCCCGCGGCAAGGTCTGGCGCACCGACCAGATACCGCGCGACTTCTCCTTCGGGACCCTCGACGAAGACTGGGAACACCTCGGGCCGATCTTTGAACGCGCCATTCACCGTGTGCCCGCGCTGGGGGAGTGCGGACTCCAGCTGTTCTTCAACGGGCCCGAAGCCTTCACCCCCGACGGCGTGTACTACATGGGCGAGGCACCCGAAGTCGACGGGTGTTTCGTGGCCGCCGGTTTCAACTCCGTGGGGATCCAGTCAGCGGGAGGCGTCGGCTGGGCCTTGGCCGACTGGATAGCGGACCGGCATCCTCCGATGGACCTCAACTCGGTCGACATCCGCCGTGCGCAGCCGTTCCAAGCAGACACCGGGTATCTCAAAGACAGGATCTCGGAGAGTCTGGGCCTGCTCTACGCCATGCACTGGCCGTTCCGACAGTATGAGAGCGCCCGGGGCCAGAGGCTGTCGCCGCTGCACGACCGGATCGCGGCGGCTGGGGCCGTGTTCGGGGAGACCGCCGGTTGGGAACGACCCAACTGGTACGCGAACGCTGGCCAGGCCGGTGAATACGAGTACTCCTACGGCAAACAGAACTGGCACGACAACATGGTGCAGGAATGCCTCGGAGTCCGCGAGTCGGTAGGACTGTTCGACCAGACCTCGTTCGCCAAGTTCACCGTCGTTGGCCCCGATGCGCTGGCGGTGCTCAACACCCTTAGCGTCGCCGACATCGATGCGCCGATCGGCAAGGCGGTCTACACGCAATGGTGCAACCGGGCGGGCGGAATCGAGGCCGACCTGACCGTGAACCGCATCGGCGACGACGAGTTCTTCGTAGTCACCGCAGCGGCTGGCGAGACCCGGGACTGGGCCTGGTTGCGGCGGGCCTGTCGAGACAGGCGGGTGACACTCACCAACGTGACCCATGACCAGGCGATGATCGGTCTGATGGGCCCTGAGAGCCGGGCCGTGTTGTCGGGTCTGACCGACGCCGACTTGTCGAACGCCGGCTTCGAGTTCGGCACCGGGCGCCGCATCAGGCTCGGCGGCGCAGAGGTGTTCGCCCTGCGGATGAGCTACGTCGGTGACCTGGGTTGGGAGCTGTACGTCGCCAACGCCGACGCGGTCGCCGTTTACGACGCGCTGGTCGAGGCGGGCAAGTCCCACGGGCTGGTCCATGCCGGGTACCACGCCATGAACTCGCTGCGGTTGGAGGCCGGGATGCGGCACTGGGGTCATGACATCACCGACGAGGACACGCCGCTGGAAGCCGGACTCGGATTCACGATCGCCTGGGACAAGCCGGTCGACTTCAACGGGCGCAGCGCGCTGGAGGCGCAACGTCGGCAGCCGCGCACCAAACGACTCATTCAGTTGCGGATCGAAGACCCGGACCTGCTGACCTACCACGACGAGCCGCTCTATCGCGACGGCGTCGTCGTGGGTCGAATATCGTCGTCGATGTGGAGCGCCACCGAGGACCGTTGCTGCGCCATGGGCTACGTCGAGCACCGCGAAGCCGTCACCAAGGACTGGCTCGACAGCGGTTCATGGGAGACCAACATCGCTGGCCGACGGGTACCGGTGAGCACTTCGATCCGCAGTTGGTTCGATCCCCAGAACCAACGCCCGAAACAGTAGCTGCGATTAGAGCCGGTGGATCCTGAGATGCCGTTGAACCGCCGAGATAGCCGAGACAGAGGAGAGAGAGCATGAACCAAGAGGTGCGCTGCGTCATCGTCGGAGGCGGGGCCATGGGCGTGGGCCTGCTCTACCACCTCGCCCATGAGGGCTGGACCGACACGATCCTCGTGGAGAAGGGTGAACTGACCTCGGGGTCCACCTGGCACGCCGCGGGCCTCATCCCCAATTTCATCGGCGATCTCAACATGGCGAAGGTCCATCAGGACGCGATCGCCCTGTACCCCGACATCGAGGAGGAGACGGGCCTCTCCGCGGGCTGGCACGGATGCGGGGCGGTCCGCCTCGCACGCACCGACGAAGAAGTCGACTGGCACCGTTACGTGCATGCCATGCTCAACCAGATCGGCGTCGAGTCCCACATCGTCGGGCCGAAGCAGGTGCAGGAGCTCAACCCGCTGCTCGAAGATCTGTCCGACGTGAAGACCGGCTTCTACACGCCCCACGACGGCTGGACCGACCCCACAGGATGCACCAACGCCATGGCCAAGGGCGCCCGTCAACTCGGCTGCGAGGTCCAGCGCCACAACCGTGTGGTCGACATGGCACAGCTGGCCGACGGCCGCTGGCAGGTCATCACCGAGAAAGGCACGATCACCTGCGAACATGTGGTCAACGCCGCGGGTCACTACGCCCCGCAGTTGGGCGCGATGATCGGGCTCGACGTGCCGATCGTCTCGGTCATCCACCAGTACGTCATCACCGAACCGCTCGAGTCGATGCGCAATCTCGGCTTCGAACCGCCGGTGACCCGCGATCCTCGGTCGAGCTGCTACTACCGCCGCGAGATCGACGGGCTGCTGATCGGGCCCTACGAGATGGCCAACGCCCAGATCTACGGTGTGGAGGGGATCGACTGGGGTCTCGACTTCTATCTCACACCGCCCGACATCGACAACATCGCCGAGTGTCTCGAACTGGCCATGCTGCGGATCCCTTCGTGGTCCGAAGCGGGGATCAAGAAGATCGTCTCGGGTCCGATCACCCATACGCCCGACTCCGGCTATCTCATGGGACCGGCACCGGGATTCCGCAACTACTGGCACTGCAACGGTGCCTCCATCGGCATAACCCAGGGTCCCGGAGCAGGCAAGTATCTCGCCCAATGGATCGTGCATGGTCAGACGGAGATCAACGTGCGGGCCATGGATCCCCGCCGCTTCGGAGACCACACCGGCCCCAAGTCGGTGTTCGCCATTGAGAAGGCGATCGACGAATACCACGAGATGTATCAGGTCCGCCTGCCCGGGGAGCAGCGCCCGGCGGCGCGGCGCCAGAAAGTCAACCCGATCTACGGTCGGCTCGACGCCCTGGGAGCGCAATGGCAGGAGGTCTACGGCTGGGAGCGTCCGCAGTACTTCGGCGACCCCGAACGGCACTCGTTCAGGCGGTCCAACGCCTTCGACTTCGTCGCTCGTGAAGTCACCGGGACTCGCCAACGGGTAGGTATCGCCGATCTCACCGCCTTCGCCAAGTTCGAGGTCGCGGGCGCTGATGCTGCGGCGCTGCTGGATCGACTGTCGGCCAACAGGATCCCGGCCCGAGACGGTGGTATCCGCCTGGTGCACATGCTCACCGAGCTGGGCGGAATCGAGTGTGAGATGACGATCACCCGGTTCGCTGCTGACCGCTTCTACCTCAATTCGGCGGTCATCGGCACCACCCATGACCTGGACTGGCTGAACCAGCACATCGAGGCGACAGAGGATGTGACCGTCACCGACGTCACCGACTCCCTGGGGCTGTTGGCCGTGACCGGGCCACGCGCCCGGGAGGTGCTGGCACCCCTGACCGACGCCGACCTCAGCAACGAGTCGTTCCGCTGGTTGACCGCGCGACAGATCGAGGTGGCGGGAGTGCCCTGCAAAGCCCTGCGGGTCTCCTATGTGGGTGAACTCGGTTGGGAGCTGCACTGTCCGATCGAACGGATGGCCGAGCTCTACGACGCGCTCATAGCTTCCGGGGAGCCGCACGGAATGGTCCACTTCGGCGCCTACGCGATGAACGTCATGCGCATCGAGAAGGGTTACAAGGCTTGGGGTAGCGAACTCACCACGGAGATCACCCCGATCGAGGCCCGCCTGGAGCGTTTCGTCGACTTCGACGGTGACTTCATCGGCAAGCAGGCCACCGTTGAGCGTGCCGAGCAGACCGAACCGCTGTCGATGGTGCTCGTATACTGCGAAGTCGACGCCACAGACAACGACGTGCGCGGCAACGAGGGGGCATACGGCCCGGACGGGAAGGTAATGGGGATCGCCACGAGCGGAACCTGGGGTCACACGGTCGACAAGAGCCTGGCCTTCGTGTATGTCGCCCCCGCCTTCGAAGCGCCCGGATCAACCTTCGAACTGGAACTCCTCGGAGAGACGAGGACCGCAACCGTGCTGGCCGAACCCGCTTATGACCCGATCAACTCCGCTCTGCGCGCCTAGCTGGCTGTCGATGCGTTACAGTTTCGCAGCCACACGCTGTGGTCGTCCGAGTGGTCGTCCAAGTGGTCGTCCAACTTGTCGTCCAACTTGTCGTCCAACTTGTCGTCCGAGTGGTCGTCCAACTTGTCGTCCGATTTGTCGTCGGATCAGCAGAACCGAAGGGACTGTGACCGCACCATGACCCAAGAGCCACGTCGTAGAAGGTCAGGCGGACGTGCCGGGCGCATAGCCGAACGTGCCGCGCCGCTGCAGGAGGATGCGCGCCCGGTTCGGCCCGGGCTGCCCGGAGGGAAGTTCAAGCCTCTGGTCGACTCGGAGATGCAGCAGGTATACGACACCGCGCTGGACCTTCTGGAACGTGTGGGCATGGGTTCCCCGGTTCCGGAGTTCGTGGAGGTGGTCGTGGACGCGGGCGGCAGCCTCGACGACTCAGGTCGGCTTCTGTACCCGAGAGCACTCGTCGAGAACGGCATTGCCACCGCGGCCAAGGAATGGACCTGGCACGGCTTCGACGACGACAGATCGATCGAGGTCGGTGGTGACCGGGTCCATTTCGGGACCGCCGGAGCTGCGGTGTTGATGTACGACTACCAGACCAACACCTTCCGGCACAGCACCGCACAGGATGTCTACAACTGCGCCCGGCTGGTTGACCATCTCGACAACATCCACTTCTTCGTCCGCACGGTGGTGGCCCGTGACCGGGAGGACTCGCGCGAACTTGACCTCAACACTGCCTATGCCGCCACGGTCGGCACCGGCAAGCCTGTCGGCACCTCGTGGTTCGAGCGGGCGCACGTCTATGAGACCGTCGAGATGTACGACATTATGGCTGGCGGCGAGGGGTCATTTCGCAAACGGCCCTTCGTCGTGGCCAACAACACCTTCGTGGTGCCGCCGCTGCGTTTCGCTGAGGAGTCGACGAACTGCATGGTCGCCCAGGTGGAGTCGGGCATGCCTATCAACCTGTTGTCCGCGGGTCAGGCGGGGGCGACTTCGCCCGCGGCGTTGGCCGGATCGCTGGCCCAGGCGCTCGCTGAATGCCTCGCGGCGCTGACCGCGGTCAACTTGATGAGTCCCGGCCATCCCTGCGTGATGGGGATGTGGCCGTTCGTCTCGGACCTCCGCACCGGGGCGATGAGCGGAGGCAGCGGCGAGGAGGGGGTGCTCAACGCGGCTGCCGCGCAGGTCGTCAACTGGATCGGGCTGCCCTCGGGTGTGGCGGCGGGGATGACCGACTCGAAAGTGCCCGACAACCAGGCGGGTTACGAGAAGGGGATCAATGTCGTGCTGGCGGGCCAGGCGGGGGCCAATCTCGTCTATGAGAGCGCGGGGATGCTCGGAAGCCTGCTGAGCTGTTCGCTTGAGGCGCTGGTGATCGACAACGACATGCTGGGCTCGATCAACCGCACCGTGAGGGGCATCGAGGTCAACGACGAGACGCTCTCGGCCGCCCTGATCGAGGAGGTCGTGAACGGGCCGGGTCATTTCCTCGGCTCGCCCCAGACGCTCGAGTTGATGCAGAAGGAGTACATCTACCCGGTCATCGGCGACCGCGACACTCCCGACGACTGGGTCGACGCCGGTGGCAAGGACGCGCTGGAAGTCGCCCACGAATTCGCCGCGCAGGTCCTGTCGTCGCATTTCCCGTCCCACGTTGACCCTGTTGCCGACGCTGCTGTGCGCGAGCGTTACAACATCGTGGTGGACCGCAGCGGTCGGAGTTGAGCCCGCCGCACTCTCGCGCCGCTGAAGTCTGATCTGTTCCCGACGGTGCCCCGGTCGGCCACGGTCGATCCGGCACCGCCTGCCCCGCAGTGACAGAACGCCGACGTTTCGCGCAGTAGCCCGTGCGACGTTTCGCGCAGTAGACTATGCGACGTTTCGCGCAGTAGACATGCACAGGCCCGGAACCAACCAAAGAAAGGGACCGCAATTTGACCACCGACGAGCGCCTGAGGCACCTTGAGAAGCCGGTTCGCGAAGCTCTGTCGCACTTTCGTGTTGTAGTGGTGACCGGCCCCCGTCAGGCAGGAAAGACCACCCTAGTGCGAAAAGTCGTGGGGGATGCTGGCACGCTTGTTCGGCTCGACCGTCAGCCAGACCTCCAAGCGGTTCTGGCCGATCCGGCGGCAGCGGCGTTGCAGGGACCGACACCGCGAGCTTTCGACGAGGTGCAGCGAGGCGGTGACCCGCTGGTTCGCGCCATCAAGGTGGTCGTAGATGACAACCGTGCTCCAGGCCAGTTTCTATTGAACGGCTCGGCCGATTTCCTCACGACACCGGTGTTGACCGAGTCCTTGGCAGGCCGAGCCGTGTTCTTGGAGCTATGGCCCTTCACGCAGGGCGAGATTGAGGGCCGGCGCGACAAGTTCCTCAAGCAAGCCTTCACCAACCGGAAGCAACTCCTGAGCCAGGACCTCTCGCCAGTCTCTCCCTACGACTACCTGCAGCGGATCTGTCGAGGCGGGTTCCCCGAGGTGGTCGCGCTGCCCGAAGTGGCGCGTGGTGACTGGTTCAGCAACTACGTTCGCTCGGTCGCTCAGCGGGATGTCACTGAGTTCACCGGGGTTCGTCAGGCACAGTATCTGCCGAAGATCCTGTCCCTGCTGGCGGCTCGGACTGCGAATGAACTGGTGGCTGCCCACATCCATGATGAAGCTGGGCTGGGCAGCCGCAATACCACCGACGACTACCTGAGCCACTTGCAGATGGTCTACCTCGCCCACCTGCTGCCGGCCTGGTCGCGTGGCCTCACCGCCAAGATTGTTCGGCATCCCAAGGTCTACATCGCCGACACCGGCCTGGCCGCCCATCTCCTCGGCAAGGATTCTGGATCGCTGAGCCGCCCGACCGATCCGGCGCGGGGTCCGTTAGTGGAGACTTTCGTGGCCAATGAACTGCTGCGGCAGTGCAGCTGGCTCGGCTGGGACGTTCGACTCCATCATTTTCGAGATCGTGACCGCAATGAGATCGACCTGATCGCCGAAGCAGCAGACGGGCGGGTGGTTGCCTTGGAGGTCAAGGCCGCGCAAACCGTCTCGGTTCGTGATGCCCGTCAACTGAAATGGCTTCGCGACAAGATCGGCAATGACTTCGTGTGTGGTGTTGTGCTGCACACCGGTGAGCGCTCCTTCCGGTTGGACGACAACATCTACGCCCTTCCGATTTCTGCGCTCTGGCTCACTCCTTGACGATCCCATCCAACGCTCTTCAAGTCCGCGGCCCTAGAGCCTGCAGTGCTGTCTCGGCCCTGCGGCTGGCCGTGCTGTCTCGGCGAGGACCGCGCCGGGCGATATCGCCGTTAACGGCGGCGGGGGAGTTCTGGAAGTGGGGCTGGTTGGAGCAGATGTTCACATCGGAGCCTTGGGTGGGCTAAGTTGCCCCGTGACCCGTTTCCCTCCGACCCAATAGGAAAGGTGACCCATGAAGATCGTGGTTGACTTCGACCTCTGTGAGAGCAATGCCATCTGCATGCAGATCGCTCCCGACATCTTTGAAGTGCGTGACGACGACTTCCTCTACGTTCTCAACGAAGAACCCGGCGAGGAGGATCGTGTCCGAGTCGATGAGTGTGTGCAGCGTTGCCCCAAGCAGGCCATATCAGTTGAGGGCTGAGGGGCTTGGGGCTGAGGGGCCTGGGGCTGACGGGCCTGGGGCTGACGGGCAGATTGAGGGCGTGCTGCCGGTAGCGCTTCAATGACGCGGCGCTCTGTCACCATCGTCGGGGCTTCTCTGGCGGGGCTGCGGGCGGCCGAGGCTCTTCGGCGTCAGGATTTCGATGGGCCGATCACGCTGATCGGCGACGAACTGCACGCTCCGTACGACCGACCGCCGTTGTCGAAGCAGTTCCTCGCGGGCGACTGGGGTGAGGACCGTCTGGCGTTGACCCGGCCTGACAAGCTCGACGACCTTGACCTGGACCTTCGTCTGGGGGTGCGTGCTGCGAGCTTCGATCTGGTGTCTCGGCGCTTGGGGATCGTGAATCTCGATGATGGGGCCGGAGATCGGGGCGGTGAGGAGCTCGTTGTCGACGGGCTGTTGATCGCCACGGGTGCGCGTTGTCGCACATTGCGGGGCTCTGAGGGGCTTGACGGAGTGTTCGTGCTGCGCAGCCTGGACGACTCGCTGGCGATCCGGGCTGCGTTTGGCGCGGGCCCGGTTCGGGTGGTCGTCGTGGGTGCGGGGTTTATTGGTGCCGAGGTGGCGGCCACTGCCCGTACGCAGGGGCTCGAGGTGACGATGATCGAGTCGCTGCCGCAGCCTTTGAGCCGGGTGCTGGGCGATGCGATGGGCGCTGTGTGTGCGGAACTGCACCGTGAGCACGGCGTCGACCTGCGTACCGGTATGGGTGTCGAGGCGGTCGAGGGCGAGGGCCGGGTGGAGCGGGTGCGGCTCAGCGACGGCAGTGTGATCGAGGCCGATGTGGTCGTGGTCGGGATCGGGGTGGTTCCCAACACGGAGTGGCTCGAGGGTTCGGGGTTGAGGATCGACAACGGTGTGGTGTGTGACGCCACTTGTCTGGCGGCTCCCGGAGTGACCGCTGCGGGCGACGTTGCCCGCTGGCCCAATCAACGTTTCGGTGAGGTGATGCGGGTCGAGCATTGGGACAACGCGGTTGCGCAGGGGGCGCATGCGGCCCGTCGCCTGCTGGTCGGTGACGGCGAGGCTGAGCCTTTCGTGCCTGTTCCCTGGTTCTGGTCTGATCAGTACGACCGCAAGATCCAGATGGCGGGCCGCATCGGTCCCGACGACGAGATGCACATCGCCACGGGCAGCCTCGCCGAGAGGCGCTTCGCGGCGATCTACGGCCGCGCCGGCCGGTTGGTCGGCGTTCTCGGTTTCAACCGCCCCCGCCAAGTGATGCGCTACCGGATGCTCATCGAGTCCGGCGCGACCTTCGAAGACGCCATCGCCGCGGAGTTCTAGCGCGTTGGTCACCACCGGGGGAGTTGGCCGTTGGTCTCGCGACTTGGTGAATGGTGTTGACGGTTGGTGCCCCCGACGTTAGGGTTTGGTCACCACCCCTATTCGCTTCGGCGGTAGGGTCGAGACCGCCCTTCGGGGCGGTCTCTGTCTTTCGGCGGAGGCGGCAGTTGATCCTGTCTCTTGGTTCTGGATTGATCGGTACGATCGCAAGATCCAGATGGCGGGCCGCATCGGTCCTGAAGACGAGATGCACGTCTCCATGGGCAGCCTCAAAGAGAGGCGTTTCGCCGCGAGCTGCGTCCGTGTCGGTCGGTTGGTCGGCGTTATCGTTTCTCACCGCCGCGCCACTTGATGTGCCCCAGGATGCGCATCGAGTCTGTAGCGACCTTCGAAGACGCCGCCGAGTTCCAGCTCGTAGGCGACCCTGTCCGCATCGTGTCCCGTGGAATTTCCGGCGACGCTCGCTGAGGTGGGAGCGGTAGTTGCGACGATGGCGGTGGAAAGTGTGGGTGTCACACCCCTGCACTAGGTTGCCGATAGTCAATGATGGACGACGCGAAAGCGAGATCAATGATGCCTTTGACCCTGAAAATGCTGCAAGACGCTCGTGGTAAGGCACCACTGCCGACGCGATCGTGTTGAACCCGACACTCGAACGAGTCGGCGGTCAAGGAATGGTGAACCCCGATGCTTGAGTCGCCCATGCCTTCTCTTTGGGGTAAGTCAAGGGGCTTGGATCAGCCGTATCCGCTGATCGCGCACCTTCTTGACACCGCAGCCGCAGCTGAGGCCGTTGTTGATGTGTTGGTGCCTGACACGCTCCGTGAGGCAGTTTCCAGCGAAGCTGGGGTGTCTTTGTACGACTGGCGACAAACGGTGAAGGTGCTGGCGGGTTGGCACGACGTAGGGAAAGCATCGTGTGGGTTCCAGAACTTCGGCCGAGAGGCGTGCCCCACTTGGGCTGCTGGTCACAAGGATCGCTTTGGTGCTGGGAGACACGATCTGGTCGGTGCTTGTCTCGTTTGGGACAAGCTTGAAGGACACACAGACCGGGACCGTTATCGGTTGGCGCAGATCATCAGCGGGCACCACGGAGAGATCCAGTCGCTCGAAACGCAGTGGCTTAAACGCGGCGGTGGCGCAGCGCTCGTGGACAACCAGCCACCACCGGAGTTGATACGGGCTAGGCAGGACCTCTGGAATGTGTTGGACACACAAATCCAGGGCATGCCTGCTGTAGCCATGCCGATGATCGTGGCGTCGGTTACGTTGTCGTTGGTTGTGCTGTCCGACTGGATTGCCTCATTCCATCCGTTCATCGAGGCGCAGCAGGCGCGTCTGCTCGATGGAAGCGGCAACGACTGGGCGAGTCACTACAACGGGGCCAAGGAGTTGTCGCTGGAGCATCTCCGAGGTTGCGGGTTGCAAGCACCGCCCCCGCTTCGAGCCCCAACACCAGAAACCATGTTCGGTTCGTCGTCTCACGGTTGGTCGAAGCTTCAAGAAAGCATCCATGATGATTTCAACCCGACCGGTCCGGGCATCGTCGTTGTCAGCGCCCCGACAGGTGAGGGCAAGACTGAGGCGGCCTTGATAGCCGCTGAGAAACTCGGGCGCGCGTCGGGTCGGCACGGGTTCTACTTCGCGATGCCGACCGTCGCGACCGCCGAAGGGTTGCATCAACGCATCGGCGACTACATCCAGCGGACAACACCGGATGACCGATCAGAGGCGCTTCGCAGAGTCCATTCCCAAGCGATTCTGCACGACCAGCCCGAAGCCGTCGCGGTTTCCGACGACCTCGAGGCGGTGAAAGCGTCGAGCCGGTGGATGCGGGGAACCCGCAAGACCATGCTGGCCTCCTACGGCGTCGGAACCATCGACCAGGTACTGCTTGGGGCGCTAACAGCGAAGCACTCGCCGGTGCGGATTCTTGGAGCGTCTCTTGGTTGTCTGATAGTCGATGAGGCCCACGCGTTGGACCCGTACATGCGGTGGCTGCTGACCCGTGCTTTGGAGTGGCTCGCAGCTCTTGGAACGCCCGTGGTTGTGTTGTCCGCGACGATGCCCAACAAACGCATTGCCGAGTTGACGGCTGCGTACCAGAAAGGCGCGACCGGCGGAAAGGCTCCAGTCGATCCAGTGCCTGAGATGGGATATCCCATGTGGGTCGCGTGGACCGCTGGCGGCTGGTCACACAGCCCACGAATCGAACCGCGTTCCAAATGGCAAGTCCGGTTCGGCACCGAAGAATGCCCCGGCGGGAACCTCACGAACCGGATCGCGCAACTAGCGGTAGCCGAGAACGGATGCGTGCTTGTGGTCAGGTCCACGGTCAGAGCCGCCCAGGAGACTTACGAGGCGGTCCGTTTGCTTGACCCGACCCTGGTCCCAGGAGAATCGGTGGAGATCATCCACTCGCGGATGCCGCAAGGAACACGACGGGAACGTTCAGAAACCATGCTGGGGAACTTCGGCTCAGCCGCCGACAACCGGCCAGAGCGGATGGTTCTGGTAGCCACCCAGGTAGTGGAACAGTCCTTCGACGTCGACTTCGACGTTCTCATCACCGATCCGGCCCCTGTATCGGCGCTGATCCAGCGAGCAGGCCGTGTCTGGCGTCATCGCGAACACCCCGAAGGATGGCAGGTGCCGGTCATAGTCGTATGGCCATTGAACACCGACCGAAAGCCGCGTGTGAGTTCACCGATCTACACAAAGGCCGACATGATGGGATCACACCACTGTCTGACAGGCAACGGTGACGAGCTGATCATCGACGTGCCCGGAGATGTCCCAGACCTTGTGAACCGGGCCGATGCCGAAACCGGCGACCGGTTTGAGTTCGACAGCGACCTCGCCGACGAAGCAGAGGAGGCCATCCTCGCTCATCTAGTCAGAGCAGATCAAGACAAGAGCGTCGCGGAGAACTGGGCTATCCCTCACCCATGGGACAACACCAATCTCAAGCAACTGACCGGACCACTAGGAGACGATCGGGCTCCAGGCACGCGCTACGGGGCGCTGTCTGTTCTGGTAATACCCGGTGACCGCACACCGGACGGATTGAGGCTGGCGGGAGGGTCAACGATTCCTGTCAACCCGGCCTCTACCCCTACCCCTGAGCAAATCCGTGCCGCGTTCGACGATGCGATCCCGGTCTCGTACCCCGCGTCGGACTGGATGAGCGAACTGGAAGTTCTTGGCGACAAGTGGGGTCGCACCCCAGTGGGTGGCGCGGTCATCCTGCCCGACAGAGAAACCTCCGCGGGTGGGTACCGCCTAGGAATCAGCGACGAGACGGGGCTCACCATCAACAAGGAGGCGAGATGAAGACTGGTTCTGTGTCCCTTTCCGCAAGTTCGGGAAATGATCCGGGTCTGCGGAGCGGGAACCCCCGCAGGTGCGGGGAGAAGGTCGGCACCATGATTTTCGTGCATCAACACAAAGGGCTTACCCCCGCGGCTGCGGGGAGCGGGTGCTGTCATCACTATAGAGGTTGTTTGGGAAAATTCAAACTTTGTATTGATGAGGTTGACATTGAACTAGGTCTCCAGTACCATCGCGCGGCATGACTCAGTTCAACCTCGTACGCGATCCTTGGATACCGATTGGTGACACCGCCGTGTCCATCAGGGAAGCACTGACCAAAGCGCAGGAACTGCCGGGTTGGCCCGGCGGCGATTTCGGGTTGGCAGAGACGGTGCTCCGTTTGTTGGTTCCGATGGTGTACCGAATAGGTGGGCTCGACGATGCCGAGGACTACTACCTGTTCGCTGAGCGACAGTCGACATTGTTCGACCAAAGTCGTTTCGATGAGTCCGCCGTCCACGGCTACCTAGAGCAGCATGTTGACAGGTTCTGGCTCATCGGAGGGCCCGAGGATGCTCCACCGTTCGCCCAGGACCCGACATTAGGCAAGGTAGCCCAACACGAAGCCGCGAAAGCAGTCGCGGAGTGGGCTTCTGGGAACAACGCTGTTCTTGGCCCGCACGCCGATACCGACAACATCCCCTTCGTGCTAGCCGCTCAGCGGTTGCTGGTGCTGCGAACCTATGCGTGGGGTGGCCTTCACACCAAGCATCCCGACCATACTGGGAAGGGCAAGTTCGTCGGCGGTCCACTGCGAGGCACGATGTCGGTGCATCCAGTCGGGCGGACCTTGTTCGAGACGTTGGTCGGGCACCTCGTGCCGCCACCAGGCGGCGATACGGGTTTTGGGGAACCGTTCTGGGAACAACCTGTACCGACGAACCCGGTCGCCGCCCACAACGGACGCGCAGGCTTGTTGGAGCAGATCGCTGGACGTCAGGACAAGACCATGTTGCTGCGGACCAATGATGCGGGCGACAAGATCACAGGGTTCACCATTGCAGAAGGCCCAGGTGTTGACCGACAGTTGTTCTGCGACGACCCATATTTGGTACTGGACCCAGACCGAGAGCCGGTCAAGCCGAAGATGCATAGAGCCTTCTGGCGTGAATCCGAAGCGTTGCTGACAACAGCCCCCAAACAACGGGGCCGTCGCAACGCGCAAACCAAGATCCTGGATTGGGCGCAGGAAGAAAGCAACCTCTACGCCAAAGAACAATTCTCTTGGGCTGTGATTTCTCACCTTGGCGACAAGTCGAAGAACTTGGAGTGGGACCGCAGCACCGCCCCAGACCTGCTGCGCATTTTCGACCTGAACGCCGCGCTGGACGCGCTGACCTTTATGAGCATCGCGAACGACGCTGAGACTCGGATGGCCCGCCAGGTGGCGAAGGTTTGGCACACTACCGACAAGATGCCCACCAAGGCGGCGGACAAAGCAGCCGTCTACAGATCTGCACGCGCGGAGTTCTGGAAACGCTGCGAACAAGACTTCTGGGACGCAGTGAACAACGGCATGGACCAGCAGTACACCTGCGACCGGATCCGTGATCATGCGCTTGCGGGGTTCGACCACGTGACAGAACAAGCGGCCCGTAACCACCGTGCCTTGCCAGTGATAGTCGAGAGCCGCAAATGGATTGAACTGTGGGAACGCCCCGAAGCACCCGCCTGGACCCGTCCAGCCGACAATCAGGAGACGACGTGACAACACAGCAACCCAAGACCATGTCCAAGACCGAGAAGTTCATTGAGTTCGTGCTTGACCGAACCAGCAAAGACAACGGTGCCAGAGCTCGGCTAACCCGGTCGCTTCGCCCTGACGGCGACATCGCCAGCGACGCGCTGTGGATCATTGGCGGGTGGTTGCCCGACGACGACGACAAGGCGCTGATTTGGGCGCGGGTAGCCGCGATGTGCGCCAAATACACCAAACACCCCCAGCGGAGAGGCGATGAGCAAACCAAAACGTCGGCGCAGTCGTCGCTAGCTGGACAATTGTCCGCTCAGAGCGTCAACGAAACGTCCGCTGAGCGGCTTCTTGAACACATCACCCGCGACGGCTTGACCGTATCTGAGCGCTTGAACCATCTCGCCCGCGCCCTCGAGATCTGCCCGGACCGACAACGGATCAACATCAACTGGGCGTGGCTGATCTTTGACATGGAGCGCTTGTCCAGAGGCGGAGACGCGGCGCTTGGAGTGAGGCGACGCTGGTACCGCAACTACCACCGTGTCAGAGATGTCGAACCAACCAATGTGGGGGAAACCCCAGAAAGGAAGAGCCACTATGGCTGAAATAAACAACGCATTCCTGGATGTTCACATCCTACACGGGGTGCCGTTCTCCAACCTGAACAGAGACAACATCGGCACCCCAAAGTCGATGCTGTTTGGAGGAGCGACCCGTTCGCGTATCTCCTCGCAGTGCACCAAACGCGCAGCCCGCCTGTGGCTCGAAGACAACACCGAGATGGGCAAAGCGCTGCGAACCCGCCGGTTGCCGCAAGCCGTGCGTGAAACGCTCACCGGCGGGTTCGCATTCGACGACGGCGACGCAGTCAAGGCGGTGACGGTTCTGTTCGGTATGGCCGGCATCAAACTCAAGGTCGTCAACAGCACCGACGACGACAGCGACGACGCTGTGGGCACAGACGGGGAGCTGCAGGGCGACCAGTTGACGTTCACGACCAGCGAGGCAGCACGAGACATCGCGGCGGTTGTCGCCAAACACCGCGATGCGATCCTCGCCGACGAGTTCAAACCGAACAAAGCACTCAAGGATGAACTGCTTGGTGGCTTCCATAGGCAGAACACAGTGATCGCCTTGTGCGGGAGGATGCTCGCTGATTTGCCGGGGTCGAACGTCGACGGTGCGCTGCAGGTCGCTCATGCGTTCACCACTCACGCATCGTCACCTGACCTTGACTACTTCACCGCGGTTGACGACGAGGTCCAAGACGAGGCCGACGAGACCGGCGCAGGCCACATCAACGTCAACGAGTTCACGTCTGGAGTGTTCTACCGGCACGCCACGGTAGGGCTGGGGTTGCTCGCAGAGTCGTTCGACGGGTCCGCGGTCGCGACAGCCGAGGCGGCAAGCGCATTCGTGAGGGCGTTCATGCTCGCTGAGCCGACCGGGAAACAGAACACAGCGAACGCTCATACACGCCCAGAGTTCATCGCGGTCACGCTGCGCGCCGCCCGTCCAGTGTCGTTGGCGAGTGCCTTTGAAGCACCCGTTGAAAGCGGGAAACGCGGCGGGTTCATGGCGGAGAGCGTCGCCCGGCTGGGTGAGCACGCGGCTGCGACCAATGCCTTCTACGGTGATGACGACATCATCGGTGCCTGGTACGCCGTCGCGTCGTCAGATCTCGCTCATCTACCGGGTCTCGGCAGCCAGATCGACAACTTCGGCTCTCTAATCGGCACGGTTGAACAGGCGGTTGAGGCGGCTGTGTCGTGACCGGGGTTGTCATGCTCCTCACCGGACCGCTTCAATCCTGGGGCGGGCCCGCACCAGGAATATACGAGCGACCCACAGATGCCACACCAACCCTGTCGGCGACAGTCGGTATCATCGCCAACGCCCTCGGCCGGCGACGTCTCGACCCGATAGGCGACCTCGCGGACGGCGCTACGTTCGCCGTGCGAACTGACCGTCCCGGCAGCCTGCTCAACGACTTTCACACAGTTGGCACCGCCGGGCGTTACGCGTTGGCAGCCGAGACAGGACGACAACTCAAGAACCCAGTCGTCACGAACCGCAGGTATCTCGTAGACGCAGCGTTCCTAGCAGTATACGAACCTCCAGATGGCGGAATCGCCGCAGACGACGTGTTTGCGGCGTTGCTGAAACCTGCACGGCCCCTTTATTTGGGTCGTCGAAGCTGCACTCCCGCTGAGCGCATACCGATATGTGTGACCGAAAAGTCAGCCGAAGAGGTGTTCTGTGAGGCCAGCCTGCTCAGAAACCCAGACAGAACGTATGTCAGTGACGTTGACTATTTCCGGGCAGCAGGTGATGAAAACGACACTATCACCGAAGGTACGGTCCAGGTGCAAATGGAGACGACCGCGCCAGCAGGCACCAACCCACTGGACGCGTCCATCCGTCAAGACATGCCGAACACTTTCGATCCGCGTCGTCTGTACCACCTAGACCGGCATGTCGTCAGGAAACCGCTTGAACTGCCTGCTTCGTCTTGCGCTGGTCGAGGTCAGCAAGGAGTCGAACGCCTGTACGAATCGTTGGGAATGGTCCCATGACCACGTTGTCAATGCTCACCTTGAACCCGAAGTCCCAGCAGTGCCGCAACGACATGCGCAATCTCCAGTCGATACACCGGAGGATCATGGGGTTGTTCCCGCACACACCCGCGGCGCAAGCTAGACAGGAATTCGGTGTGTTGTGGCGCGTCGAACCAAAAGAATCTCCGACGCTCCTGCTACAGTCGTCCATGGAACCCGATTTCAGTTCCCTCCCTGAACGCTATGCCTCATACGAGCACAAGAACATCGACAACCATCTTGAATCGCTCAGGAATGGACAAATCGTCAGATACAGGGTGATGGTGAATCCTGTCAGAAGCAGCCGAGCACGGGGGCGAAACGACCAAACTCCGATTCCGTTTGCACAACACTCCGAATGGTGGGATTCCCGCTCCAGGAGAATCGGTCTGTTGTCTTTGGACACACCCATGCTGATCGGTCAGCCCGCCAAGCGATTGCGCCGAAATTCCGTAGACCCAAGCCTGCCCATCTACTCGACGAGAGTGGATGGCATAGCGGAGATAGCCGACGCAGACATACTGCGACTCGCAATCGAGAGTGGCGTCGGTAGAGCCAAGGCATGGGGGTGCGGTTTGTTGACGGTTGCAAAGGCCAGGTAGGGCAACTCGATGCCGAAACTGCCTCAGAAGCTCAACCGCCCCACGTTGGCAATGTTGCCACGGGTCAGCGACCAGCTTTCGTTCGTCTACCTCAACAGGGTAAGGGTCGAAAGGGACGACAACGGAGTCCATGCTGTGTTCCGGTCCGAGACACGAGGTGTCGAGCGGGTCTACGTTCCAACCGCTTCCATCGCCGCTGTTTTCCTCGGCCCAGGTACCTCCATCACACAACCGGCATCTTCACAGATACTCAAGGACGGTGGGGTGATCGTCCTGTCAGGGGAAGCGGGCGCGCATTTTCATGGAGCCATTGCCCACAACTCGCTGACTACGAAGTGGTTGCACCTGCAGGCCAAGCAGTGGGCCGACGACAAGACACGCGCCGAGGTGTCCAGACGACTGTATGGCCTTCGCTTCACCGATGAGTCGCTTGTGGCGGACAAGACGATAGATCAGCTTCGTGGTATGGAAGGCCACCGCGTCAAGCACGCATACAGAAAGATGTCGCAGCGTTACGGGATACCTTTCAAGAGGGCCTACAATCCGCAGGACTTCGAGCAGTCCGATCCGGTCAACCAAGCGCTTACGACTGCGAACCACCTTCTCTATGGGATTGTCCACTCGACCCTCGTCGCCATTGGAGCATCTCCCGCCCTAGGTTTCATCCACACCGGCTCCCAGTACTCGTTCGTCTACGACATCGCCGACCTCTACAAACTGGAGGTAGCCGTTCCTTTGGCCTTCGCTTCCGCAAACAAGAGCGACCCGCCTGGATCTGTTAGGCGAGCCATGAGAAAGGAGATGCGAGCATTTCAACTTACCCGTCGAATCGTCGGTGATGTGCAGCATGTCCTTGATCCTGACGGCCAGCCTCGTAGCGGCACGTACGAGACCGACGACGACGGGATCGTCTACTTGTGGTCGCCAGAGAGAGGAGCGATTCAGGCTGGGGTTAACTATGGCGACTTCTCGGAAACGGGTTGACTATGGCGGGGCACGCAACCATGATCCTGACGGCGGTTCCACCCAACGTCCGGCATGCGCTGACCAGGTGGATGATTGAGCCCGCTGCTGGGGTGTTCGTCGGCTGCGTGTCAGCGAGAGTCCGCGAAAAGCTCTGGGCGGTGGTTGAAGAGGAAACACATGGAGGTTGGGCGCTGCTGATTCATCCCGACGATACAGAGCAAGGTTTCAGCATCCGATCCCACGGCACGGACCGGCGACACATCGTCGATATGGATGGGATCCAATTGGTGGCTCTACCAGCACAGCATCTTGACAACCCAATAGTCCCCTAGAGTGGCAACATCGCCCTCCTAAACCACCAGTTCAGCGAGGGTGCTCCCCGCACCTGCGGGGGTAAGCCTCCCGGTATCCAAATCCGGTATGTTTGTGGTGGGTGCTCCCCGCACCTGCGGGGGTAAGCCCTGAGGAAGGCAGATGCGCACAGTGACTGTCTGGTGCTCCCCGCACCTGCGGGGGTAAGCCCAGAAAGAGAGTAGATGATGGCTGTGTATGTTAGTGCTCCCCGCACCTGCGGGGGTAAGCCGGCGCTGTGAAATGGCTCCTGCACGCCGGTGCGGTGCTCCCCGCACCTGCGGGGGTAAGCCGATCGCGGATCGGTTGCGGGGTGGTGCAGCCAGGTGCTCCCCGCACCTGCGGGGGTAAGCCCTCGACTGGGTGGTCGGCGCGACGCGTCACATGGTGCTCCCCACACCTGCGGGGGTAAGCCCTGCGGGTGGCGGCGAACGGTGGGTTGGTCCCGGTGCTCCCCGCACCTGCGGGGGTAAGCCTTCCGCCGCGACGTCGACGGGGTCGCTATGTGCGTGCTCCCCGCACCTGCGGGGGTAAGCCTCTGGTCCCCGCGGCCGATCCGCATGACGGTTCGTGCTCCCCGCACCTGCGGGGGTAAGCCCTCAGCTCCCGCATATCCTCGGGTCTATCGGCTAGTGCTCCCCGCACCTGCGGGGGTAAGCCCGGACGGCGCTCATGAGTAATCTGATCTGGATCGTGCTCCCCGCACCTGCGGGGGTAAGCCCTTCGGGATCTCGGTGGCGGACTCTTTGTCCGCGTGCTCCCCGCACCTGCGGGGGTAAGCCCGATGCCGCGCCGTCAAATCCTGATGGATCGACGTGCTCCCCGCACCTGCGGGGGTAAGCCCAACTTCGGGATCGCGGCGTTGATCGCTGCTGGGTGCTCCCCGCACCTGCGGGGGTAAGCCCTGAGACGTGCCGATGCGCACAGTGATTGTCTGGTGCTCCCCGCACCTGCGGGGGTAAGCCTTATTCGCTGCGCGGTGTCTGCTGTGGTAAGCGGTGCTCCCCGCACCTGCGGGGGGAAGTCTTTATTCGCTGCGGGGTGTTTGCTGTGGTAGGCGGTGCTCCCCGCCCCGGCGGGGGTAACCCCGTTGATCGTCGCCCCCGCCACATCGAACTGCAGTGCTCCCCGCACCTGCGGGGGTAAGCCCTCGGCCGAGTCGCTCGTCGGCGGATAGTAGAGGTGCTCCCCGCACCTGCGGGGGTAAGCCTGCCGAAGCAGCACGCTGACCGAGGTAGCCGGAGTGCTCCCCGCACCTGCGGGGGTAAGCCCGCGTGTCACCGGCTGCTATGGTGATCGACGTGGTGCTCCCCGCACCTGCGGGGGTAAGCCCCGCTCGTCCTTCAGTTCGTCGTCAGACATCTGGTGCTCCCCGCACCTGCGGGGGTAAGCCTGGTCTCGGTACCACCAAGCGGTCATGTTGGTGGTGCTCCCCGCACCTGCGGGGGTAAGCCACCTTGAGCGTGTCAGCGGCCAGGTCACCCACCGTGCTCCCCGCACCTGCGGGGGTAAGCCCCATCGGCTAGGGGGTTAGATCAGTATTCGTAGGTGCTCCCCGCACCTGCGGGGGTAAGCCCGGGCTTGGCCACGATCCGGTCTGTTCTCTGAGGTGCTCCCCGCACCTGCGGGGGTAAGCCCGCGCGCACTTCGCGCTGGACCAGGTAGCAGTCGTGCTCCCCGCACCTGCGGGGGTAAGCCCGGGTATCTTGCCCGCGCGGCCCCACGGTAGATGTGCTCCCCGCACCTGCGGGGGTAAGCCCCCGACGGTGCCGCACCAGCGACTAGGGGTTAGGTGCTCCCCGCACCTGCGGGGGTAAGCCTCCATGATTCACCTCCTTTCGTCGATTCGTGAGGTGCTCCCCGCACCTGCGGGGGTAAGCCCGCAGGGCTCGTGCAGACAGGAAGGAGGGGCCGGTGCTCCCCGCACCTGCGGGGGTAAGCCGACTGCGCCGCCTCAGCAGCAGTACCAGCCCCGGTGCTCCCCGCACCTGCGGGGGTAAGCCGCGGACATCGAGAAGATGAAGGTTTGGTTGTCGGTGCTCCCCGCACCTGCGGGGGTAAGCCCGACGAGGAGCCGTTCTGATGCCTGCGGGAGAGGTGCTCCCCGCACCTGCGGGGGTAAGCCTCACCTACCGTAGAGACACCGACTACGACTACGGTGCTCCCCGCACCTGCGGGGGTAAGCCCGGGTCGCTCAGGGCGTTGTCGACGCGGTGATGGTGCTCCCCGCACCTGCGGGGGTAAGCCCATGGGTTCGTGCCGGTGATCGATGAGATGGGCGTGCTCCCCGCACCTGCGGGGGTAAGCCGCAAGAGTCCGACAAGCGCTACCGTGAGCTAGGGTGCTCCCCGCACCTGCGGGGGTAAGCCGCGCATCGAAGGCGCGTCGCGCTAGGAGTCTCGGTGCTCCCCGCACCTGCGGGGGTAAGCCTCGGGAGGGCGTGACCGTGCTCTCGGCTAAGGAGTGCTCCCCGCACCTGCGGGGGTAAGCCTGTCTGCCCGGCCCCGGCCCCGCTAAGGATTCCGTGCTCCCCGCACCTGCGGGGGTAAGCCTGCAATGGCTCGCACGCTACGAGCCGAGCATCAGTGCTCCCCGCACCTGCGGGGGTAAGCCGGCGCCAAGCCTGGTCTGCGCTATGCGCACATCGTGCTCCCCGCACCTGCGGGGGTAAGCCCCTAAGCAAGGCTACAAGGCCGAGCAGTCACGAGTGCTCCCCGCACCTGCGGGGGTAAGCCACGGCGGTGCGAGATGCTGGTCGAGGTCCACGGGTGCTCCCCGCACCTGCGGGGGTAAGCCGGTCCCAGTCGTCGTCGAGCACCTCTTCGACACGTGCTCCCCGCACCTGCGGGGGTAAGCCCCTACGGGCCTAAGCCGCCGCGGCCCGTACCGGGTGCTCCCCGCACCTGCGGGGGTAAGCCCATCCAGTCCGCTGCGTTGGACCTCCACGAGCAGTGCTCCCCGCACCTGCGGGGGTAAGCCCGGTCGTGGCGTTACAAACCTCGGTGTCTTTGTGTGCTCCCCGCACCTGCGGGGGTAAGCCCGAACGGCGTGAACTGGTATCGAACGAACTCCGGTGCTCCCCGCACCTGCGGGGGTAAGCCTGGGTCCAACTGCTCGAGGCCGACAACGCGATCAAGTGCTCCCCGCACCTGCGGGGGTAAGCCCTGGTTGACAACCGCATCGTCATCGACATCTAGGTGCTCCCCGCACCTGCGGGGGTAAGCCCCCCCCCGTGCCTTTCGCCTTGCGCCCCTACCCGTGCTCCCCGCACCTGCGGGGGTAAGCCCGCCTGGGCTGCGGTCGCTGCCATCGAGGTGAGGTGCTCCCCGCACCTGCGGGGGTAAGCCCCCGTCGAGCTTGTTGAGCCTGTCGCTCTGGTTGTGCTCCCCGCACCTGCGGGGGTAAGCCCGTTGCGCAGACCGCGGTGTCTGACGGTGACCCGTGCTCCCCGCACCTGCGGGGGTAAGCCCGTTACGCAGACCGCGACGTCTGACGGTGACCCGTGCTCCCCGCACCTGCGGGGGTAAGCCCTGACCGGGGGGGCGGGTCCATCCTCCGGCCCGGTGCTCCCCGCACCTGCGGGGGTACGCCGACGGGCGGGGAACGCCCGCGGTGCCGAGCCTGGCCCTAATCAACCCCCGGTCCTCCCCGCACCTGCGGGGGTAAGCCCGTTACGCAGACCGCGACGTCTGACGGTGACCCGTGCTCCCCGCACCTGCGGGGGTAAGCCAATCGCT
>JAHQYN010000139.1 GCA_024421085.1 Acidimicrobiia bacterium
CCGGTTCGCTAGGCACACGGCGGCACGCCGCAGGGAGACCTCCGCACAGCACGATCCGGTTCGCTAGGCACACGGCGGCACGCCGCAGGGAGACCTCCGCACAGCACGATCCGGTTCGGGGGCGCGTCTTCCAGCACGCCACCAGCATCCTGCCCGGCACCCCCTCCCAGCCGGTTCGGGGGCGCGTCGACCAGCAGCGGGATCGGGGCGGGTCTGCGACTGATTCGGCCGGACAGGCTCTGGTCAGGCCCTCTGTCCGCTAGCCTTTTCAGCGATGGCTGATATCGAAGACATTCTCAACCCACGACGGGGACGCTTGCGTCGCAACGGGCGAATCATCGCCCTCGCAGTCTTGACGGCCTTGGTCATCGGTCTGCTGTCACTGCGCGGAGTGGCCAGCTTCTACACCGACTACCTGTGGTTCGACGCGCTCAACCGTGCCTCGGTATGGCGCCAGGTGCTCGGTGCCAAGATCGTTCTGACTCTGATATTCGGCGCGGTCTTCTTCGTGCTGATGTGGCTGAACCTCTTCATCTCCGATCGCAGCGCGCCCAAGCAAAGGCCCCCCGGGCCCGAAGAGGAGTTGATCTCCCGGTACCACACCACCGTCGGGGGCCGTTACTTCCTGTTGCGCACGGTCGTTTCGTTCTTCTTTGCGCTGCTCGCCGCGGCGGGGGTGCCCAGCCGCTGGGAGCAATGGCTGCTCTTCGTCAACCGCAAGGAGTTCGGGATCTCCGATCCCCAGTTCGGCGCCGACATCGGGTTCTACGTCTTTGAACTGCCGTTCTTGAGCTATCTGGTCGGCTGGGCCTTCGCCGCTTTCGTGATCATTCTGATCGTCACCGCGATCTCGCACTACCTCAACGGATCGGTGCGGGTCAGCGTTATCGGCGGCGAACGGGCCAAACCTGTCGTGAAGGTGCATCTCTCGGCGATCCTGGCGGTCTTGGCAGTCATCAAGGCACTCGACTACTGGCTGGCCCGATACGAGCTGACGACGTCCACCCGCGGTGTGCTTGACGGAGCGTTCTACACCGACGTCAATGCCCAGCTTCCTGCGCTGTCGCTGCTGATCGCCATCTCGTTGTGCGCGGTCGTGTTGTTGGTGGTCAACCTGTGGCGACGGGGCTGGACCCTTCCGGTGCTGGCCGTCGGACTCTGGGCGTTCGTGGCGGTCGTGGTGGGCGGCATCTATCCGGCGTTCGTTCAGCGGTTTCAGGTCGACCCCAACGAGACCGCCCGAGAGCAGCAGTTCGCCGAGCGCAACATCGAAGCCACCCGGCGCGCCTTCGGACTCGACGACATGGTCGTTGCACCGTTCGAATATTCCGAGAACCTCTCACCGCAACAGATCCGCGACAACGCGGTGACTGTGCAGAATGCGCGGGTGCTCGACCCGGTCACGGTCCATCCGACCTTTGAGCGCTTCCAGGCTGAACGCGGCTTCTACCGGTTCCTGGGCCAGGATGCGATCCCCGAGTCGGGAGCGCTCGAGCCGACGCTCGACACAGACCGCTACGTGGTCGACGGTGAACTGCGCCAGGTGATCCTCGGTGCCCGCGAGCTCAAGGGCGAGGACACCGCCAACTGGGAGCGCCAGCATGTCCGCGTCACCCACGGCTACGGCCTGGCCATGGCCAGCGCCAATGCGACTACTCGAGAGGGGCGTCCAGACTTCTTGGTGTCGACGATTACCAACGACGTCAACGACGCGGTCGATCTTGAGTTCGCGGTTCCGCAGATCTACCACGGCGAGGACATGGGCGGTTACTCGCTGGTGGGGACGACCGTCGACGAGGTCGACTACGTCGCCAACGACGGCGGCGATGTCCTCGGTAACTACGAGGGCTCGGCGGGGGTCGGGATCGGCGGGATCGTGCGTCAGCTGGCATTCGCGCTGCGCTTCGGTCAGATCGAGCCGCTGATATCCAACTTCATCCAGAGCGACACCCGGGTGATCTATGTGCGTGACGTGCGTGAGCGGGTGGAGAAGCTCGCCCCGTTCCTCGAGTACGACAGCGATGTGTACCCGGTGATCCTCGACGGACGCATCCACTATGTGATCGACGCCTACACCACGACCGACAACTACCCGTACTCGCAGCGCTCTGAGAACGACAGGCTGCGCAGCGGCGGCTTGGCCGGTCCCCGCTTCAACTATGTGCGCAACTCGGTGAAGGCCGTGGTCAACGCTTACGACGGTGATGTGGCGTTCTACGTGATGCCGGTGGACGATCCCATCGTCGAGGCCTGGAGGTCGGCCTTCCCGAGCCTGTTCAGCGATTTCTCGGAGATGCCCGACGAGTTGAAGCAACATCTACGGTACCCCCAAGACTTGTTCCGGGTTCAGACCAACATGTACTCGACCTACCAGATCGAGAATCCGGTGAGCCTGCTCGTTGGCACTGAACGCTGGGCGGTGGCGCAGGATCCGGGCCGATCGGTCTCCGCTGGCGGGACCGTGGAGTCCTCGACCGACGAGCAGGGCATTGTCACCTTCCGCGAGCAGCGGGTCAGCCCCTACTACACGCTGCTGCAGCTGCCCGGCGAGGACGATCCGTCGTTCGTGACGCTGCGGTCGTTCGTCCCGTTCGACGAGAACGACGACCGCAAGGAGCTCGAGGCCTTCATGGTGGGCGAGACCCTCTCCGACGGATCCTCTCGTCTGGTCACCTATGAATTGACCAACTCGAACGCGCCGGGCCCGGTCCTGGTGGCTTCAGGCATCGCCCAGACCCAGGAGATCACCACCCAGCTCACCCTGCTGGATCAGGCTGGCTCCCAAGTTGATTTCAGCGATCTGGTGATGCTGCCGATCGACAACTCGATTCTGTGGGTTCGTTCGCTGTACGTCTCCGCGGAAGGCACGAGCGTTCCGAATCTGGAGTTCGTGATCGCCGCGATCGTCGGTGAGACCCAGCAGATCGGTATCGGCCGCAACCTCAACGAGGCTCTGCAGCAGCTGTTCCCAGGGGAAGACTTCTCCGATGTCGTCGGCGTTGCTTTGGGCGACGTGAACGGTGCAGGCCCAGATGCCGGCACCGGGGACGGCGACGACATCGTTGACCCTCCCACAACAGCTGATCCTGACGACCCGTCAGACCCTGAGGCGACCTCCGAACCCGACGACCCGCCCGTCACCGGTGATGCACTCCCCGACAATCTCGTGGACCTGCTCACCGAACTGGATCGTCAGTTCCGCCTGTCGCAGGAGGCGTTGGCCGCCGAACCGCCCCAGCGCAGCGCCTGGGCCGCGGCCCAGGACCGCATCGACGAGTTGCTGGCGCAGTTCCGCAACCTCAACCAGTGACACTTGCTTGAGCTTGAACTGGTTGGGCCGCGCCGGTCAGTTGGCCGCGCTCACCAGGATTCGTGACGAGGCGAACCCACCCACGACGACGGGGGTTCCGTCGATGACGACTGTGGACGTGCCGTCCGGGGACTTTGCGCTGAGTCGACCGGTTGAACCCGGCACGATCGAGGACTCCTCGAGGAAGTCGAGCATTCCCTCGGTGAACTCGAGTTCTTCGGTGATGCGGCGGATGGTGAGGCTCTCGCCGACATCGATGGTGTTGAGCGTCACGAGATCGGGTGTCTCGTAGCCCGAACCCGGAATGGGGTTGCCGTGGGGGCAGGTGGTCGGTTCATCGAGCAGGTCCATCATGGCCCTCTCGACGGTGGGAGAGATGATGTGCTCCCATTTGCCTGCCTCCTGGTGGGCCTGTGCCCAGGTCAGGTTGAGCACGTCGGTCAGGAACCGCTCGGCGAGACGATGACGACGCACAACAGTCTCGGCAAGGTGCATGCCCCGCGGAGTGAGGGTGATCTTCTCGCCGATGTCGATCAAGCCCTCGGCCTCCATCCGCTTGACCATCTCCGACACCGAGGGACGCGACACCTCGAGCCGGTCGGCGATCCTCGCTTGGATCACGTCGAGGTCGTCTTCTTCGAGCTCGTAGATCGTCTCGCAGTATTCCTCGAAAGCGGGGTGCCACTCCGGCGACTCGTACTCCTCCATGCCCGCAGTCTAGAACAGGAATGCACTGCAGTTTCGACAACAATTTCGCGTCTCTGCGGGATGTGCGTCGAGTGGACCACGGCCCGCCCCTGCCATGGGCACCGGTCGGCAGGGTCCGGCGACAGGCGCGGGGCGCTGGTCATTGGTCGCCCCGATGCGGGAGCCAGCGCCGACGCAGACCGAGATCGCCTACGCCCAGGCCCGGCAACTGCTGGACCGCGACGGGATTCTGACCCGCGAGATTGCCCGCGGTGAGGGAATAGCAGGGGGGTTTGCGGGCATGTATCCGATGTTGCGGCTGCCTCTGGAAATCTCCAGGGTCGACGGCATCGCCGTGCGTGAGACACCGTGGGCCGCCCGACTCGAGTCCGCCGGTTTCACCCCCAGCTACCGAGGCCTGACCTTCCGCCCCTGAACCTCAGTGCATGTTTGCTGAGTCATTCCATGACGAGCGAACTACTATCGTGAGTATGACCAAAGATCAGGTGAGATTCCGTCTCGGCGGCGAGATCACCATCGGAACATTGTCGGACGCGTTGTCTCGCTTTTCGCAGGTGCTTGACGCCTTAAGGGAGGATCACAATGTCGAAGTCCAGTGGGTGCTTGCAGGGCTCGATTATGGAAGTGCCCGGGCACTCGCCCGGGCCGTTCCGCTAAACGATGAAGCCGAGCAGCGGATACCTGCCATGTGCGAGAACTATGTCGAGGTCGCGAGGCGTGTTCGGCAAGGCAACGTCGATCGTGTTTCTGCTCTCGACCGGCGCATGAGCGAACTGTTGAAATTGGCTGACGAATCGCACCACGTCGTGATTGAGTCTGGCTCGGAGAGGCTCGTCGTCGAAACGCCGGTGGCTTCCTTAACTGCGACCGAACCTGACGTTGCGGCGCTTGGGACGGTTCGCGGCCGAATCGAGACCTTATCTCGACGCAAGAAGCTGAGTTTCAACCTGTACGAGTTGACCACTGACAGTGCGATCCAGTGCTACCTGGAACCAGGTCTTGAGGACACTATGCGAGATGTGTGGGGCCATGTCGCCGATGTGACCGGCATGATCTCCCGTGATGCGAATACGGACACACCCCTTTCTGTCCGCGCGGTGACCAAGGTGGATCGCGTCGATGAGGGAGACCCAGACGGTTATCTCAGGGCGCGTGGAGCGTTCCGCAGTGATCTACCAGCGGAAGTCCTGGTCAGAAGTATGCGAGATGAAGAATAGTCTGCGAAGGGTTTATGTCGATGCCAACGTGCTCATCGCCTATGTGGCGGATGAAGCGAACAGATCTGGCGTGGTTCAGCAAGTACTTCACGACGCTCGAGAGAATCGAATCGAGTTACACACGTCGGTGATCTCAATAGCAGAGGTCGCGTACGTTACGACGGGCCCAGCTAACGATGACTCAGTTGGTGGCGAGGACCTGATAGATCAGTTCTGGGTTCCCGCATCACCGATCAATCTTGTAGACGTGTCCGTCAGAGTTGCCCGCGACGCACGGTCGATTATTCGTGACGCCAAAAGGAGAGGAAACCGAGGTGTCAGGTCCGCCGACGCGGTACACCTCGCGTCAGCCGGTGTGCGCCAGTGTGACCTGTTTCTTACGTACGAGAAAGAATCAACCAGGGAGAATTGGGATCGCTTGATTCAAGCACAAGTTGTGGAGCCGTTCACAAACACTCCTCAATTTGATCTTCGTGCTTGATACCACGATCAGGCTGGACTCATCACCGCGGAGACAGCCCGCGCTATTGCCGAAGCTCTCGGCACCACTTCGGAACTGTGGCTCAACCTTCAGAGTGCGTATCGTTTCCGCCGATAGCGCGAAGCGGCTGTTCGGGATCGACCGTGCCCCTGGGCCAACGAGTCTGGCCGACATCTCGCCAGTCCCAGCAGCCGCGTGGCCGCGACTGACGACGATTTCGGGGGCTTCGCGTTTCAGGTCGGGGTGAGGGTGCGGTCAGCGCTGATTCTGGGGGACCCCTCGGAGATCCGCGCTGGCTCCACCTTCGAACGCGTAGGGCCGTGTCCGGGTGGTGTGTTCTGTGTAGTGTCATACCCTGTTGTTAGGTTGTGGTCATGTTCGATTCGATGATCCGGCAGGTTCGGGGGGTGACGGTTGCTGGGCTGTCGCGTGCCGAGTTGGAAGGCCTGGTTGCGGGTGCTGGGCGGGTGGTGGCGGCGTTGGGGGCGTTGCAGGCACGCTGCGCGACCGAGATCGAGGCGCTTGATGATGGCGGGGTGGACTCCAAGACGGTGCTGCGTGAGGCGGGTCGCATGTCGACGCGGGCGGCGAACAAGGTCGCCAAGACTGCTGCTGGGCTTGTTGAGATGCCTAAGTTGGCGGAGTCGTTGGCTGAAGGCAAGATCACCACAGAGCATGCTGGGGTGGCTGTGGGGGCGGCTGTCAAGACTTCGCCGCAGCAAGTCAACGATCAACTGGCTGGTCTTGCTGAGGAATCCTCGGTTGATACGTTTACAGAGCAGTCGCGGCGGTGGGTGAACCGCAACCAGCCCGATAACGGCACCGAACGCTATGAACGGCAGCGCCGCGACCGGTCGTTGAAGCATTGGGTCGACGATGAGGGCATGGGGATACTGTTCGCGAAGCTCGATCCGGTCAGCTACCAACAGGTACGCAAGGCCATCGACGTTGAGTATGACCGTCTGTGGCGCGGCGACGGCGGCCGCGACGGCACCCCCGACGATGTGCGCACCGTCCCGCAACGCATGGCCGACGCGTTCGTGGCGTTGTTGACCAACCCGGCGCGTCGCGGGCCCGGCAGCACTAGGCATCAGCTCATCGCCATAGCCGACATCGAACGCCTCCGCGGCGATGATCCCACCGGTGTCGCTGAGATCGTTGGTGGTGAAGCGTTACCGCAGACCGTGCTCGAACGGCTCATCTGCACCGCCGCGGTCACCGGGATCGTGTTTGACGGCAAAGGACAACCCCTTTGGGTGGGACGCACCCACC
>JAHQYN010000140.1 GCA_024421085.1 Acidimicrobiia bacterium
AACGGCAGCGCCGCGACCGGTCGTTGAAGCATTGGGTCGACGATGAGGGCATGGGGATACTGTTCGCGAAACTCGACCCGGTCAGCTACCAACAGGCACGCAAAGCGATCGATGTTGAGTATGACCGGTTGTGGCGCGGCGACGGCGGCCGCGACGGTTCTCCTGACGATGTGCGCACCGTCCCGCAACGCATGGCCGACGCGTTCGTCGCGTTGTTGACCAACCCAGCGCGTCGCGGGCCCGGCAGCACCAGGCATCAGCTCATCGCCATAGCCGACATCGAACGCCTCCGCGGCGACAACCCGACCGGTGTCGCGGAGATCGTTGGTGGTGAAGCGTCACCGCAGACCGTGCTCGAACGGCTCATCTGCACCGCCGCGGTCACCGGGATCGTGTTCAACGGCAAAGGACAACCCATCTGGGTAGGACGCACCCACCGACACGCCACCGAAGCCCAAACCAAAGCCATAATCGCCCGCGACCGCCACTGCCGAGGCAAAGGCTGCACCACCGGACCCGAACGCTGCGAAATACATCACATCAAACCCTGGGAACAAGGCGGACACACAAACATCGACGAAATGTGCCTAGCCTGCCCACTATGCCACCACAACATCCACGACCGCGGCTACACCGTCACCAAAACCAACACCGGCTACCAAATCATCAACCCCAACAACCCACCCAACGGCCCCTAACCCACCCCTCCACCAGGGCAGACCCGACCTCTGTCCAAACGACGCAACCAAACCCGCCACCCCCCGGCACACCAACACAACTGACATCACCGACCAAGGACCGGACCCCCGCGTACAACCGCCGAACCCCACCGCCCCGACCCCAAACGCGAAGCGCCGGTTTAGCGTGCCCGCAAATAGGTGGGCGGCCTCCATCGGTGGTTGCGACAAGTCGGCCATAATGGCCGGTGAAGAGTCAACAACCGAACCGATGGAGGTTTCTAACTTGGCACAGCGTTTGTGTTTTGGTGATCGGTCGCGGATCGAGGCGATGCGTGAGGCTCAGTTGAGCGTCGATGAGATAGCGGAGGGGGTGGTTTTGGGTACATCCAGTTTGCAACCACCGATGGAAGCCACCGATGCCCTGCGTGTGGTCAGGAGTCGGGCTCGGGGTCGATCACGCAGGTCACGTAAGAGTAGGGGTCCTGGACGGCATCATCGGCACCGCGCTCGGTGGAGATGGTCACCGTGTAGCAGTGGTCGCCGTCGCGCGGCCTCGGATGCCTTGCGGAATTCGTGTCGCCGGCGACCGCCCACACGATCGAGTTGGCCCCGTTGTGGATTATCTCGACCTCTACGAGCCCGGATTCATCTGCCATATACACAGTTGCCCCGGGGTCGAAACCATCCGGCACCTCGAAGGACCCTCGGCCCTCGGCGTTGAGCCGGCCGAGGACCTGGGCAGCGGTTTCGAAACGATCCGGCACCTCGAAGGACCATCGGCCCCACACCGACGTGTACGGGACGTAGCCAGATGGAGGCCACGCCACGAATCCCCGCGGATCGCGTACCACCCAACCCTGGTCGCGTTCTCTACTTTGCGCTACCCACAGCGCATTGCTGGCGGGCGTGTCGCCGGTACCGAATTCCGTCGCCTCCGGGTTCAGAATCCACTGGCGGTGCCCCACCGCGTGGTTGTTCGAACCGGGATCCCGGATGTACCCGTCGATGCTCCGTTCGCCGGATATACCGAGGTAGAGGTTGCTGTTGCTGGCTCCTGAATAACCTTTTTCGGAGTAGCATTCCCAGTCTGCGCTTGGATGGTGCGAGGTTCTTTGGTTTGCTGCCATGATCAGCGCGGCGTGCTGAGCCGCCTCTGAGTACTCTGGCCTTTCGGTGACTGTGGTCAGTCCGGCCATGCGGCGATACCAATTCGCCCGCTGGACCACGCTGTCGCGGAATTCCTGGCTGGTGGTTCCCGCTACACAGTTCGCCACGTCGCCTGTGTAACCCCGATCGGGTAATGTGCGCCCGAACTCCGCCTCCCACGCGGCGACCACGGCACCGCGGTCCCAGGTATTGATCGCGGTGGGGTCGCAGGTTGGCGTGTCGGGGTCGAATGTGATTGTTGGTGTGTTCTGGTAGCGGTACAGGAAAGTGACGAGTTCAGCTCTCGTAAGGGTTTCGTCGGGCGCGAACGTGGTGGGTGAAGTGCCGGTGGTGATGCCCGACTCGAGCATCCAAGACACCGGGTCTTGCTGCCAGTCCGCCACGACGTCGCTGAACTTGTGCGGCGACGCGGACGGTTCACCCTTGAGACGATGCAGGAACGCCGCCGCTTGGGCTCTGGTCAATCTGTCGTTCGGCGCGAAAGTGGTAGGTGATGTGCCGGTGGTGATCCCGGCGTTGCTCATCCAAGAGACCGCATCGTGTTGCGCAAACTCCGTTATGTCGGAATACGTATGCCGCGCACCGATGTCTGGCTGGTTCTCCATGTTATAGATCCATACCGCGGTCTCACCACGCGACACCGCCGCGCCGGGCGCGAAACAGGCTCCGTGAACACCCGTGATCGAGTTGTCGAACGCCCATTGCACCGCGTCGGCGTAATACTCGCGAGCGTGGACATCTCCGTATCCAGTTGTTTCTCCCGACTTGAAATCGGCAGACGCCGTGTCAGTCTGCCCATGTTCGTTGTCGCCCCAGCAGACGACTGTGTCATCAAGGCGTATCCCGCAACTATGAGAGTCGCCAGCGCTGACCGTCTTGAACCCGCCGGACGGCGCATCACTCTGCCCGTATTCGTTGTCGCCCCGGCAGACGGCTGTGTCATCAAGGCGTACCCCGCAACTATGAGAGCGGCCAGCGCTGACCGTCTTGAACACGCCGGACGGCGCATCACTCTGCCCCCAGCGGCTGGGTCCCCAGCACACGGCTCTGTCATTGAGGCGTATCCCGCAACTATGAGAGCCGCCAGCGTCAATGGCTTTGAACACGCCGGACGGCGCATCACTCTGCCCCCAGCGGCTGCGTCCCCAGCACACGGCTCTGTCATTGAGGCGTATCCCACAACTATGCCAGGCACCAGCGCTGACCGTCTTGAACCCGCCAGATGGCACACTCGCCTGACCGTATTGGTTGTCGCCCCAGCACACGGCTGTGTCATCAAGGCGTATCCCACAACTATGCCAGGCACCAGCGCTGACCGTCTTGAACCCGCCGGACGGCGCATCGGCCACGCCGTTGAAATTGTTTCCCCAGCAGACGGCTCTGTCATTGAGGCGTATCCCACAACTATGAGAGTCGCCAGCGCTGACCGTCTTGAACCCGCCGGACGGCGTATCAGTCTGACCGCGTTCGTTGTCGCCCCAGCACACGGCTGTGTCATTGAGGCGTATCCCGCAACTATACAAGTAGCCAGCGGTGACTGCCTTGCCTTTGCCCGTGTCGGTGGAATCGTCGGCCGCATCCGCGGAACCCTCCGTCGCGCCGACTGCATCCGGTGTGACAGTTTCTATTCCTGATGCTGCAGCGGCGACCAATGTTGCTGACACTAAAAGCAAGCGAAATAACGTGGTGTTCATGATCACGGGCTCTTTCTGCTCAAGATTGTTGCGTCTAGCAACCAATTTGCACCGGTGCGTAACGTGGCAAGCTCTATCGGTGGTTGCGACAGAGCATAGTGTAGATGTGTAGGGCTGGTTTCTGGTGGTGGTGCTTGCGCGGCACATGGTTGAAGGCATCTTGGATGAGTGCTGGTTGCGACCGACGGAGGGCGTAGTGCTACCCCTTGCGGTGCTCGGTCGGCGTTGAGCTGGAACTGTGAAGTTGCACTTTAGATTATCATGATAATCTAAAGTTGATGTTTCAACGATTGCTGGCATTGCCCGAACCTGGGGCGGAGACATTCTTTCTTTGGGGACCGCGTCAGGCGGGCAAGAGCACCCTGCTGCGACACCGGTACCCCAACGCCGTGTGGGTTGATCTGCTCAAGGCAGACGAGTTCCGTCGCGGCGCGGCGAACCTGCTCGGTGGGCGCGCCCTACGCTACGAACTGCGAGGTCTGACTGCTGGTGAACTCGGGGAGTCGTTCGATCTCGACCGGATTCTCAACCACGGTTGCTTGCCTTCGATCTACGAGTCGAACAGGCACAGCCGCCGGCTTGAGGCTTACATCTCCGACTATTTGCGTGAGGAGGTCGCCGCCGAGGGACTGGTGCGGAACCTGCCCGCCTTCTCAGACTTCCTCGACGCAGCCGCGCTGAGCGACACCACCCCCGTCAACTATTCGAACGTCGCCCGCGACTGCGGCGTGTCGGCACCCACGGTCAAATCGTACTTCGGCATCCTCGAGGACACGCTGTTGGCTCGCTGGTTGCCCCGCTGGAGAAGGCGGGCCAAGCGCCGCCTGGCCGGCGCTCCGAAGCTCTATTTCGAGGATGTGGGGGTCGTGAACCGCTTGGCGCGGCGAGGTGAACTGCACCGGGGATCCGACTCCTACGGCAAGGCATTCGAGAATTGGCTGTTCCACGAGCTGTCGGCTTTTCTCGCATACCAGGAGCGCGACGAGCAACTGACCTATTGGCGACTACCAAGCGGAATCGAGGTCGACTTCGTTGTGGGCGACATGCGGCTTGCAATCGAGGCAAAGGCGACCGCCAGAATCAACAACAACCATCTCAAGGGCCTCCGCACCCTCGCCGAGGAACATCCCAGCGTCGGCCGCCGAGTCGTTGCCTGCCTCGAACCGAAGCCGCGTCGCACCAGCGACAACATCGACTTGATCGGAGCGGAGGACTTCGCCCGGGAACTCTGGCAAGGTCAACTCGTCTGAACAACCCCGACACGAAATCCGCAGCGCAGTCGGGCAAGGTCCTCCCCACCCGGCTCGGACGTGGTCGGGGTTAGGCTTCGCTGCGGTGAACAGCCAACGAACCCTGCTTCTCGTCGTAGTCCTGATCATTGCGGCTGTCGCATGCACCTCTGACGGAGAAGGCGACGAACTCAGTCCCGACACCACCACCGAGCCCGCCACCACGACGACCGAGCCCGACACTGCCACCGAAGACGACGCCACCACAACAGCGGCACCCCAAACCACAACCGACGACACCACCACCGAACCCGACACCAACACAGCCAAACCCGACACCACCACCGAAGACGACGCCACCACAACGACGGTGCCCGACACCACCGCCGAAGACGACGCCACCACAACAGCGGCACCCCAAACCACAACCGACGACACCACCACCGAACCCGACACCAACACAGCCAAACCCGACACTGCCACCGAAGACCACGCCACCACCACGACGGTGCCCGACACCACCACCGAGCCCGACCCCACACCGACGGTGCCCGACACTTCCGCCGTAGACGACGCCACCACAACAGCGGCACCCCAAACCACAACCGACGACACCACCACCGAACCCGACACCAACACGGCCAAACCCGACACTGCCACCGAAGACCACGCCACCACCACGACGGTGCCCGACACCACCGCCGAGCCTGACACCACCGTCGTGCCGGAGGCCACAACAGCAGCGGCACCCCGGACCACAGCCGACGACAACACCACAACGACGACAACACCAGCCACCACCTCCACGGCAGCGGACCACCCGAGCCCCGAGGGCAAGCTGCCGGACGGGTTGGTGACACCGACGGGGATCCCGGTCGCTGTGCTCGGGCGTACTGACTCGGGCTACCTGGTGCGCACACCTTGCGGGAACACCACCGAGGTGTCCGGGGGTGTGTTCATCAACGGTGCCCGGGTGGTGATCGACCCGGGCCACGGCGGGCCGGTGGACACCGGCGCAGTAGGACCCAACGGCCTGATAGAACGCGACTTGAACCTCACACTCGCCCGTGCGGTCATCGACGAACTGAACCGGCGCGGAATCTCCGCGGTCAGCACCCGCACCGGCGGTTACCCGACGCTGCTGTCGGTCCGTTCGCTCCTCGCCGACGACCTGGGGGTCGAGGCACTGGTCTCGATCCACCACAACGCACCCACCTGGGCGACCAGCACCTTTCCCGGCAGCGAGGTGTTCATACAATCTGAGTCGGTCAGCCTGGCCCGTGCCGATTCCGCCCGCCTAGGCGGGTTGTTGTACGAAGAGATCACCGCTGCGCTGGCGACCTTCGACAATGTCTCATGGAGCCGCTCGGCCAGCGCAGGCGTGCTGCGGGTCCTTTCGTCGAGAGGCACCGACGCCTACGGAATGATCGTCCGTCCGGAGGTCCCCACCGCGCTGGTCGAGTACGGCTACCTTTCCAACCCCTCAGAAGCCGCCCTGTTCGCCACCGACGAATACATCGCAGTGGCCGCGGCCGCCACCGCAGACGCAATCGATGCCTACCTGCACACTGAACGCCCCGGCACAGGATACGTCCAACACCCCCGCATATTCGACCCGCAGCGTGCTCCAAGTTTCTGCGAGGATCCCGCACTCGAATAGCCCGGTGGAGCCGGGTGCCGCATACGTCAGCCGGAGCGCTCCACCTCGACTGCAACCACATCGATCCCGCTGTACTTTCGGTGGCGCACTGACGACGCGAAGTGCCGGAGCAACCGGAGTGAAACCTCGCTCTGCTCAGGCGTGTCGGTGTGCTCACCGAGATAGGCGAGCTGATCCTCGAGGTTGCCCTCCCCGAGCACGACGAGGAATTCCAGTTCGACCACACGAGCGCCCGGTCTCGCCATGACGATAAGGCGGGGCCGCGCGTCGTGGTCGTTCGCTTCAATGAGACTCGCTACCGCCTCCTCGCCGACCAGACGCAGACGGTCCACCGAAACCTCGTCCCAACCGACGCTCGTCGCGAGCCCAGCGAGGAACTCGTCGATCCTCGGGAATGCGTCGATGCCCAAGTCGCACTCGAGCCGTCGGCGCCGAG